>CAYWKH010000001.1:0-21739 GCA_964458805.1 uncultured Synergistaceae bacterium
CCCGACGCAGGAGAAGGTCAACGAGGCCCTGTCGATAATCCGCGGGCTCACGAAGGACCTCGAGGCCGGCGAGGTATACCACGGCACAGTCACCAGGCTGATGACTTTCGGGGCCTTCGTGGAGTGCCTTCCCGGCAAGGAGGGGCTGCTGCACGTGAGTGAGGTCAGCACTCGCCGCATTCCAAAGGTCGAGGACGTATTCAAGGTAGGGGACAAGGTCCTCGTGATGGTCAAGGAGATCGACGACATGGGGCGGGTAAACCTCACCAGGAGGCGCATCCTTGACGACGAGAGCCGCATAGCTGCCGAGGGTCTCTCCGACGTGCTTCCCGCCGAGAGGGAGCGCGAGAGTATGATCGAGGCGCTCGCCGAGGCCGGCAGAAACAACCCGCAGCCGGAGCGCGACAGGCCCAGGGAGGGCGGACCCGGGCGCGACAGGGGTGACAGGCGCCCCGGAGGGGGAGGTCCGCGCAGACATTCGTCGGGGAGGCCTTAGCCCGCGATGCCTGTGTGCGTGATGATTTCGCGGGAGGGCAGGGCGATAGAGTTCCCCCTCCCCGGCTACGCTACCGAGAGATCGGCCGGCGTCGACCTTCGTTCCGCAGAGGACGCGCTGCTCTTGCCGGGGGAACGGATCAGCGTCGGGACCGGCATCCGACTGGGGATCCCCGAGGGGTACGAGGGCCAGGTCAGGCCCAGGAGCGGGCTAGCCATCAAGCACGGGGTCACGGTGCTCAACGCCCCCGGCACCATCGACAGCGACTACAGGGGTGAGGTAAGGGTGCTCCTGGTGAACCTCGGCTTGGATGCGTTCAACATAGCCGCGGGCGACAGGATAGCCCAGATCGTGATAGCCCCCGTGTCCAGGGTCGAGTGGGTCGAGTCGGATTCACTCGACGCCACCGGTCGCGGAGAGGGTGGCTTCGGCAGCACGGGGAGCAGTTGACAGCCCGCCCCTTTGGATGTATAAGTCTACCCATTGTATCATGATGCGATGATGGGGATAGTAGAGGAGTCGGGCCCGGACAGAGAGGGGGGCGCGAGGCTGAGAAGCCCCCTGCGGAAGGCCCCTTGAAGACCGCCCCTGAGCGGGCGCCGAAATGCCGGGAGGACAAGGCGCCGGGGTCCCGCCCCTTACAGCGGGGTCAAGGGCCGCGCGGAATCCGCGCGGAAGTGGAGTGGGACCGCGACACGCCCGTGTCGTCTCCATATGGGGACGCACGGGCGCGTTTATATTTTAAAGACCAAGGAGGTAAGGAGTATGTTGCAGTTCGTCGGAGGCAACGGAAAGATCGCGGAGGTGCCTGCCGGGACGAAGGCGGGCGACGTGCTTGAGGCCCTGGGGCTCAAGAAGGGCGCGGTCGCGGCGGCGGTGGAGGGGCGCGGGGTGGACCTGTCGCGCCCGCTCGAGGAGGGGGGCAGGGTGGAGCCGATACTCGCCGAGTCCGACGAGGGGCTCGACATCCTGCGCCACTCCGCGGCTCACCTGATGGCCCAGGCCGTGGAGCAGCTGTACCCGGGGACGAGGTACGGTGTGGGGCCCTCCATCAAGGACGGCTTCTACTACGACATGGAGATACCCGGCGGCATCACCGAGGAGGACCTGCCGAAGATAGAGCGCGAGATGAGCCGCCTGGCGAAACGGGCGATCCCCGTCGAGCGGCGCGTCATGAGCAGGGAGGAGGCGCTCGACTGGTTCAGGAAGAAGGACGACCCCTACAAGATGGAGATAATCTCCGATCTCGAGGAGGACACGGTGACCCTGTACGCACAGGGCGACTATGCCGACCTCTGCCGGGGGCCCCACGTCCCCGACACCTCCTTCGTGCGTCACTTCAAGCTGCTGTCCGTGGCCGGCGCCTACTGGCGCGGCGACGAGAAGAACATCATGCTCACGAGGGTGTACGGCACGGCCTTCGCCGACGAGGAGTCGCTGGCGGCCTACCTCCACAGGATGGAGGAGGCGAAGAACCGCGACCACCGCAGGCTCGGCAAGGAGCTCGACCTCTTCAGCATCCAGCCGGAGGGGCCGGGATTCCCCTTCTTCCACCCAAAGGGGATGGTTGTTCTCAACAGCCTGATCGACTTCTGGAGAAAAGAGCATATAAAGAGGGGCTACTGCGAGATCCGCACCCCGCTCATCCTCGAGAGATCCCTGTGGATCCAGTCCGGCCACTGGGACCACTACAGGGACAACATGTACTTCACCGAGATCGACGAGCGCCCGTTCGCCATCAAGCCCATGAACTGCCCGGGCGGGATGCTCGTCTACAAGAGCCAGATACGCAGCTACCGGGACCTTCCCCTGCGCATGGCCGAGCTGGGAGTCGTCCACAGGCACGAGAGGAGCGGCGTGCTGCACGGCCTTATGAGGGTCCGCTGCTTCACCCAGGACGACGCCCACCTCTACTGCGCGCCCGAGCAGGTAAAGGACGAGATAATCGGCATAATGGACCTGTGCAACTACATCTACAAGGAGGTCTTCGGGTTCAAGTACTCGATCGAGCTGTCCACCAGGCCCGAGAACAGCATGGGGTCCAAGGAGCAGTGGGACGCGGCCGAGGACGCGCTGAAGAGCGCCCTCGAGGAGAGCGGCGTCGAGTACAAGCTCAACCCCGGCGACGGCGCCTTCTATGGCCCCAAGATCGACTTCCACCTCGAGGACTGCATCGGCAGGACCTGGCAGTGCGGGACCATCCAGCTCGACTTCCAGATGCCTGAGAAGTTCGACCTCAACTATATCGGGGCCGACGGCAGGGAGCACCGTCCCGTCATGCTGCACAGGACGGTGCTCGGCAGCCTGGAGCGGTTCTTCGGCATCCTGATAGAGAACTTTGCCGGCGCCTTCCCCTACTGGATCGCCCCGGTGCAGGCCCGCGTGCTGCCCGTGTCCGCGGAGTTCGCCGAGTACGCGGGCGAGGTCGCCCGGACGCTCAAATCCTGGGGAGTCCGCACGGAGGTCGACGAGCGCGACGAGAAGCTGGGCAAGAAGATTCGCGATGCCCAGACCCAGAAGATCCCCTACATGATCGTGATCGGGGAGAAGGAGAGGGAGTCCGGCTCGGTCGCCCCCAGGGAGAGAACCAGGGGAGACCTCGGCTCGATGTCGCTCGAGCAGTTCCGCGAGGTCCTCTCGGGCGAGTTCGACCCGATGAGGAAGTAGAAGCGGCGGGGCCCGGCGTTATCCCTGCCAGGCTCCGGTACATTTTGCCCGAGTCCTGCTTGAAAGTATGGATTATATCTGATACGATTTTCGCGATGCCATCTTTTATGCCGGGCCTTCGCTCTATTTGACCGGGGTGGAGGGGTGCGGAGGGCTAATTTTCGTGAAAGGCGGATGAACGATGAGAAGAAGGGTTTTAACTTCGGCGTGCGCGCTGCTTTTTGTCCTGGCACTGACCGGGAGTGCCCTGGCCTCCACGCAGTTCATAACGATTGTCACCGGCTCCACCGGCGGGACTTACTACCCTGTCGGAACCATCCTGGCCAATCATTTCAACACGGCGCTGATGGAAAAGGGATACAAGTGGTCGGCCCAGAGCTCGGGCGGCACGGTGGAGAACCTGGACATGATCAAGAGCGGCGAGGCGGAGATGGCCATTGTGATGGCCAACATCACCGGTTTTGCCTATACAGGGACCCTGCAGTACGAGGGGAAGAAGATCGACAACATTCGCTACGTGATGGGGCTCTGGCCTGACGTGACCCAGTTCATAGTCAGCGGCTCCTCCGGGATCAACTCGTGGGCCGACCTCCGGGGCAAGAAGGTGGCGGTAGGACCGGCGGCCTCCGGCACCGAGTTCAGCAGCAGGGTCCTGCTGAAGGCGCTCGCAGGGCTGACCTTCGACGACATCAAGGCGGAGTACGTCGGGTACAGCGAGGCCGCTCAGGCCCTCCAGAACGGCCGGCTCGACGCGTTCAACGCCGAGGCGGGCTTCCCGGTCGGCGCGGTGGCGGAGCTCTACGCGGGCCGCCGGGAGATCAAGATGATGCAGTTCTCCCCCGAGGACCTCGAGAAGCTGAAGGTCGAGGCGCCCTTCTACGCCGGGGTGGTAATACCGGCGGGAATCTACCCGGGGCAGGACCAGGATCTCAGGGTCGCCGGGATCAAGTCCGCCCTGGCGGTCGAGAAGGACGTCCCGGAGGAGCTGGTCTACCAGATGCTGAAGATCATCTACTCGAAGAAGGACGAGCTGCTCAACGAGCACGCGGCTTTCAAAATGGTCGACTTCGACAACCCGATGGACGGCCTCTTCGGCGCTCCACTTCACCCGGGCGCCGTCAGGTTCTTCCAGGAGATCGGCATGACGGTCCCGCCGGAGCGCATGCCCTGATATTAAGACGTAATCCTGCGACACAACACGGGCGGCGTGGGGCCTTTCCCATGCCGCTCCTTTTTCAGGAGGGGCGCAGTACATGAATATTAAAAGTTTCATCTCCTTTTTCGCACCCGGGGACTCCATACCCACCAGGAAGCTGACAGGACCCGCCGGCGCCGCGGCGCTCGCTCTCACGGTGTCGACCGCTCTGGTGCACTGCTGGATGAACAGCATCGGCCTTCTGATTGCGGTTAAGATGAACTCGATCCACCTGGGCACCCTGATGGCCATCGTATTTTTATTCTACCCGGCGACGGAGAGATCCCCGAGGGAACGGCCGTCAATCCTCGACTGGGCGCTGGTCCTGGCCTCGCTGGGGAGCATGGCCTGGCTGCTGCTCACCTACGACAGGCTGCTCTACGCCAACCTGCAGGCGACCTTCATGGACCTGGCAGTGGCGGTGCTGGTTATGGCGCTGCTGGTCGAGGCCAGCCGCAGATCCGTGGGACTGCCTCTCACCCTGCTCAGCGTCGTCTTCCTGGCTTATACCCGCCTCGGCCCAATGCTGCCCGGCCTCTTCGCCCACAGGGGATTCAACTGGGAGCGCATAATCATCAGGATGGCCCTCACCGACCAGGGGATATACGGGGTGACCCTCATGGTCTCCTCGAGCTACGTGTTCATGTTCATCCTGTTCGGGGCCTTCCTGTCCGCGTCCAGGACGAGCGATTTCTTCAACGACTTCTCGCTGGCCCTTGCCGGAAAGTACCGCGGGGGTCCCGCCAAGGTGGCGGTGGTGGCCTCCGCCCTCATGGGCAGCATCTCCGGCAGCGCGCAGGCCAACGTCGCGACCACGGGGGCGTTCACAATACCCTTGATGAAGCGCGTGGGCTACCTTCCCCACTTCGCCGGGGCAGTGGAGGCGGCGGCCAGCACGGGAGGCATCCTGATGCCTCCCATCATGGGAGCTGCGGCCTTCGTCATGAGCTCCTTCCTCGGGATACCCTACGTCACGATAATGATAGCGGGTTTCACCCCGGCGCTGCTCTACTACCTCGCCATAATGTTCATGGTGGACCTGAGGGCGAAGAAGCGGGGGCTTACGGGGCTGTCGAAGTCCGAGATCCCCTCGCTCAAGGCCACGATGCTGGACAAGGGGCACATGACCGTCCCGCTCGTGGTTATCATCTACTTCCTGGTGGCCGGGTACACTCCGCTGTTCTCGGCTTTCCTCGGCCTGTTCGCGATAATACTGGTGTCCTCCTTGAAAAGATCCACCAGGATGAGCTTCAAGGACATGATCCACGCACTTGACGACGGCGCACGCAGCGCAGCGCCGGTGGGGATCTCCTGCGCCATCGTCGGGTTCATAGTCGGTGCGGTTGGAATGACCGGGCTCGGACAGGTGATAGCGATGAACATAATAATGTTTGCGGGCGGTAAGCTGTGGGCCGCTCTCATTCTCTGCATGATAGCCGCCCTGATACTAGGGATGGGTCTGCCAGCCACTCCGTGCTACATAATAACCGCCACGATAGCCGCTCCGGCTCTTCAGCAGATGGGTGTGCCTGCGCTCGCTGCCCACTTCTTTGCCTTCTACTACGGGTCAATGTCCGCGGTTGTGCCCCCCGTGGCGCTCACCAGCTACACCGCGGCCGGCCTGGCGGGGGCGAAGCCGTTCAAGGTCGCGATAGCCGCCCTGGGACTGGCACTGTCGGGTCTGCTGCTCCCGTTCCTGTTCGTCTACAATCCGAATCTGCTGTTCATAGATTTTGAGCTTTCGTCGTACCTGGTCAACCTTGCCACGGCCGGGGTCGGTTTGTTCGCCCTATCCTGCGGACTGATAGGGATGCTTAAGAAGGATATGCCGCTGTGGGAGCGCGCGCTGTTCGTCGGGGCGGGAATCATGATGGTCAATCCGGTCGCGGTGCTCAGGGCGACCAGTTTCCTGGTTTTTGGCGTGATCCTCGCGTTCCACTACCTACGTGGCCGGGAGCCTGCGCCGAAGGAGGGACCAGTGGTGTGACGCGAGAAAAACGCCGGCGAGATTTGCGTCCTGCCGCCTCTCGTGCTATAATCCCTCGGTGATATTGAATAAGCGCAAGAAGAGGGGCCACCCTCTCACCTAGCGAAGAGGTCATTCGCCTGGTCTGAAGAGAAGTCCACGCAGATGCGGGGTCGGTGGTTCATAGCCGGCCCCTTTTTTATTTATCATCACGGAGGTGAAAGGCTATAGTAGCAAGAAAGGACGAAGGAGAACCCCGGGTCAATCGGGAGATTACCGCGAAAGAGGTCCTGATAATCGACGAGAACGGAGTTAAGTTGGGTGTTCTCCCCACCGTCGAGGGTATAAGGATGGCCGAGGAAAAGCTTCTCGACCTGGTGGAGGTGGCCCCGCAGGCCAATCCGCCGGTCTGCAGGATCTTGGATTACGGCAAATACCGCTACCAGCTTCAAAAGAAGGAGAAGGACGCAAGGAAGAAGCAGAAGGTCCAGACCCTCAAGGAGATGAAGATGCGCCCCAAGATCGACGAACACGACTACGACTTCAAGGTCAGGGCGATCAAGAGCTTTTTGGAGGATGGACACAGGGTCAAGGTCTCGGTATTTTTCAGGGGTAGGGAGATGTCCTTCCTCGACAAGGGGGAGAAAGTCCTGGCCCGGGTAGTGAAGGACTGTAACGGACTTGGAAAGAGCGAGGGGAACCCGCGTATGGAGGGGCGCTACATGAGGATCATGATGACCCCGCTGCCTCAGCTCCCTCCGAAGCCGGCGGTCAAGAACGATACTCCCAAGAACGCGGTGGCGCAGGTCGCGGCCACGATCGAAACCTCGCCCGGGGAGCCGCAGAAACAGGAGAACTCCAACTAGCCGAAAAGGCTTCAAATGAAATGCGATGACGTAAAAATTTCGCCTGTCGCGTTTTGCGGCGGGCTTTTATGATGAGCACCTTGGGAGGAAGGAGGAACAGTCACAATGCCAAAGATGAAATCACATTCGGGGGCCAAGAAGAGGTTTTTCTACACGGGTACCGGGAAGCTGGCATACAGGCGGGTGGGCCGCGGGCACAAGCTCACCGTGAAGGGTCCCGCAAGGCTGCGCAAGCTGCGGAAGACAGGCTACGTCGACAGCGCTAATATCGAAGGAATGAAGAAGCTTCTGCCCTATTCCTGATAGAAATTCTATTCATTGAAAGAGGTGACATGCGATGCCCCGAGTCAAAGGCGGTAGCGCAAGCGATAGAAAGAGAAAGAAACTTTTCGCGATTACCAAGGGGTTTTGGGGACGGAAGAAGAACGTCTACAGAAGGGCCAGGGAGGCCTACCTTCACGCTCTCTCAAGGGCGTACATAGATAGAAAACGCAGGAAGAGGGACTTCCGCAGGCTGTGGATCACTAGGATAAACGCTGCCGCCAGATCGTGCGGGATGTCCTACAGCTCCTTCATGAACGGTATAAAGAAGGCCGGGATCGTGATAAACCGGAAGATGCTGTCCGACCTGGCCATCAACGACATGGCGGCGTTCACCCAGCTTGCGGCTCAGTCGAAGAGCGCACTGGGCAAGTAGCCTCGAATTCGCGGCCTCCGTCCTTGCGACGGATTATCGGTAGAAACTCCATGCGGTTCCCGCCTCTAAAAAATGGTCGCGGGAACCTGTCTTTTATTTGGAACCGATAAGATCGTGATGATATAATCCCAATTGGATCGTTTCAGCCGACGGTCTTTACGAATCAAAAGGGGGAAAACGGCGCATGACGTCAATTCAGGCGGAGTTGGGAATCATCGAACGAGATTTCACGGAGCAGGTCTCGGCCGCCTCCTCTTCGGAGGAGCTTCAGCAGGTGAAGGTAGCGTTTCTCGGAAAAAAGGGCGCCGTAACCCTGATTTTAAAGAAACTTGGCTCGCTTCCGCCTGAGACCAGGCCGGCCGCCGGACAGGCGGTCAACTCCCTGCGGGACAGGATAGAGGCCGTGATCGAGGATAAAAGGACCAGGCTTGACGAGATCGAATCCGAGTCCGCCGAGCGCTCGTCCATGGTGGACGTGACCCTTCCGCACAGGGGCAGGAGCGGCGGGGGCGTGCACCCCGTGGCCCAGCTCACCCATGACGTGGTCGAGATCCTGGCGGGCCTTGGATTCTCGGTCGCGCTCGGACCCGAGATAGAGGAGGACTTCTATAATTTCGAGGCTCTGAACATCCCGCAGTCGCACCCGGCACGGGATATGCAGGACACCTTCTACTTTCCCGACGGCAGCCTTCTCAGGACTCACACCTCCCCGGTGCAGGTGAGGTCGATGCTACGCCACGGCGCCCCGATCAGGATCGTGTGCCCCGGGAGGGTCTACCGCCGCGACAGCGATCCCACCCACTCCCCCATGTTCAACCAGCTCGAGGGCCTGCTAGTGGACAGGGACATCTCCGTGGCCGACATGAAGGGCTGCCTGGAGACGCTGATGGCGGCCATATTCTCCCGACCGCTGAAGGCGCGCTATAGGGCGAGCTACTTCCCCTTCACCGAGCCGTCGCTCGAGCTCGACATAGAGTGCGTCGAGTGCTCCGGGAGAAACCCCTCCTGCAGGATTTGCAAGGGCACCGGCTGGCTGGAGGTGGCCGGTATGGGGATGGTCCACCCGAATGTTATCCGGTACGGCGGCATAGACCCGTCCGTCTACAACGGGTTCGCTTGGGGCATCGGGCTTGACAGGATCGCCATGCTCAAGTACGGGCTCACGGATCTTCGCATACTGTTCGAGGGCAACGTGCCATATCTTCTGTCGGGGAGGAGCCTGTAATGCTGATCTCGTGGAATCTGCTCAATGAACTGCTTGAGATCCCGGCGACGCTGGAGGAGGTCGTCGAGAGGCTGACCCTCACGGGCTGCGAGGTTGAGTCGGTTGACTACCAGTGCGAGCGGCTGTCAGGGGCGCTGTCGGCGCGCATAGAGGAGCTCTCGCCGCACCCCGACAGGAAGGAGCTCTTCGTCGCGACCGTGGACGACGGTGCCGGGAGAGAGCTTGTTATTGGGGCCGCCCCGGCGCCGCGCTCGCGAACGGTACGGTTTTGGGAGTGCGCGATTTCGACGGAGTGAAAAGCTGCGGGATGCTCCTGTCCGCCGAGGAGTTGGGAGTCCCGGAGATCGCCGACGAGTTCGGCATACTCAGGCTGCCGGCCGGCACGGCGCCGGGAGAGGACGTCAAGCGCCTGCTCGGACTCGACGACGCTATCCTGGACCTGTCAATCACCCCCAACAGGGGCGACCTGCTGAGCATGCTCGGAGTGGCCCGCGAGGTGTTCGCCCTCTTCCCAGGGGCCGTATGGAGGAAGAACCCCGCCGAGGCCAGGCTCGACAGAGGGGCCGCATGGCCGAGCGAACTCGAGTTCAAGGGCATCGCCCTGGAGGACGAGGGGTGTCCGCTGTACTGCATGGGTCTTGTGACCGGCCTCAAGAGGGGACCCTCTCCCGTGAGAACCAGGGTTCTGCTCACGCTGCTGGGGATGCGCCCGATATCGGCTATGGTTGATGCGACCAACTTCTCCATGCTGATGCTCGGGCAGCCGACCCACGCATTCGACGCCGCACACCTGCCCGCCAGGGAGATCACCGTCAGAAATGCCCGTCCCGGCGAGGAGATCAGGACCCTGGACGGGAAGGACCACCGCCTGGAGCCCGAGGACATGCTGATAACCAGCGGCGGCGGCGCTGTTGCGATTGCAGGCGTCATGGGAGGCGAGAACAGCGAGATCCTGGATACCACCGAGAACGTCTACCTGGAGGCCGCGAACTTCGACGCATTGAGGGTAAGCCGCAGTTCGCGCAGGATGGGGATCCCGTCCGAGGCCGCGTATCGCTTCTCGCGCATTGTGGACGCGAGGATAGCCGAGACGACACTCGAGTACATCTTCTCGCTGCTCGAGGAGTGGGGCGTCGCCAGGGCCGGCTACAGGGTGCTCTCCGCCTCGAACCTGTCCCTGGAGAAGAGAGTGGTGGCCCTGACGCGGACCAAGCTGAGCCGGATCCTTCTGACGGACGACCTCGAGGATGCCTCCGCCATACTGTCGCGGCTCGGCTTGACCGAGGTTGCGTCCACCGAGGATGCTAAATCCTTCTCGATACCCTCCTGGCGCCCGGACATCTCGATCGAGGAGGACCTCATAGAAGAAGTGGGCAGGATCAGGGGGTACAACGAGACCCTCCCGTCGCGCCTGCCCGGGAGCCTGCACGAGCACGGGGATATCGGCCGAACCACGAGGTTGAAGAGGGATATCCGCGGCGCACTCATCTCAAGGGGTTACGTCGAGCTCGTCAACTACAGCTTCCTGTCGCCGTCGTTCGTCGAACTGCTGCGCCTTCCCGGGGACGACCCAAGGGCGAGGCCTCTGCAGCTCGCCAACCCCCTGAGCACTGAGCAGTCCAGGATGCGCACGATGCTCCTGCCGGGCCTCCTGCGCTCGGTCGGACTGGCGGTTGCGTCCGGGTGGAAGGATCCCGTGCGAGTCTTCGAGCTCGGCAGGGCCTTTCTTCCACTCGAAGAGGGGCACGAGGAGGTGGAGAGGGTATGCGGACTGGCATACGGCGGCAGGGATCCGCGCCTCCCGCACGGGCCCTCTGATGCGGATGACCTATTCACCCTGAAGGGTGATCTCCTGACCCTGGCGGAAGCCCGCGGCGTCAAGATTGAATTCATACAGGGGGAGGAGCCCTTCGGACACAGGGGGCAGACAGCGAGGCTGCTGAGCGGGGGGAAGCCGGCGGGCTACCTTCTTCGCCTCAAGCCCTCGATAGAGAGGGAGCTGGACTGCTCTCCGCTGTTTGCCTTCGAGCTGGACCTCGCTCCTTTCGAGAACCCGGAACCCCTTCGCTTCCGTGAGCCCGACCCGTTCCCGCCGGTGTACAGGGATATCTCCATGTTCGTGTCCCTAGAAGTCTCGGCCGGTGAAGTCGCCGACAGGACAAGGCGCTTGGGCGGCTCGATGCTCAGGGAGGTCAGGCTGTTCGACGTCTACTCGGGCAAGGGGGCCCCGGAGGGTAAGCGCGGACTGGCCTTCTCCCTGGCCTACAGGCTTTGCGACCGTACGCTCACGGACGAAGAGGTCGACTCGGTCAACGCGGCTGTGCGCGAGGGTCTGGCGGTCTCGGGCTGCGAACTCAGGTAGGAGGTGCGATATGACAGGGATCGCCGACATAGAACGACTGGTCGACAGGCTGTGCACCACCCTGAAGTCGATCCGCGCCGAGCGCGACCAGCTCAGACAGGAGCTCGACGGACTGAGGGGAAAGTTCGCGGAGAAGGACCTTGAGTTGATCCGCGCCGCGAAGGAGAGCCAGAGATCCCTGGAGGTCATGGAACGCGAGAAGATGGCAATCCGCAGGGAGAAGGAGCAGATAGAGGGGCAGCTGAAGTCGATTTACGAAAGGATCTCGACGCTGATGCCGGAGCTGTCGGAAGGGGTGGCGCCGCAAGCGCCGGAGAGAGGCGTGAAGGGGTGACGCCGTCCTTGCACGATGTCACGATAAAAGTCGGAAGAAGCGTCTATAACATCAAGACTACCCTCGATGACGCCAGCCTGGCGAGGGTGGTCGGAATGATGTCCGAGATTTCCGCCGGCTTCGAGCATGCGCCCGACCAGGAGAGGACGCTATTGTTGCTATGCCTGCAGCTTGGCTGGGCTCTCGAGAAGGTACGCTCAAGGCTGGAATCCGTTTCGGAGGAGTTTGAGGAAAAATGAACGCTGCCCAGATATTCGATATAGCCATCCTGCTGCTCATCCTGACTCTTGTCGTCCGAGGGGTCTTTCGCGGCCTCTCCGGGGAGTTTTTCTCCCTGCTGGGGACGGTTGGAGGCATCGTCCTGGCCTGGAAGTACTCCGACTCCCTGGCCGACTGGCTCGCCACCTTCTGGCCGCAGGGCGGGGCAGCCCTGCTCGGGATCTCGGCGATGGCCATCATCTACATAACCTCCGTGGTCGGCGCCGCCATCATGTGCCAGATGGTGCGGGCCTTTTTAAAGTTCACCTCCCTCGCCTTCGTCGACAGGGTGTTTGGCGCCTTCGCCGGCCTGCTCAAGGGCGCCGCCCTGGTCATGTTTCTCTATGTCGGCATAACGACCTACTCTCCGATTCTCCCATCCGAGTGGATGGAGGGCAGCGTGGTGATGAGGAGCGCGCACGCCCTGTGGCCGTCCGTGCAGGCAAAGATGAGGGACTGGGGGATCTTTCCGGAGGACTTCTCTCTGCCGGAGCTCGACCTGCCCTCCCTTCTCTCCGGCGGCGGAGATACAGACTGAGGCGCTCGTGAATGGAGATCTCGGAAGACGTCTCACGAATACTCGAGATACCCAAGATACTGAAGGTCTACTCGTCGCACGTACGCAGCGAACTGGGCCAGTACGCCCTTGACAGGCTCAAACCCCAGCAGAGCCTGGCTGCGCTTCTTGACAGGCATGAGTTGTTCCGCGCCTACATGGAGTTCCAGGACAGGGGCGGTGTCTGGCCATGGAGTAACAAGGTCTGCCTCGTCGCGGGGATGCTCCGTGACGCAAAGCGCTCCGGGATGCTGTCAGGGATGGAGCTCCTCTCAGTGTCCAGACTTCTGGCGCTCGCAGGCGCCACCAGGGAGGTCCTCGCCGGATCGCGAGACGATTACCCGGCTTTCGACGCCCTTCACAGGCGCATCAGGGACTTCTCGTCGGAGCTCCAGGCCCTCGGCGTCCTGGACGACAGCGGAGAGCTGTTCGACACGGCAACCCCCGAGCTGGCCCGCGTTCGCCAGGACGTGGAGTCCCTCCGGGCACGCCTGCGCCGCGCCGCGCAGTCCCTCCTGGAATCCTCGTCCATAGCCCAGATGCTGCAGAGCAGGACTCCCGCCTACAGGGACAACCGTTTCGTCTTCCTCGTCCGGCAGGATTGCGTCAACCGCTTCCCGGGGATCGTGGTCGACAGATCCGGCTCCGGCAGCTCGGTCTACATGGAGCCCATCGAACTCGCCCCCCTGGACAACGCGCTCGCGGTCCGCCTGCGCGACCAGAAGGACGAGGAGAGCCGGATACTCCGTCTGCTCACCGCGACGGTCCTGTCGCGCGAGAAGCCCGTGCTGGAGGCGCAGGATGTCCTCGCCGAGCTCGACCTTTTCTTCGGCGCCGCCGAGGTGATGAACAGGCTGAGATGGAAGCTCCCGCAGGTGGAGGAGAAGACCCTGTTCAACCTGCACGGAGCGAGGCACCCCCTGCTGGGCGAGGGGGCCGTCCCGGTGAATGTAAAGTGCGGGGAGGGATTCAGAAGCCTGGTGATCACCGGCCCGAACACGGGCGGGAAGACCGTGGTCCTGAAGACGGCGGGGGTGTGCGTGTTCCTCGCCTGGTGCGGCCTCCCGATACCGGCGGAGGAGGGATCCCGGGTGGGGAACATCGGGGGCATATTCGCCGACATAGGGGACGAGCAGAGCATAGAGCAGAGCCTGTCGACCTTCAGCGCCCACGTCAAGGGGATCATCTCGATCCTGGAGCGGGCGGACCGGACATCCCTGGTGCTTTTGGACGAGCTCGGAGCGGGGACCGACCCTCAGGAGGGAGCCGCCCTCGGGGTCGCCCTTCTCGACACCCTCACGAGGGAGAAGGGGCTGACTCTGGCCACCACCCACCACAACCCGGTCAAGCAGTACGCCCTCACCGCCCCCGGAGTCGAGACTGCTAGCATGGAGTTCGACTCGGAGACACTGTCTCCCACCTACAGGCTGCTGCTCGGTGTTCCGGGGAAGAGCAACGCCCTCCTGATCGCGGGGCGCTACGGAATGCCGGAGCCGGTGCTTGAAAGGGCGCGAAGGGCTCTGAGCGAACGGGAGGTCCCGGTGGAGGAGCTGATAAGCGAGCTGAACGAAAAGAAGGCATGGCTCGACAGGGAGGATCTCGAACTTCGCTCGCTGCGCGGTGCGCTCGAGGCGGAGAGAAAAAAACTGAGGGAGCGCCTGCACGAGATGGAGTCTCGGAAGGACCGGATCCTGTCCGAGGCCGAGAGGCGGGCCGACGCGATACTGCTCCGCGCCGAGGAGTCCGGCAAGGAGCTGATAAGAAGCCTGGGCGAGGCATCGAAGCCCGAGGCACACAGACAGATGGCGAGGACGGCGGAGAAAATCCGAAAGGAACGAAGGTCCCTGGAGCAGAGCCAGGAGAGAAGGGTGTTGAAGGAGGCCGCCAGGGAGGCGTTCTCGCCGGTCGCCGGGTCGGTCGCGCAGATAGCGGGGACGGACTACGTGGGGGTCGTCGAGAAGATCGCGGGGGGCAAGGCCATCCTGCGGGTCGGAGCGGTGAAGATGGACGTGGACGCGAGGAAACTGGTCAGGACCGACAAGAAGCCCAGGGGGGCGACAATTCCCCAGGAGGCGGCACCGGGCTTTTCGGTTTCGGAGACCGTGCCTTCCTCCATCGCGGTGAGGGGGATGAACGTGCAGGAGGCCATCCCCCTGGTCGAGCGCTACCTCGATCGCGCCATGAGGGCCGGCCACACGAGCGTCGTAGTGATCCACGGCCGGGGGGAGGGGATCCTGCGCCGCGAGATCCACGCCCTTTGCGCCTCGCTGAAATACGTGGACTCCTACAGGCTCGGAGAGATGGGGGAGGGCGGGTTCGGCGTCACGGTAGTCACCTTTTCCCGTGGCAACCGGGGACGGCCCGTGTTATAATACAGTTCGCAACGCGGCAACGCGCGAGCGACCGCCTGCGGGGAATCCAGTCCCGTGCGGCGGAGGCCTCCGAAGCCTGTCAGGCCCGGAAGGGAGCAGCAGTAAGGGGAATCCTCCGGGCGCCACGGGGAAGCTGGGTTTCCCGCAGGCGGCCGCTCTGTCTGAATCGAGTTCGTCACTCCTCGTCGTCGGGCTGGCCGCCCTTCGAGGGGGATAGTTCAATCAGGGCCTCCACGAGCTTCTCAAGGTTGTCGAAGTCGGGAGACCGGGCCTCGTGGACGCACTTTTGCAGGTAGTTCTTCAGAATCTCGATGCAGGCCTTCTGCATGGCCTTCCTGGCTGCGGATAGCTGCAACAGTATGTCGTAGCACTGTTTTTCCTCGATGATCATGCGTTGTATGCCACGCAGCTGCCCCTCGACGCGACGGAGGCGGTTCAACAGCGCCTTCTTCTCCTTGGGCAGGTTGTCGAGTTTTTCGATCAGAGAGTCCTTTGACATTACCATTCTACCCCCAATTCTTTTCACTGTGATTCACATACAGGGTATATTACTTCAATGGAAGTTGATGGTCAACCCGCGTTTATGTTATAATCGCTTGTCCTCATCACGCACACGGCCTGACGGGCCGGGGGGTGCCCTTCTCGGGGGCTCTCGGCTTGGATGATGGTCGTGGAGGGAAAACCATCAGTATACAGGAGGGGTTGTTTTGGCAGTCGTCAGTATGAAGCAGCTTTTGGAGTGCGGAGTCCACTTCGGACACCAGACCCGTCGTTGGAATCCCAAGATGAAGCCGTATATCTTCACGGAGCGCAACGGCGTCTACATCATCGACCTTCAAAAGACCGTCCGCGGCCTCGAGAAGGCCTACGACTACGTCAGGGAGGTAGCAAGGAACAACGGAACGCTTCTGTTCGTGGGCACCAAGCGCCAGGCCCAGGATACCATCAAGGACGAGGCCGAGCGTTGCGGACAGTTCTACATAAACCAGCGCTGGCTCGGAGGCCTTCTGACGAACTTCGCCACCATACGCAAGCGCGTAGCCAGGATGGTGGAGCTGCGCAAGATGGAGGATGATTCCGCCTGGGGAGACCTCCCGAAAAAAGAGATAATTATTCTTCGCAAAGAGCTGGCCAAACTCGAGAAGAACCTCAAGGGAATAACGAACATGAAGAACATCCCGGACGCGGTCTTTCTCATCGATCCGAGGAGGGAGGAGAACGCTGTCCTCGAGGTCAGGAAGCTCGGCGTCCCCGTGATTGCGATCGTGGACACGAACTGCGACCCCGAGGTCATCGACTTCCCGATCCCCGGGAACGACGACGCCATCCGCGCCATAAAGCTCGTCGCCGGACTCATGGCCAACGCCTTCATCGAGGGCAGGCAGGGCGAGGACGCGGCGATCCTCGAAAAGGCGGAGGCCGGTGATGATGCTGTGCCGGAAGTCAGCCTCATCGATAAAAAAGAGCGCCTTCACGAGGCATACGACAGCCCCGACGAAGAGGATTGAGGCCGCGCGGCGCCGTCGAAATGAATTTTCTTACTGAACAGGAGGCTAGCATGTTATGGAAATAAGCGCCAGCATTGTAAAGGAGCTCCGCGAGCGGACGGGCGCCGGTATGATGGACTGCAAGAACGCCCTGGTCGAGAACGTGGGGAACATTGAGAAGGCCATCGACTTTCTCCGCGAGAAGGGGCTTGCGAAGGCGGCGAAGAAAGCGTCTCGGACCGCCGCGGACGGGAGGATTTTCTCCTACATACACACCAATGGCAAGCTCGGGACGATAATCGAGCTCAACTGCGAGACGGATTTCGTCGCGAAGACCGACGAGTTCCAGGAGCTGGGGCACGAACTCTGCATGCACATAGCCGCGGCCGCCCCCCAGTTTCTTACCCCCGAGGAGGTCACCTCGGACGTCCTGGAAAGGGAGCGCGAGATCTACAGGCAGCAGGCCCTGGAGGAGGGGAAGCCGGCGAATATAGTGGATAAGATTGCCGACGGAAAGATAAACAAGTTCTACGAGATCAACTGCCTGCTCGAGCAGGCATGGATACGCGACGGCGATAAAAAAATCAAGGACCTCATCGTCGAGGTGATAGCAAAGCTCGGCGAGAACATCGTGGTCAGGCGCTTCTCTCGATTCTCCATAGGGGAGTAGAATTTCTCAAAATATCGGCGGGGCCCAGGGCCTCGCCTTTTTCATGCCCGAAAACCCGGAAAGGAGCGGGATAATTTGAAATACAAACGAATCCTATTGAAACTCTCCGGAGAAGTGCTGGCGGGGGGGCAGGCGTTCGGCTTCGACCTGGATGCCGTCCGAAGGATCGGCACGGAGATAGTCGAGGTGGCGCGAGCCGGGGTGCAGATCGCCATGGTCGTCGGGGGAGGCAACATGCTGAGGGGGAGGGACCTCGAGGCCATCGGTGTGGAGCGTTCCCAGGCGGATTACATGGGCATGCTGGCCACTGTAATGAACGCCCTCTGCCTGCAGGACGTGCTTGAGAAGTGCGGGGTCCCGACCAGGGTGCAGACCGCGATCGAGATGAGGCAGATGGCTGAGCCCTACATCCGCCGCCGGGCGCTTCGGCACCTCGAGAAGGGGCGGATCGTGATCTTCGCCGCCGGCACCGGGTCCCCCTATTTCTCAACCGACACTGCGGCGGCCCTGAGGGCGGCGGAGACCGGCGCCGACTGCCTATTGAAAGCGACCAAGGTAGATGGTATATATAGTGCGGATCCTAGGAAGCATCCGGAGGCGGTACTGTTGCACCGCCTCACCTACATGGAGGCCCTGGGACGCAGGCTGGAGGTCATGGATGCGGCGGCCTTCTCGCTGTGCATGGAGAACTCGATCCCCATCGTCGTCATGAACATGCTCAAGAAGGGCAACCTGAAGGAATTTCTGGTTTCGGACAAGGATATCGGCACAGTTGTCTCCGAGTGACCCCGCCTGCGTGGGGAAATACCCTTGATTGAAGGAGGATACCGTAATGCCTAAGACCGAGCTTAAAGAGATGAGAGAGAGAATGGAGAGGGTAATCGAGCACCTCGACACCGAATTCCTGGCCATAAGAACGGGCCGGGCGCACCCCGGACTGGTAAGCGACATCAAGGTGGACTATTACGGGACGCCCACCCCGATTAAACAGGTCGCGACGATATCGATCCCGGAGGGACGCCAGATCGCGATCGCCCCGTTCGACCGCAGCACGCTCAAGATGGTCGAGAAGGCCATACTGGCCTCGTCCCTGGGGGTGACCCCGCAGAGCGACGGGGAGATCATCCGAGTCAACCTGCCCGAGCTCACCAGGGACAGGAGGGTGGAGCTCGCGAAGCTCGTAGGCAAGTATGCCGAGGAGGGAAGGGTGGCCCTGAGGAATATCCGCAGGGATTCCAACGAGGTCCTGAAGAAGAAGGAGAAGAGCTCCGAGATCAGCGAGGACGACCTCAAGAAATTCACCAAGGAAGTGCAGGATATAACCGACGAGTTCATTAAGAACGTCGACGAGGTCCTCAAGGTCAAGGAGAAGGAGATAATGGAGGAGTAGGCCGGGCCTCGGCCCGGACGGTATGGAGGTGTGCAGGATGACTCTCCCGAAGGTCTACGTCACGCGAAGGATCCAGGATTCCGGCATGAACCTGCTGGACGGCAGGGTGGAATACGAGGTGTGGGAGGAGGGCCGCCCGGTCGAAAGGGGCGTGCTGCTGCAGAAGGCCGCGGCCGCGGACGGCCTGCTCGCGACTCTGTCGGACAGGATAGACGACGAATTCCTCTCGCTCTGTCCCGGATTGAAGGTCGTCAGCAACTACGCGGTCGGCTACGACAACATCGACGTGAAGGCCGCGACCGCCAGGGGTGTGGTTGTGACCAACACGCCGGATGTGCTCACCGCCGCCACGGCGGACATAGCCTTCACCCTCATGCTTGCGAGCGCGCGCAGGCTGGTTGAGGGGAGCGAGTTCCTAAGGTCGGGAGAGTGGGTGACCTGGCAGCCCAACCTGCTTCTCGGCGCCGACGTGTCCGGGGCCGTCCTCGGAATATACGGCATGGGCAAGATAGGTCAGGCCGTGGCTCGGAGGGCCAGGGGGTTCGACATGGAGATCCTGTATGTCAACCGCTCTCCGAGGGAGGAGGTGGAGCGGGAGCTCGACGCTAGGAGGGTAGCGTTCGAGGATCTGCTTGCGAGGAGCGATTTCATCTCAATTCACTGTCCGCTCAGCGACGAAACCCGCGGGCTGTTCAACGAGAGTACCCTGCGCTCCATGAAAAAGACCGCGTACCTGATAAACACGTCGCGCGGCCCGGTGGTGGACCAGCGGGCCCTGTACCGGGCCTGCTCCGAGGGGTGGATAGCCGGCGCGGGTCTTGACGTGTTCGACATCGAACCGGTGCCCCTTGACGAGCCGCTGCTGACCCTGAAGAACGTCACGACCATACCGCACCTCGGTAGCGCCACTATCAGGACCAGGGAGGCCATGGCGAGGCTGGCCGCCGAGAACCTGCTCGCGGCGCTGGAGGGGCGGAGGCCCTCGGCGGTGGTTAACCCGGAGGTCCTGGACGGAAGATAGCATAAAAGAGGGGGCCCTGCGAGGCCCCCTCTTTTTCCCTGCTTCAGTCGATATCCTCGAGGAACTCCCTGAGCCGACGCATGCCCTCGCGAATCTCCTCCTCGGAGTTGGCGTAGGAGACGCGCACGTTGCCGCCCGCCATGAACGCGCTTCCGGGGACGAGCGCCACGTACTTGGAGTCGAGCAGGATCCTGCAGAAGGCCGCGTCGTCGGCTATGACCTCACCCCTCCACGACCTCCCTATCAGCCCCTCCACGTTGAACCAGACGTAGAAGGCCCCGTTGGGCTCGGTGAACGTTATTCCGGGCATCTCCCTCATCAGGTCGACTATGAGGTCGCGTCTACGGCTGAAGGCGCCGTGCATGGCGACCACGTCCGCCTCCGCCTCCCTCAGTGCGCCCAGGGAGGCCCACTGGGCGACAGAGCAGGCGTTGGACGTGATATGCCCCTGCAAGTCGTTCAGGTAGCCCATTATCCCGGACGGGCCGAGGGCGTAGCCTATCCGCCAGCCCGTCATGGCGAACGCCTTGCTGACCCCGTTGATTATGATTGCTCGGTCCCGCGCCTCCGGGACCAGGTTCAGGACCTGATGGTGGACAGCGTCGCCGTAGACCAGCCTCTCGTATATCTCGTCGAAGAGTATTGTTATGTCCCGCTCCACAGCGAGCTCCGCCAGGGCCGCGAGACAATCCCTGTCGTACACCGCGCCAGTGGGGTTGTTCGGCGTATTGATTATCATCGCCCTGGTCCTGTTCGTGACCGCCCTCCTGGCATCCTCGATCCGCGGCATGAACGAGGTGTTCGACGTGTCGACCAGGACGGCCTTGCCGTCGAAGAAGCGGATCTGCTCGACGTAGCTCACCCAGGCCGGGGTGAAGACCATCACTTCGTCGTCGGGGTCGATCAGGCAGCCCAGGGCCTCGTACAGAAGGGGCTTCGCCCCGGCCCCTATCACCACGTCCGCTGGCTTGTACTCCAGGCCGAACCTATCCTTGTAGTATGCGCAGACCGCCTCCCTGAGCTCGGGTATTCCCGCGCCCGCGGTGTAGTGAGTCTGACCGCCTCGCATAGCCTCGTCCGCATACCTGATGGCGGAGGGCGGAGAGTTGAAATCGGGCTCCCCCGCGCCGAAGGATACGACCGGTTTCCCCTCCCGCTTCAGGCTCTTCGCCTTGGCGGAGACTGCGAGAGTCGCGGAGGGCTCCATGTTTCGGGCCCTGGCGGACACATGCATGAACATCGCCTCCTTGCCCGCGCCGCGGGCCTGCGGTTTTTTATCGTGCCGGGTTTTCTTGCCCTTCCCTTTCCCGGGTGCTAGAATAATACCATACTACGAGTCTGATTGGAGGGGGTAGCATGGACATACGTTTCGTGACCCGCGGAGTCGACATGAAGGACGAGCTGAAGGACTACATGGAGAGCAAGATGTCCAAGCTGGAGAGGTTTTTCAACCGCATCATAGACAGCCAGATCGTCGTCAGTTTCGGGCGGGGCCTGTACACCGTGGAAATCACCTCCAACGCGAACGGGGTAATCATGAGGGGGCAGGAGAACGACTCGGACATGAGGAAGGCCTTCGACCAGGCGCTCAAGAACCTTGAGCGTCAGATCAAGAGGCACAAGAGCTACCTCAAGGACAGGGCGCAGCTCAAGACCCACGACGTCTCCTTCGAGATCGCGGCGGTGGAGCCCGAGCTCCCCATTCCGCCGGTGGAGGACATAGTCAGGGTCAAGCGCTTCCCGCTCCGGCCGATGAGCGCGAAGGAGGCCACCATGCAGATGGAGCTCCTCGGACACGAGTTCTTCCTGTTCAAGAACGCGGAGTACGGCGGAGTAAACGTCGTCTACAAGAGAAAGGACGGGGGTTACGGGCTCCTCGAGCCCACGGAGTGAGGCGGCGGCGAATGCGGTCCCTCGCGGCCTTCGTTTCGAACAGCACGAAAGGGACCCGAAAGGGTCCTTTTCTCACTGGAAGAGGGGATAGGTGATGCACGAGCTGTCGCTGGCAGACGCCATCGTGTCGGCCCTCGTCAAGAAGTGCGAGGAGGAGGGGTGGGGAACGGTGAGGGTGGTGAACCTCCGCGTCGGCGCCCTCCGCCAGGTCTTCCCCGAGATGCTCCTGTTCGCCAGCGCCGACATCTTCGGAGGCGGCGGGCAGTCCATCCTGTCGGTGCTCT
>CAYWKH010000001.1:21749-71197 GCA_964458805.1 uncultured Synergistaceae bacterium
CGGCCCTTGAGATAGAGGAGGTTCCCCTCTCCTGGAGGTGCGGGGAGTGCTGTGGTGTCTGGACCGAGGAGACCGGGGCCTGCCCGCTGTGCGGCTCCTCCAGGCGCGAGACCCTCACCGGCATGGAGCTGGAAATTCAATCGGTGGAGGTAGAGGCGCCGTGAACAGGATAATCACACTTCAACAGTCGGTAATGGCCGAGGACGAGAAGTTTGCGTCGTCCATCAGGGAGAGGAATGCCCGGATGGGGCTTCTCATGGTTAATATCATAGGCTCGCCCGGCAGCGGCAAGACCACCCTGCTCGAGAGGACTGCGCTGAATGCGGGCCTCGCCATGGCCGTGATCGAGGGGGATCTCGCCACCGACAGGGACGCCGAGCGGATGGCGCGCCTAGGCGTCCCCGTGGTGCAGATAAACACCAGGGGCGGCTGCCACCTGGAGGCCAACGTGGTGGAGAGGGCGATGGAGTCTCTCCCGCTGGACACTTTGGACGTGCTGTTCGTCGAGAATGTGGGCAACCTCGTCTGCCCGGCGGAGTTCGACCTGGGGGAGGACTTCAAGGTAGCGGTCCTGAGCGCCCCGGAGGGGGCGGACAAGCCGCTGAAGTACCCCTACCTGTTCGCCTCGGCCAAGGCCGTTCTGTTGACCAAGACGGACCTGCTGCCCCACCTCTCGTTCGACACGGGCATGTTCGACGCCGACGTCGAAAGGTTGAACCCCGGCGTTCCAGTGTTCAGGACGGACTCGATATCCGGGGCCGGGATAGCCGAATGGGTGGACTTCATCAGGCTCAAGGCCAGGGAGAAGAGGGCGAATGTACGCTGAGAGAGAGGGCGCGGCCGCAGTCCTCCCGGGGGAGCGGGAGATACTGGAGAAGTTGAACCCGCGTCAGAGGGAGGCGGTCAGCTACTGCGACGGCCCTCTGCTGGTCCTCGCGGGCGCGGGGAGCGGCAAGACGAGGGTACTGGCCCACAAGATCGCGTACCTCGTAGCCTCCGGCAGGGCCAGGCCGTGGGACTTTCTTGCCGTCACCTTCACCAACAAGGCCGCCAACGAGATGAAGGAGCGCGTTAAGGCCCTCCTGCCCGGACGCGGCGGCGATATGCAGGTCTCCACCTTCCACTCCTTCGGCCTGCGCTTCCTGTTCCGCAACCGCTCCCTTCTGCCTCTGGCCGGCCTGCAGGAGGGTTTCGCGGTCTTCGACCGCAACGACTGCCGATCGCTCGTCAGGGAGATCGTGGAGAACCTCGGCCTGGACTCGAAGCAGTTCGAGGCACCCTCGGTCCTGGAGAGGATCTCGACAGTAAAGAACGAGAACCGGCCCGACTCCCCCCTGCTGGAGGGGGTCTACGGCGACATTTTCGCGGCATACGGCAAGGAGCTCAGGAGGCAGAACGCCGTGGACTTCGACGACCTGCTGCTCCTGCCCCTGGATATGCTCTCCCGCGACGAGGAGCTCAGGACGAGGGAGCGGGACCGCCTGTCGTGGATCCTGGTGGACGAGTACCAGGACGTCAACCGCCCCCAGTACCTGCTCCTTCGCAGGCTCGTAGGGGAGGGGAACCGCATCATGGTCGTGGGCGACCCCGACCAGTCCATCTACGGCTGGCGAGGGGCGGACATGGGCATGATACTGAACTTCGAGAAGGACTTCCCGTCCGCCAGGGTGGTGGTGCTGGACCAGAACTACCGGTCGTCAGGCAACATCCTCGGGGGCGCCAACGCGCTGATACGCGGCAACTCGACGCGCCGCAAGAAAGACCTTTGGACCGCCCGCAACATGGGGGAGAAGATCTACGCCATGTACGGCAGGAGCGAGTACGAGGAGGCGGACTTCCTGGCAGGGGAGATACGCCGCCTGCACGATCGCGAGGGATACGGATACGGCGACATCGCGGTGCTCTACAGGATAAACGCGATGAGCCGGGTTTACGAGCAGAAGTTCCTCGAGAGCAGGCTCCCCTATCGTGTGGTGAGAGGGACGGCCTTCTACGAGCGCAAGGAGGTCAAGGACGTCCTCTCCTTCCTCAGGGCGGCGGTGAACCCGTCCGACAGGGTCTCCCTCTCCCGCGTCGCCAATATCCCGGCTCGCGGGCTGGGGAAGAAGTCTCTCGAGAAGGTCCAGGCAGTCGTCGACTCGTCCGTCGGGCTATCCCCGGAGGAGTTCTGGAGCCGGGCGTCATCCGACAGGTCGATCCCGGGCAAGGCGGGGGAGGGCTTCAGGCAGCTCGCCGGCCACATGACGCGGATCCTGCAGAAGTCCGAGGATCTCAACGACGTGCTGATCTACATACTCGACGTCGTCGGGTACGAGGAGGAGTTGCGAAGGGGCGACCCGGAGGGCTGGGAGGAGCGGGCGGAGAACATCCGCGAGCTGAGGTCCATAGTCCCGACCGGGGGGAGCCTGTCGGAGATGCTGGCGGAGGCGGCCCTCTTCACCGACCTCGAGGCGGTCAACTTCGGGGACGGGGCCGCGGTGAACCTGCTCACCATGCATGCGGCAAAGGGGCTGGAGTTTCCGGTGGTCTTCCTGGTCGGCATGGAGGAGGCGGTGTTCCCTCACTTCAAGTGCCTCGAGGACCGGGAGAGCATGGAGGAGGAGCGAAGGCTGTGCTACGTCGGCATGACCAGGGCCGAGGAACGCCTGTACCTGTCGGGGGCTCGCTCTCGAAGGCTGTTCGGAACGACCTTCAGGAACGGCCTGTCGCGCTTCCTGTGGGAGGTCCCGGACAAGTTCAAGACGGTCGACGACAGGGGCGAGGAGGAGAGGCCTCATGCTGGTTTCGGCGGTAACAGGAGACGTTGGGGCTGGTAAATCGACCCTGACGGCCTGTTGGAGGCGGGCCGGGGCGTCGGTTATCGACGCGGACGCCATAGCGCGCGAGGTATGGCGCCGCCCGGAGATCGTCTCCGGCGCCGTCTCCCTGTGGGGGGAGGTCATCCTGGACGAAAGAGGCGCTGTGCTGCCAGGAAGGGTCGCGGACAGGGCGTTCGTCGACGCCGTCGAATACCGCCGCCTGTGCGACCTCGTGCATCCGGCGGTCATGGACGAGATGGAGAGGATGGCGGCCGCCATGGATGGGTGGGTGGTGGCCGAGATCCCCCTGCTGTTCGAGGTGGGGGTGCCCTGGTGGGTGGATGCGACCGTCTACGTCTCCGCCCCGTCGGAGCGGCGCGTCGAGCGCAACAGCGCGAGGGGGTGGACCGAGGGGGAGATCGCTCGCAGGGAGGCCTTCCTGCTCCCCGCCGAGGAGAAGAGGCGGCTCGCGACCTACGAGGTCGATAACGGCGGATCCGTCGAGGAGATGGTATCGCGGGCCGAGAGCCTGGCCGCGCTATTTATGAGGGCGAGCCGGCTAGTCCGTTGCGCCGTGGCCTTCGACGGGGAGGAGGGGCTGAGTCGCTACCTCGACCTTCTCGAGGTCGAGCGCCTCGCGGCGCGTCCCGTGGTCGTCCGGGGTGAGACCGCCTGCGGGGCGCTCCTCCAGCTCTCCTTTTTCAGCCTCGAGAGCCTGTTCCCCTTGCTGAGCGCGGTGGATGCCGTTCGGGGCCCGTGCATCGAGAGGGTGCGCCGCCTGAGGTGGAAGGAGAGGCTGGAGATGCTTGAGGAGCTGCGGGTGTGAAGATCATCACCAGCCACATGGGCAGCGACTTCGACTCTCTCGCGAGCATGGTGGCCGCCTCCAGGCTCTACCCCGACGCGAAGCTGTGCCTCTCCGGCTCCGCCGGGCGGACAGTCCGGGAGTTTCTGAAGAGGAACGCCTCCCGATGGACCGTCCTGACGCCGCGGAAGGTTAAGTTCGACGAGATAACGCTCCTGGTGGTGGTGGACGCGAGGTCCAGATCGAGGATCGGCCCGTTCGCCTCCCTGCTAGGCAAGAAGAGCGTCGAGGTGCACGTCTACGATCACCACCCGCCCTCGAGCGACGATATCGACGGCAAGAGGGTCGTAATAGAGCCGCTGGGCGCGTGCACCACCCTCATGGTGGAGATACTGCTGGAGAGGGGCGTCCCGATAGCGCCCCACGAGGCCACCCTGTTCGCCACCGGCATCTACGAGGACACTGGGGGTCTCACGTTCGGCGGGACGACCTCGCGGGACTTCGCGGCCGTCTCGCGCCTGAAGGAGCTGGGCGGCGACATCGCCTCCATCCCCTCCTTCATAGAGATGTCCCTGTCCGCGCCGGAGAGGCGCCTGCTGGATCTGCTGGTCGAGAACGCCTGGGAGCGCTTCATTAACGGGGCCAAGACGGTCTTCTCGGCGGTGTCCTACCCTGAGTACGTGGACGGCCTGTCCCTGTTCGTCCACCGCCTTCGCGACTACTTCGAGGCCGACGTCGCCATAGCCGCGGTGAAGATGGACAACAGGACCTACCTGGTGGGGCGTAGCTTCGAGGACGTGCTCGACGTGGCCGCTTTCCTCGCTCCGCTGGGGGGGGGAGGGCACCCCCAGGCCGCCTCCGTTACCCTTCAAAACACAAAGCCCCTGCCGCTCGTGAAGGAGATGGAGCACCTGCTGTCAGGCGCTATAAAACCATCCCTGACCGCCGGGGACATAATGACCTCACCCGTCATGGTAGTCCCGCCCGACTCGCTCGTCGACGATGCCTACAGGACGATGCTCCGCTACGGTCACTCGGCCCTTCCCGTGGTCAAGGGGAAGAACACGCTCGGCATGATCACGAGGAAGGACCTGGACAAGGCCCACCTTCACGGGTTCGGCAAGACCCTGATAAGGGAGTTCATGACCGAGGGGATTATGACCGTGCCGAGTGGGGCGTCGATCAGGGAGGTCCACCGCCTGTTCGTCATGCACAGCATCGGCAGGCTGCCCGTGGTCGACGATGGGAGAATAGTCGGGATCATCACCAGGACCGACCTGGTCAAGGCCCTGTACCCGCTCTTCCTCCCCGCGGAGGAGCGAAGGACGGCGCCGGAACTGCCCTGGATGGAGGATATCACCGCGCTTCTCGACGAACAGCTCGCCCAGAGGCAGAAGGACGTGCTCGCGGCGCTGGGAGGCCGAGCGGAGAAGCTGGGCATGAGGGCCTTCATAGTGGGAGGCATAGTGCGCGACCTTCTCCTGCGCAGGGAGAACCTCGACCTGGACATAGTGGTGGAGGGGGATGCGGTTCGGCTGCTGAGGAGCTTCGAGAAGGACGGGTTCAGGGTGTCGGTCCACGAGAGGTACAAGACAGGGACCATATCCTTTCCGGGCGGCCTGAAGGTGGACATAGCCACGGCCAGGAGGGAGTTCTACGAATTCCCGGTCGCCCAGCCGAAGGTATTCAGCGGCTCCCTGAAGCACGACCTGTACCGCAGGGACTTCACGGTGAACGCGATGGCGGTGTCCATCAACCCCTCGACACGCGGCGTGCTGGTCGACTACTTCGGGGGCAGGCAGGATCTCGTCCGGAAGGCGCTCAAGACCCTTCACAACCTCAGCTTCGTCGAGGACCCCACGCGGGTGATACGCGCGGTGCGTCTGGAGCAGCGGCTCGGCCTGGCGATGGAGGACAACACCCTCAGGCTGGTCAGGAGCTGCATTCGCGGCGGTCTCCTAGTCCGCCTGTCAGGGTTTCGCCTGAGAAGCGAGCTTGAACTGTCGTTCAGCGAGAAGTACCCGTGGGCCGCCGCCAGGCGAATGGGGGAGCTCGGCGCTTGGGATGTCCTCTTCCCCGGGATCAGGTTCGGCGACTCCAGCAGGCGCACCTTTCGCAGGCTTGGCGCCTTCCTGGCCAGGATCTCGCGCGGCTTCCCCGACTTCAAGGGTCGCCAGTGGCTGGCCTTCTTCTCGGCGCTCCTGATGGAGTCCCCCGAAAATACCAGGGTCTCCGCACTGGACAGGCTTCATCTCTCCGACTTCGAGCGAAACCTTGTAGTAAAATGCATCACGGGGCTCAGGGCCGCCGAGCACGAGCTGGGAGGGAGATCCGGCCCCTCGAACTCCGCGATAGCCGAGTTCCTGGATGACCACGCTCCCCTGGAGGCCCTCTTCTGGAGCGCGGCAACGGAGAGGTGGAGGGTCAGGAGGAGGCTCTTGACCTACCTGACCAGGCTTCACTCGGTCCAACCCCTGCTGACCGGGGCCGATCTGCTGAAGCTGGGTTACGCGCCGAACCCGCGCATCGGGGTGATACTGCGGAAACTGCGGCTTCTGCGCCTGGACGAGGAGCTGCGGACCAGGGAGGAAGAGATTGAGTTCGTGCTGAAGCACTTCCCGGTGTAAAGCGCCTGTACGGCTCTGCCGCGAGTACATCGAAAAGAGAACAAGGAGAGTGACTGTTTTGCTGAGAATGCCAGGTCTGGCCGATCTGCTGTTGAGCGTGCCCGCGGTACTGTGGGCAATTACATTCCACGAATTCTGCCACGGGTACATGGCGTACCTGCTTGGAGACCCCACGGCGAAGAGGGCCGGGAGGCTGTCGTTGAACCCGCTGCATCACCTGGATCCGGTGGGGGCCCTGATGCTCCTGGTGTTCAGGTTCGGGTGGGCGAAGCCGGTGCCCGTGGACCCGCGCTACTTTAAAAAACCCCGCAGGGACATGCTGCTGGTCTCCATAGCCGGGGTGTCGGGCAACTTCCTCACAGCCTTCGTCTTCGGTGCGGCTGCGCGCTACTTTCCGGACCTTTTCCTGGCGAATCCAACGGTCAGGCAGTTCGTCCTGCTGATGATCCTCATCAACCTCGGGCTGGCCGTGTTCAACCTGATCCCGATCCCTCCCCTGGACGGGTCGAAGCTGCTGTACCCGCTGATCCCCCGAAGCATGCTCGCTCACTACTTCTGGCTGGAGAGGTACGGCTTCTTCGTGCTGATCATACTGATGGCCCTTGGAGTGGTGCAGGCCATAATGGGGCCGATAGTGATGTTCTTCCTGAGACTAATGCTCTTCTAGGGGGGGCCAGGGATGAAACTTCTGATCACCAACGACGACGGGGTCTACGCGCCGGGGATAATCGCCCTCGCCTCCTTCTTCGCGGGGCGAGGGGACGAGTGCGTCGTAGTGGCGCCGGACAGGGAGAGGAGCAGCGTCGGACACGCGATCACCCTTAACAGGCCACTTCGCCTGTGGGAGGTCCAGTCGGCCCACTACCCGGCCAACTGCCCGGCGTACGCATGCGACGGGACCCCCTCGGACAGCGTGCTCCTGGGCCTCGAGGAGATAATGCCCGAGCCCGACCTGGTGCTGTCGGGGATAAACAGCGGGCCCAATCTGGGGGACGACCTGACCTACTCCGGCACCGTCTCGGCCGCCATGGAGGGCTTGATACACGGGCACTCCTCCCTGGCCTTCTCGCTGGACATCAGGGAGGGCAAGGCCGGGCTGCATTACGCGACGGCGGCGATGGTCGCGGGACACATCGTGGACTACCTGGGCGACTCTCCCCTTCCTGAGGGGGTCCTTCTGAACGTGAACATCCCGAACCTCCCCGTTGCCGAGCTCGAAGGGCTGAGGGTCACGCGCAAGGGAGTGCGCCTGTACCGGGGCAAGGTCAACCGGATCAAGGACCCCGCAGGGCGCGAGTGCTGGTGGGTCTCAGGACGGGTCGAGGACAGGCTGGAGGAGGGCAGCGACGTGTGGGCCGTCGCCAACGGGCAGGTGTCGGTTACCCCGGTGCACATGGACATGACCCACTTCCCGTCGATCGACCTGCTGGCGTCCGGGAGGCTGGAAAAAATAAACTTTAAGTAACAGAAACTAAAACGCTTGACAAATGTTTCGTCCCGGGTATAATACCCATCATCGTGATATGCACGGCGATGACGGGGAGGAGTACTCCGCTGCACCGCGACAGAGAGGGGGGGACGAGGCTGAGATCCTCCCCGGCGGATGACGGAGGAATAGAGCCCCCGAGCCGGTCTCGAAGAAAGGCCCTGGCCAAGTAGAGACTGATGGAGCGGACGGTCTTGCCGTCAAATTGGGTGGTACCGCGGGTTTTTTAGAAACTCGTCCCTGCATCGGGGGCGGGTTTTTTTGTTGACTAAAACGGGAGGGATCGGGATGTCCAAGAACGGAAAGGTAGTGCTTGCATACAGCGGCGGGCTGGATACTTCGGTGGCGGTGGTGTGGCTGAAGGAGCAGGGGTACGACGTTATCACAATGACCGCGGACGTGGGCCAGCAGGCGGTGGACTTGGAGGCCGCGAAGAGCAAGGCGCTCAAGACCGGCGCCGAGAAGGCCTACGTGCTGGACCTCAAGAAGCGTTTCGTGGAGCAGTTCGTGTGGCCGTCGCTGAAAGCGAACGGGATGTACCAGGGTGTCTATCCGCTTAACTCGGCCCTGTCGCGCCCGCTTATCGCGGAGGTGCTGGTCGAGATAGCCAAGAAGGAGGGGGCGGTCGCGATCGCCCACGGGTGCACCGGCAAGGGGCAGGACCAGGTCAGGATCGAGGTCTGCTCCAACGCGCTTGAGCCGGATCTGGCAGTGCTTGCGCCGGTGCGCGACTGGCGCTTCTCCCGCGAGGCGGAGATGGAGTACGCCCAGGCTCACGGCATCCCCGTGCAGGCCACCCACGCCTCGCCGTACAGCATCGACGACAACATCTGGGGGCGGTCGATAGAGTGCGGAATACTCGAGGATCCGTGGAACGAGCCCCCCAACGATGCCTACGCTCTCACCTGCGAGCCCGAGGAGGCGCCCGATCACCCGGAGCACGTCGAGATCCAGTTCGAGAACGGAATCCCGGTTGCCCTCGACGGAGTCCACATGGACGGCCCCACCCTGGTAGCCAGGCTGAACGAACAGGCGGGAAGGCACGGGGTGGGCAGGATAGACATGGTGGAGGACAGGCTGGTCGGGTTCAAGAGCCGCGAAGTCTACGAGTGTCCAGCGGCGATCACCCTGATAAACGCTCACCGCGCGCTCGAGACCCTTACCCTCGACAAGAAGACCCTGGCCGCTAAAAAGGAGCTGGAGGCGAAGTTCGGCGAGCTGACCTACGAGGGGTACTGGTTCTCACCCCTCAAGGACGCGATCAACGCCTTCATAGACGAGACCCAGCAGTACGTCAACGGCACGGTCAAGGTCCGGCTGTACAAGGGGATGGCGGTCGTAAGGGGCATGAAGTCGCCCAAGTCGGTCTACAGCGAGACTCTGGCGACCTACTCGGACAAGGACGGCTTCGATCACACCGCCGCCGTGGGCTTCATCAAGATCTGGGGGCTTCCGATAAAGACCTGGCGGCAGGTCCACGAGACGAAAGAGGCTGTGCGGATAGTCGCTAGATGACCGAAAAAGAAGGGGAGGGCTCGAGCCCTCCCCTTCTTCAGTGACGAAACGTGCGCCAGTCGCTGATGAACATGGACAGTCCGCGCTTCTCCGCCGCCGTGAAGACCTCCTCGTCCCTCACGGAGCCCCCTGGCTGGATGATGGCGGTTATCCCCGCATCGGCGGCCAGCTCGATCGCATCCGGGAGGTGGAAGAAGGCGTCCGAGCCCAGCACGGCATCCCTGGACCTGTCGCCCGCCAGCCTCAGCGCGAAGTCCACCGCGTGAAGCCTGCTGCAGAATCCGCCGCCGATTCCCACGGAGGCGCCATTCTTCACCACTGCGACCGCGTTGCTCTTCGACAGGGCGGCAGCCCTCCACGCCAGCATGAGATCCTTCTCCAGGTCGGGGCGCGGCCTGCCTATCCACGCACTCTCCCTGCGGATGTCCGGAAGAGGGGGGAGCGCGTCCTCCTGCACCAGGAAGCCGCTCCAAGTGCCGGTGACCTGGTCCAGGAGCACCCTGCCCCCCTTCCACCTGAGCACGCGGAGGGCGGGTTTTTTCTCCGAGACCAGTGCAAGGGCCGCCTCGTCGTATCCGGGTGCGATCAGCACGTCGACGAACCTGTCGGTGAGGATGCGGACCGTCTCCATGTCCACCCTTCTCGAGATGCCGACCACCCCGCCGTAAGCGGAGACAGGGTCGCAGTCGTACGCTCGCCCGTAAGCCTCCAGGGGGGTCTTCCCGATAGCCATGCCGCACGGGGATGCATGCTGCACCACCAGGGCCCCGCAGTTCCCCTGGAGCATCGCGCATCCGCGCATGGCGCAGTCGACGTCGAGTATGTTGTTGTACGAGAGCGGCCTGCCTGAGAGCTGCTCCCAGGGTATCTCGGCCATCGGCGGGATGTAGAGGGCCGCCTCCTGGTGAGGGTTTTCACCGTAACGCAGGAGGAGGTGCCGCCTCAGCCCGAGCGGTATGATCGGCGGGAGGTCCGGGTCGGAGAGGCCGATGGCCTCTCTCAGCCCGAATGCGACGTTTCCGTCGTATGAAGCCGTCGCGGAGAAGGCCTTTATAGCCAAGTGTTCCCTGGTCGGCAATGAGACATCTCCCTCCGCCCTTAGTTCCTCCGTTACCATCCGGTAGTCGCCGGGCTCCGTGACGACCACCACGTGTCGGTAGTTCTTCGCCCCAGCCCTCAACATGGACGCCCCGCCTATGTCGATCTGCTCAATGAGTTCGTCCAGGGGGGGCCTCTCCCTGGCGGCCTGCTCGAAGGGGAGAAGGTTGCACACGATCATGTCCACCAGTGGTATAGAGAACTCGTCGATCTCTCTCATGTCCGCGGGATTCTCTCTTCGGGCCAGGATCCCGCCGAAGATCGCCGGGTGAAGGGTCTTCACGCGTCCGCCCATGAGGTTTGGGTACCCCATGATCTCGGCCGTCTCCTCGGCCTCTATGCCCTCTCCCCTGAGAAGACGAAACGTGCCGGAGCTGGCGTATAGCGTCCAGCCCAGCTCAACCAGCGACCTTGCGAACTCGGCGATCCCGGTCTTGTCGTAGACGGAGAGGAGTGCACGCCGCATCTTCACCGACTGCCATCTCCTTTTTTTTATGATTGAATTCAGGCTACACCGTGCAAGGCACTGTAGCATGTGTAAAGTCCTTTAGCAAGAGCAGAATTATACCGTTTGGTTACTAGAAATCTAGTAATATTAGGTCAAAAGCGTTGACCATTCCCGCTGTTTCGGATATTTTAAGGCATCGGGCTAAGCCCGCAGCCTGGATCCCCCTGAGAGGTGTTATCATGGGCAAAGTGAACGAGCGTTCGCGGAACGCCGTCCTGGTGCTCGCCGGCGGACGCGGCAGGCGCATGGGGGGAGAGAAACTGACCCTCGCGCTGGACTCGGAGCTCATCCTGGCCAGGGTGCTGCGCAGGGTCAGCGGTTTCGCAGGCGAGATACTTCTTTCAGTGGCCCCGGACCAGGTTCGATATGTTTCCGGCGTCCTGTCGGGTATAATCTCGCAGTACGGAATACGCACAGTAGTGGACGCGGCCCAGCCCCTCCTCCAGCCGACGTCGCGGCCTGACGGGGACGAACCTCGAAGCGGACCCCTCGTCGGTATCGTCTCGGGCCTCGAGGCGGCCTCGACTGCCTGGGTGTTCGTGTGCGCGTGCGACATGCCCTTCGTCTCCGAGGCAGTGGTACGGGCGCTATGGAAGGGGGGGGACAAGCGGGCGTCCGCCATCGTTCCCTTTGTCGACGGTTATTACGAGCCACTTCACGCCTTCTACAACAAAAGCTGCCTGCCGGAGGCCCGGAGCCTGCTGGCCGCCGGGCGCAGGAAGACTGCGGCCCTGTTCGAGGCGGTCCGCACGTCGCTGGTGGATGAATCGCACTTCTCTCACCTGCCCGGGTTCCGCAGGTCATTTGAGAATATAAACAGCAAGTCCGATCTGGAGAGAATGGCGGAGTCCCTGTAGGAGAGGCCTCAGCCGCGCGGACAGGGCCTGCTTCCAAGGAGATGTTTCATGAGACAGGAAAATATTCGTAACTTTTGTATAATAGCACATATCGACCATGGAAAGTCGACCCTGGCCGACAGGCTGCTCGAGGAGACCCAGACGATAGAATCCCGGGATATGAAGCTTCAGATACTGGACTCGCTCGACCTTGAAAGGGAGCGCGGCATCACGATCAAACTCGTGCCGGTGCGGATGACTTACAGGGCGGTAGACGGCGGGGAGTATGTGCTCAACCTCATAGACACGCCGGGCCACGTCGACTTCGGCTACGAGGTGTCTCGCTCCCTGGCGGCCTGCGAAGGGGCGCTGCTGGTGGTTGACTCGACCCAGGGGGTGGAGGCCCAGACTTTGGCCAACGCCTACATGGCGGTCGAACAGGGGCTGGAGATCCTGCCTGTGATAAACAAGATCGACCTGCCCTCCTCGCGACCGGACTATGTAATAAAGGAGATCGAGGAAGTGGTCGGACTCGACTGCTCGGAGGTCATCCTGGCCAGCGCCAAGGAGGGCAGGGGGATCGTCGAGATACTAGAGCGGATAGTCCGCGACGTGCCCCCTCCGGGCGGCGACCCCGAGGCGCCGCTGCAGGCCATGATATTCGACTCGAAATACGACAACTACAAGGGCGTCATCTGCTACGTGAGAGTTGTGAACGGGGTCCTGAGGCCGGGACGAAACATCCGCTTCATGGCGACCGGCGGGGTCTTCCCGCTTGAGGAGGTCGGGGCCCTCCGGCCGAACTTCGAGCCGTGCGCCGAACTGACCGCGGGCGAGGTGGGCTACGTGGTGTCCAACATAAAGACGGTGGCCGAGGCCCACGTCGGCGACACCATCACGGACGACATTCGGCCGGCCTCGAGGCCGCTGCCCGGCTACAAGAAGGTTAAGCCGGTGGTCTTCTGCGGATTCTACCCGGTCGAGAGGGATGACTACCCCCAGCTCAGGGACGCGCTCGAGAAGCTGGTCCTCAACGATTCGGCGATTACGTTCGACCCTGAGACCTCCGTCGCGCTTGGGTTCGGATTCCGCTGCGGCTTCCTCGGGCTGCTTCACATGGATGTGTCGAAGGAGCGCCTCCGCAGGGAGTTCGACGTCGAACTGGTGGCCACCGCCCCCAACGTCATCTACGAACTCGTCACGAAGAGCGGGGAGATAATCGAGGCCCACCGTCCGTCGGACTTCCCCGAGATCGGCGAGATAGACGAGGTCAGGGAGCCGATGATAAAGCTCACCCTGTTCGTCCCGTCCGATTACGTAGGCAAGGTGATGAAGCTCTGCCAGGACAAGAGGGGCCTCTACGTCTCGATGGACTACCTGGCCCCCGACAGGGTGAGGTTGATCTACGAGATTCCGCTGGCGGAGTTCATCATAGACTTCCACGACAAGCTCAAGTCCCAGACCAGGGGCTTCGCATCGCTCGACTACGAGCACACGGGGCTTCGGGCGTCGAACCTGGTGCGGGTGGACGTCCTGATAAACGGCGAGGCCGCCGACGCTTTCTCCTTCATCTGCCACAGGGACTCGGCCTACACGCGCGGCCAGGCAGTGGTGCGAAAGCTCAAGGAGCTGATCCCCAGCCAGCTGTTCGAGGTGCCCATCCAGGCCTCCATAGGCAAGAAAGTCATAGTGCGCCAGAACGTGAAGCCGCTGCGGAAGGATGTGCTGGCAAAGTGCTACGGCGGCGACATCACCAGGAAGCGCAAGCTCCTCGAGAAGCAGAAGGAGGGGAAGAGGAGGATGAAGCAGATCGGCCGGGTATCGATACCGCAGGAGGCCTTCCTGGCCTTCCTGAAGGTCGAGGAGGATGAGGAGTAGCTCCGCCGAGGAGATAGCGGCGCGCATCCTGGGTGCCGAGGACCCGTTCTCGGTATATGTCCATCTGCCCTTCTGCGCGGCCAAGTGCCCCTACTGCTCGTTCTACAGCATGGTCCCGGCCGAGGGGGATGTCGAGGAATACTGCCGCCTGCTGGCGCGCGAGACGAGCCTTTACGGGAGGCTCCTCAAGGGGGGCGGGGCTAGGCCCGCGACCGTCTACTTCGGTGGCGGGACACCGACCCTTCTCGCGCCCGGCCAGTGGCGCTTCCTGCTCGGCCGCCTCCGCGACGAACTGCCCGCGGCCCCCGGCGCGGAGGTCAGCGTGGAGGCCAACCCCGACTCCCTGTCGGAGGAGCACCTGTCCGTCTGGAGCGACCTCGGTGTTACAAGGGTCAGCGTGGGGGTTCAGAGCCTGTGCGACGGGGAGCTCAGGCTGCTGGAGAGACTGCACGACGCCGTAAAGGCCAGGCGCGCGATCGCCATGTGCGTCGGAGCCGGCTTCTCGACGGCCGCCGACCTCATCTTCGGCCTGCCGGGGCAGACGCTAGGGTCTTTTGCAAACTCGGTGGACGGGGTGATCGACCTCGGCGCGGATCACCTGTCGCTGTACCAGCTCGCGCTCGACGAGGGGTGCAGGTGGTTCGGGTCCTCGGGGGTCGGCCCGGCCGACGGGTACCGCTTCTACAGGTGGGCCCAGTGGCGCCTTCCCAGGCGCGGGTTCGCCCAGTACGAGATAGCGAGCTTCTCCCTGGCGGGCAGGGAGTGCCGCCACAACATGGCCTACTGGACAGGGGGGTCGGTGCTGGCCCTCGGCGCGGGTGCTTGGGGGTATGCCGGGGGGGTGCGCTACCACAACGAACGGACCGTCGAAGGCTACCGCGCCGCCGTGGAGAGGCGGGGCGGCGCGGTAGAGGGGTCGGAGGAGCTGGACGATCGCGGACAGGCACGGGAGGCGGCGGTGCTGCTGTTGCGCACTTCCGCCGGTATCGGCTTCGACGAGTTCTCGGCCCGGCACGGGCGCGAGCAGCTGTCCGCGATACTGACGGCGCTTGAAGAGGGAGCTCCCACGGACTGCTTCAGGCGGACCGGCTCGGCGATAGCCCTGTCGCCGAAGGGCATGCGGGTGGCCAACGCGATCTGGAGGCTGATTATTTAATTCCCCGCCCCTCACAGGGAGAGGATCTTGTCCGCCGACAGCAGGGCCTCGGTTATCTCGAACATGTTTGAAATCACACCTGCGCCGATATCGGCCGTTATCCCGAAGTGGTTGGTGCAGGTGCCGCAGACCAGGATGCGGACGCCCCTGCGCTCCAGGGCGAGCAGGTGGTCCAGCGGGGATGTATGGTTCAACGCGAGCTTGACGCCCTCGTTCATGAGCGCCACGGCAGAGGGAAGCGGCTCGATCTGGCCGAGGGTGCCGAGCATGCTCTTCATCAGCACCTCGCCGAGCAGGGAGTCGTCGCCTATCGTGCTTCTCGTGATGAGCAGGGCGTTGCGCGCAGGCCTTGCCGGAGCCGGGGATGTATCGACCTGAGCCTCCGTGAGAGATTCGGCACCCTCCGACGAGGCGGTGCGCCGCTCCGCGACCGAGGGCTCCGCCTCGACACCGGAGGCCCGACGCTCGGACTCGCCGGTGGCCGTGATCGTTATGGACCCCTCGTCGTCGATTATCTGCACCCTGTAGCCGTTGGTCTCCAGGTAACGTCGCACGTTCGACGCCGACACGGCGCTGTCCAGCAGCACCGTTATCTCGCGTTCTCCGGCCTCGACCTGAGATTTGGTCATGATGACCGGCTGAGGGCAGCTCTTGCCACGCGCGTCTACAGTCCCCATTGTATCGCCTCCCGGATCAGGTTGTTTGCAGCCAGCGGGGAGACGACTTGGAAGGACGTCCTCCGCGCCGCCAATTATAGGGTAGAATGGATTTGGACACAAACCTGGATGGACCCGAGGAGAGTGTCCGAGGAGGAATATCTACAGTGAAAGGTGACAGGACCAACGAGATGCAGAAAATAACCGCAAGCACCAGGCTACGATCTTTGCCGTCGATGGATCTGCTCCTCGGTTCGGAGCGGGCCGCGGCCTTCTTCCCGCTGATCGGTCGGGAGGCGGTGAAGTCCATCCTCGCCTCGGCACTCTCGAGCGCCAGGGCGGACCTGCTCGAAGGAGCGATGGAGGAGGCTTCCCTGGACACAGTCCTGTCCAGGGCGCTGCCCGAGTTGGAGCACCGCTCGGCGGACAGCCTGATCCCGGTGGTCAACGCCACCGGGGTGGTAGTCCACACCAACCTGGGCCGCTCTTGCCTGTCGAACAGGGCGGTGGAGGCTGTGCGCTCGGTGGCGGGGAGATACAGCACCCTCGAGTTCGATCTCGCCGAGGGAAGACGGGGCAGCAGGACAGACCACGTGGAGTGGCTCATCCGGCGCGTGACCGGTGCGGAGGCGGGTCTGGCCGTGAACAACAACGCCGGGGCCGTGCTACTGGCCCTGGCGGCGCTGTGTCGCGGCAGGGAGGTGGTGGTCTCCCGGGGGGAGCTTGTCGAGATCGGCGGCTCCTTCCGCATTCCGGAGATCATGGAGTTCTCCGGTGCGCGCCTGGTCGAGGCTGGCGCGACCAACAGGACCCACCTGCGGGACTACGAGAGGGCGATAACCGACCGGACGGCGGCCGTCCTTAAAGTCCACCCGTCCAACTTCAGGATGGAGGGGTTCGTCTGCTCGGTGCCGCGCGAGGATTTGGCCGCGCTGGCCGAGGAGCGGGGAGTGATCTTCATCGAGGACCTGGGCAGCGGGACCCTGCTCGACCTCTCCCTCCACGGCCTCCCCGGGGAGCCGTCGGCAGGGGAGTGCCTGCGCCAGGGGGCTCACCTGGTGACCTTCTCTGGCGACAAGCTGCTGGGCGGGCCCCAGATAGGTTGCGCTGCCGGCAGGAGGGACCTGGTCGAGACGTTGAGGAGCTACCCGCTCCATCGCGCCCTGAGGGTGGACAAGATGACCCTGGCCGCGTTCGAAGCGACCCTCAGGCAGTACCTGAGGGGGGAGGAGGGAGAGATCCCCGTCGTCTCGATGCTCGCAGCGGCGGAGGACGATCTCGAGAGGGCTGCCGAGTCCCTGCTGCGACTGCTTGAGCTCTCGTTGCCGGAGGGGAGGTTCTCCCTGGTCAGGGTGGAGGACGCGGTCGGGGGAGGGGCGTTTCCGGGCAGGATGCTTCCAGGCTGGGGGGTCGCACTGTCCGTCGAAGGGTGGGGAAGCGCGGGCAGGTTGCAGAGCATGCTCAGGATGGCCCGTCCCCCTGTCGTATCAGGCGCCAGGGAGGACGAGGTCATCTTCCACGTCCGCACCCTTCTCCCCGGCGACGGGGAGTTGATTGCGGCGGCGTTGAGCTCGGCGGCCGAACTTGCGGCCCGCCCGTGTTCGGAATAGCGAGGGAGGGGGAGCGGCGGTGGAGGAGAGGGAGATCTCCCTGGTCCTGGGGACCGCGGGCCACATCGACCACGGAAAGACCACCCTGGTCAAGGCCCTGACCGGGGTCGACTGCGACCGTCTTTCGGAGGAGAAGAAGCGCGGAATCACTATCGAGCCGGGGTACGCGCCCCTGAGGCTGGGGGACGGCCGGGTGGTCAGCGTCGTGGACGTGCCGGGGCACGAGAGGTTCATCCGCCAGATGGTGGCCGGGGCCTCCGGGGTGGACGGCGTGATGCTGGTGGTAGCCGCGGACGAGGGTGTGATGCCCCAGACAAGGGAGCACCTGGAGATCCTGGGACTGCTCGGGATAAGGGACGGTTTCGTCGCCCTCACGAAGACCGACATGGTCGACCCGGAGCTGCTCGAGCTCGCGGTGGAGGATGTGAGGGACGTCCTGGCGGGAACCTTTCTCGACGGAAGGGCGATAGTGCCGGTGTCGTCCGTGACCGGGGCAAACCTGGACCTTGTCAGGCGCGAGCTGGTCGCCCTCGTGGACAGGATCAGGCCGCGGGTGCGCAAAGGGCCGTTTTTTCTGCCTGTCGACAGGGTGTTCCCGATGTCGGGCTTCGGCGCCGTGGTCACAGGCACGGCCTACAGGGGGGAGCTGAGGCCGGGGATGGAGGGCGTGGTCCTGCCTTCGGGCAGGGAGGGCCGGATTCGGAGCGTCCAGGTCCACGGGGCCAACGCCGAGGTTGCGCAGGCCGGACAGAGGGTCGCGGTCAGCCTCGCCGGGATCCCGGTGAACGAGGTCGCGAGAGGGGACGCCCTCTGTGCAAGGGGCGTCTACTGCGCCACGCGCTGCTTCGAGTGCGAGCTTCACCTCCTCGAGGGAACTCCGTCCCTGAGACACTGGCAGCGTGTTCGCCTCCACCTGGGAACCTCGGACGTGACCGCCCGGGTATCCCTTCTAGAGGGCTCCTCGATCAAGGGCGGGGAGACGGTGCCCGCCCAGATAGCGACCGAGGAGGACGTGGTCTGCCTGGTGGACCAGAGGTTCGTCATCCGCAGGTACAGCCCGCTAGAGACGATAGCCGGAGGAAGAGTGCTGGTGCCGTTCGCCTCCAAGCCCAGGGGTGGAAGGGCCCGGTCGGCCTCGGCGGGGAGGATAAGGTCGCTGGCTGGGGTGGAGGGCTCGGTCGACCGTCTTCGGATCCACGTCGAATCCGCAGGCACGCTCGAACTGCCGGAGGCCGTGCGCCTGATCCAGGAGCCGCCCGCGGAAGTGGCGCGCATGGCGGAGAGCCTGTCCTCCCTGGCAGGGAACCGACAGGAGGGCGAGCGCGGAGGCGTCCTGTTCCTGCAGGGCGAGAAGAAACTCCTTGTATCGCCGCGTGTCGCCGAACGCCTCGCCGGGGGGATCAGGTCGTATCTGGCCGCGTTTCACGAGGCCCGCCCCTCGCAGAAGGGAGCTCTGCCGGACGAGGTCATCCAGAACGCGCTGAAGGAGTTCGAGCCCCGCACCGCCAGGGCCTTCCTCGAACACATCCTGTCGGGCGGCGATATCGAGGCCGACGAAGGGTTTTTACGACTGAGCGCTTTCACCCCGCGCAACGACGAGCTGTTCGCCAAACAGTCGGGAGAGCTGCTCGCCCTGTGCGAGCGGCTAGGCTTTCAACCGCCCCTGATCGAGGAGGCGGCACTGGAGCTCCGAATGGAAGAGAAGCGCTTCTCCTCGCTGTTGAAGGGGCTGAGAGAGACCGGCAAGATAGCGATAGTATCGGGTTTCATACTGTCCACGGAGGTGGAGGGGAGGCTGCTCGGCCTGCTCATGGCCGAAAAGGAGGGCTTCACCCTGGCCAGGGTTCGCGACCTCACCAACAGCACCAGGAAGTTCATCCTCCCGCTGCTGGAGTACCTGGATGCCAAGGGGTACACCAGGAGGGCCGGCGAGGCGAGGGTGCTGCTATCGTCCCGTCTGCCCAAGAGGAGCTGACACGGAGGCCGGGATCGTGCGCGCACACTGACCCGGAATCGCGACTCGGCAAATAGGCATGGCGAATCGTTCGAAGGGGGTATAAAGTCCCGCTGCCTCATGGGCCTGTGAAATTTGATATTTTTCAGTATTTGTGATATCATTCTCTGCACGACGAGTTGCTGGGAGTGACCCTAATGGCAGGAACAATAAGATCGATCCGAGAGCAGGTGGCAATGTACAAGGGGCTGACGGTTCGCTACCGGACAGCCAAGGGACGCCGCAAAGTCGAGGAGCGTCAGGGAGTCGTCCTTGAAACCTATCCGAATCTCTTCACCCTCTACGTCGAATCCCAGGACAGCAAGGTCTCCTTCAGCTACGCGGAGCTCCTGACTCGGGAAGTCGAGTTGGAGCTTTTGTCCGGAAACAGGAGCTAGTACCCGGTTTAATTCCCTTTGAAAGTATGCCCCTCCACGAGGCCGTGGCGGGGCATACTTATGTCGGTTGTTTAAGAGAGGAGTTTCCGATTGATCCACTGCCTGCAGTCCGCGGCGAAGTTGAACCTGTCGCTGCGCGTCCTTGGGAGGCGCTCCGATGGATATCACGAATTACGCTCGCTGTTTTACGCTCTTCCTTCGGTTGAATCATTGACAATAGAACCCGTTTATGGGCATAATGTGAAGAGTGAGATATATGTCTCCGGGGACGCGATCAGGGGTAGAAACATACTCGAGGACGTGCTGTCGGCCGCCGGCAGGAGAGGCGGCGCTCCGGCGCTCAGGATTCGCCTCCACAAGGTTATCCCGCCTGGAAGCGGGCTTGGCGGGGGCAGCGGCAACGCGGCGGCCCTCATCTCCTGGCTGAACGCCTTCTTATGCGAGGGGTGCGAGATAGTCGGGGAGGAGGTCGGCTCCGATGTCCCCTTTTTCGTGAAGGGGGAGAGGTGGGCCCTCGTTGGAGGCAGAGGAGAGAGGGTAGAGCCGGTGGGGCGCGACATGCCGTCCCTCAGGACAGTGGTGGTGGTGCCGTCGTGGTCCATCTCCACTGCGAGAGCTTTCTCGCTTCTCTCGGCCAAGTTCCGCTCCGGCTTTCCGCTGAAGGAGGCGGAGGCAGTGGCGGAGAGGCGCGAAGTCTTGGAAAAGCTGGCTGAAGGGCGTATCCTCGGACTCTTGCCGAATGACTTTTGCGCGGTGCTTTTGGAAGAGCACCCGGAGTACTCCGACCTCTTCGGCCTGCTCCGGGACAGCGGTGCCATTGCTTGGGGCATCACCGGAAGCGGAAGCGCGGCGTTCGGACTCTACCCGGAGGGGAGAGGCTTTCCCGGGTCGGTTCAGGCCGGCTGTCGAATGAGATGGATAAGAAAAATTCTTTTTTTGGAGTGATGACGAATGAAAGGACAAAGAACAGAGCGGCTTATACGCACCTCCTCAAGGTTCCTCACCTGCCCGTCGAAGCAGCTCTCGCTGACCTCCCTGGCCGAGGACTTCCTGGTGTCGAAGACAGTCATAAGCGACGACGTGTCGATAATCGACGAGGCCTTCTCCAAGGAGGGGCTCGGCGGGATAATCGTCGACAGAGGAAGGACTGGCGGGGCTTACTTCGTGCCACGCATCTCGGGAGAGATCAGGGACGCCTTCCTGGACGACGTGATGGCGCTGCTCAACAACGAGGAGAGGTTCCTGCCCGGGGGACTGGTGTACTACAGCGACATCCTGTTCAACCCCCACTACGCCCTCCGGCTGGGCTACATAATGGCCTCCATGTTCAGCGATTCCCGTCCCGACATCGTCATGACATCCGAGGTCAAGGGCATACCGCTCGCCATCTTTACGGCCCACGCGATGGGGATTCCCCTCGCGGTCTGCCGTTTCCGCAACAGGGCGAGCGACGGATCGGCGGTGACGGTTCACTACCCGGCGAAGAACGGAGAGGTCAAGGCGATGTACATGGGCACAAAGCAGCTCTCCAGCAGCAAGAGGGTGCTGGTGGTGGACGATTTCATGCGGGGCGGGAGCACCGCGGCGGGGATGTTGCTCGTGGCGAAGGAGTTCGGCGTCGATGTGGCCGGGATCGGAGTTTTCATCGCCTCGTCCGACCCGGCGGAGAAGGCGGTCTCGTCGTACAGGGCGCTGCTGCGGCTGGACGGCGTAGAGGCAAGGCGGCCGCGGGTGACTCTCTGGGAAGGGGTTTGACGATACCCTCCCTCTGATATACAATCCCGATTACGGAAGGAGGTGACTTCATCTTCCATGAAAGTATCTGTCGACAAGGATGAGTGCATAGGTTGCGGCGTGTGCGCCCAGATATGCCCTGAAGTTTTTTCGATGGACGAGGACGCGGGCGTCTCCAAGGTGATCCGCCCCGAGGGGAGCGACTGCGCCGTCGAGGCGGCGGACAGCTGTCCGGTAGGGTGTATCACGGTAGAGGATTGACGAATAGGTCTTCCTTTTTTGGAAACAGGGCGGGGCCTTGCTTTTTAGCGCCCGCCCAAGGTATAATATCCCTCGTTTTGCGAAGGGCCTATAGCTCAAGTGGTTAGAGCCACCGGCTCATAACCGGAAGGTTCCTGGTTCGAGTCCAGGTAGGCCCACCAAAGATAATTTTTAAGGGAGCTCCCTGATCTCGGGGCTTCCTTTTTTTGTCCGCGCACGAGACGGACGGTGCAATCCGTTGAAAAGAGAGGACGGAAGCCCCGATGGCCGGACGAAAACCCATTAGCCCGCATCCTCGTTATCTGATATAATTTCAGCTTGGATGCGAAATCGCAAAGGGGGGAGCCAGGCTGATAATCTCGGATTTCGGGCGCAGGCTGGACGAGGCTGTCCCGTTCTCCTGGGCAGAGGAGTGGGACAACGTGGGGCTCCTCCTGGGAGACCCGGACGGAGTGCTGCGCGGCGTGGGAGTGGCCCTCGACCCGTCGTTGCAGGCTATGAGAATGGCCTCGGAGAGGGGTTGCTCCGCGCTGGTCGCGCATCATCCGCTCTTCTTCAGCCCGATCAGGCGTCTGGATATCTCGGAGGGCGTCGGCGCATGCGCGGCCTACGCTATCAGGCACGGCCTGTCGGTGTTCGCGCTCCACACCAACTGGGATTCCTCGCCGATCGGGGTCAACTCCGTGATAGCGCGGGAACTGGGGCTCCAGGGCGTGAGCCCCCTCGTCCCGTCGCGGCTGCCCTGGGGCTCGGGGGCGGTCGGGGCCTTGGCAAGTCCCATGTCGCCCCTGGACTGCGGGGGTTTCATAAAGAGCTCCCTGATGCTGTCGCGCTTGGAGCTGCACGGCGCGATCGATGTCCCTGTGGCGACTATCGCACTGTGCGGCGGCTCGGGGGGCCCGTTGTGGAGGGAGGCGCTCGCCTGCGGAGCGGATGCCTTCTTCACTGCCGACATGAAGTACCACGACAGGCTGGAAGCGCTGGAGGCCGGGTTGAGGCTGTTCGTGGCGGATCACGGCGAGATGGAGAACTTCACCATGAAGAGCCTCGCCGACGTGGTGTCGGACGCCGCCGGGGAGAGAGCGATCCTGCTGGATCCGCTCGCCGCTCCGTTTTGTATGATATAGTTCTCTGGTCGAAGAAGTCACTATCCCGGTTAGAGGTGATCGCAGATGCAACAGAGGGTCTTCAGCGGAATGAGACCGACAGGCAGGCTCCACCTTGGGCACCTTGCAGGGGCCCTGACAAACTGGATAAAGCTGCAAAACGACTACAACTGCTTTTACTGCATCGTCGACTGGCACGCCCTCATGTCGGACTACGCGGACACCTCCTCGCTCAGGACCAACTGCGGCGAAGTGCTGCTCGACTGGCTAGCCTCGGGGCTTGACCCTGAAAAGTGCACGATATTCGTTCAGTCCCACGTGCCGCAGCACGCCGAGCTTCACCTGGCACTGTCCATGGTGGCGCCGCTCGGCTGGCTGTACAGATGCCCGACGTACAAGGAGCAGATTCTCAACCTGCAGAACAAGGATCTGAGCACCTACGCCTTCCTCGGCTACCCCGTCCTGATGGCCGCGGACATACTGCTCTACAAGGCGGAGATCGTGCCGGTCGGGGAGGATCAGAGCGCCCACCTGGAGCTCACGAGGGAGCTGGCCAGGAGGTTCAACTCGTTTTACGGCAACGTCCTGCTGGAACCCCGGATCATGCTGACCCCTACGCCCAAGGTGCCGGGCACGGACGGGCGGAAGATGAGCAAGTCATACGGCAACTCCATCTACATCGCCGACGAGCCTGCGGTGGTGTGGGAGAAGATACGCACGATGGTCACGGACCCCGCGAGGGAGAGGCGAACCGACCCCGGAGACCCCGACAAGTGCCCCGTGTGGGACCTTCACAAGGTCTTCAACGACGACGAGCAGGAGAAGGCAGAGATAGACCGCGGGTGCAGGACCGCCGGCATAGGGTGCGTGGAGTGCAAGAAGAAGCTCCTGGCACACGTGGAGAGGGTGATGGCCCCGATTAGGGAGAAGCGCTCGTCGTACGAGAAGAAGCCGGGGTTGCTCATGGATATTCTGCGGGAGGGGGCAGCCAAGGCCGTCGACACCGCCCGCCGGACCATGGACGAAGTGATGGACGCCGTGGGGCTGTTCAAGAGCGAATAGACCATGGTGGACGGGCGCGGAGAGCTGGCGGAGTTCAGGGCCGAGGTCGACGGATTCTCGGGCCCCTTCGACCTGCTCTGCTGGCTCGTAGAGAGCGAGGAGCTGTCGGCCGCCGAGATCTCGGTGGGGCAGGCTGTGCGCATATACGGGGCGTACCTGGCCAACACGAGCAGGGTGTCGGTGTCGGTTGTGTTCGACTTCATGCTTATGGCCGCGTCGCTCGTGCTGAACAAGATTCGCTCCCTCCTGCCGGACGGGTGCGCGGAGCCGGACGAGGATCCTGTGGAGATCCCCGCCTCGGAGATGGACGTGCTCGGCAGGCTCGCCAGGTACCGCCCGTACAGGGCGTCGGCCAGGCACCTGACCGGGTTGAAGGAGAAGAGGGACAGGCTCTTCTTCCGGGCGCAGCCGGAAGGGGATGACGGCTCGCCGTCGCTCTTTCTCGGGGACCTCTACGCTCTGTGCCGCCTGTGGTGGAGCTTGGCAGAGTCGCGCAGGACCAGGGTCTCCCCGGAGCGGGGCGAGGATGATTATGACCTGGCGGGAGCACCCGCGGCCGTTCCGGACGAGGAGCAGGTGGAGAGGAAGATGCTTGAGATCCTCGACGAACTCGACCGCTGCGGGGCATTGAGCCTCTCCTCCCTGCTGACGATGGGACGCACCATGTCTAACCTGGTCGTGACTATCCTGGCCCTGCTCGAGATGTCGAGGACGGGCCGCGTCCGAGTGACCCAGGAGGAGCTGTTCGGGGATGTCTCCATCTTCCCTGCCTGAGCCGCTGTCCGCCCAGGGGCGCGTCATCGAGGCGATCCTGTTCGTATCGTCGGCGCCAGTGTCCGCCGCGGAGCTGGCGGAGGCTCTTTCGCTCAGGCCGGCGGATGTCAGGGCCGAGGTGGACAGGCTGAACGAGCGCCTTCTGAGGCAAGGACACGGGCTAACGGTCACAGGCTCCCCCGGAGGGTGGAGGATGGCCACCTCGGAGGAGGTCTCCGCCGCCGTGGGGGCGTTCAGGGATACCAGTGCCTCCCAGAAGACAAGGCTGAGCAAGGCCGCAGTGGAGACGCTCGCGGTCATAGCTTATAATCAACCAGTCACCCGGAGCGAAGTGGAGGAGATCAGGGGCGTCAGATGCGAGAGGGTCATAGAGACGCTCCTCTCTCACGGGCTCATACGCATCGCCGGACGCCGGAGGGGAACCGGATCGCCGCTCCTGTATCGCACCACCGAGCAGTTTTTGGATACCTTCGGCGTAGCCTCCATCTCCGAGCTCCCCACGCTGGAGGAGCTAGACGAGCTGGCGCCGCGAGGAGAGACACGCGAGGACATGGATGACGACGATTACTCCGAATGAACGGCCGGCTGAACAAGACGACGCATCGGCGGGCGCCCGGTTGAACAGGTTTCTCGCCATGTGCGGGCTTGGGGCCAGGCGCAAGGTGGAGGAGCTGATATCCGGCGGCCGGGTTCGGATCGACGGCAAGGTGGTGTTGTTGCCGGGCTTCAGAGTCGAGCCCGGGATGAATGTCACGGTCGACGGCGGGCCGGTGAGGCCGCAGCGACTGCGCTACCTCGTGATGAACAAGCCCGATGGGGTTGTCTGCGCGGTGAAGGACGACCGCTCTCCCACTGTGCTAGGGCTTCTGCCGGCGGAGTTCGACGATGTCCGCCTGTTCCCCGTCGGCCGGCTGGACAGGGACAGCCGCGGGCTGCTGATCCTGGCTAATGACGGGGGCTTCGCCCAGGAGGTGCTGCACCCCTCGAGGCGCATCCTCCGCGGCTACGAGGCCCTGCTGGATATGCCCATAACGCGTGCCGACGTGCGAAGGTGCATGGCCGGTGCGGTGATGGACGGGCGTCTCGTCAAGCCCGTGAACGTGTTGCTCCTGGACCGGGCGCCCAAAGGATGCTGGATCTCCGTCGTCCTGGCGGAGGGGCTCAAGCGCGAGGTTCGCCGCATGGCTGCGGCGATCGACCGCGAGGTGGTCGAGCTTGTTCGCAGAAGAATTGGTAAAATGGAGCTGAGAGATCTGCCGCCGGGCGGATTCGTTGAGATGACCCGCGGGGCCCTGTGGCACGCGATCCGTACCGGAGGAATCGTCTGAGGCATGGAGGAGGGCGGAATATGGATGGCATTGACGAACGAACCCGAGAACTGATAAGGACGCGAATACTGGGCAAGATAAAGGAGATACGCTCATTCCCGCCGTTCGTGGTCGAGACCTTGCGAAAACTCAACGACCCCGACAGCAGCGCCCAGGATGTCGCGGCCAGCCTGGCGCGGGACGAGGGGCTGGTGATCCGCACGCTTAAGCTCGCCAACTCCGCCGCCTACGGGATTTCGCGGGAAATATCGAGCGTCGTCGAGGCGATCGCCCTCCTGGGCTACAAGAACATAAGCAGCATAGTCCTCGCGGCCTCCGTCTACTCCGTGATGGACAAGCCGCTCGAGGGGTACGCTCTCGACCGCGGCATGCTGTGGCGGCACTCGCTCTCGGTTGCCTACTCGTCCAGGTATATATCGCAGCTGACTAGAAAAGCCCACCCGGAGGAGGCCTACGTAGGAGGTCTTCTGCACGACATAGGAAAGGTCGTGCTGAACGATTACGTGAGGTTCGGATACAACATAATCGTGAAGATGGTCGAGGAGCAGCAGATCCCCTTCATGGAGGCCGAGGTCCAGGTCCTTGGATTCGACCACGCGGCCGTCGGCGCGATGCTGGTCGAGAAATGGGGGCTTCCCGACTCCTACAGGTATGCCGTGGCATACCACCATGCTCCGAACAACCTGGACGAGCCCAAGTTCCAGGAGCTGGTGGACGTGGTCCACCTCGCCAACTCGCTTTGCCTGATGCTCGGCGTAGGGATAGGGGCCGACGGTCTTCAGAGCTACCTGTACCCGGAGAGCCTCCAGAGGCTTGGAATCACGGACTACGAGTCCCTCATGTCGGATCTGGTCGACTTCGTCGCACAGGCCGAGCAGGAGCTCTCGGAGATGGAAGAGGCCTTCAAGTGACCCCCGGCGCATTCGTCGTGGCCATAGACGGCCCCGCTGGCGCAGGGAAGAGCACGCTGGCCAGGATGGCGGCCGCGCGGCTTGGGATGCGATACCTGGACACCGGGGCGCTGTACAGGGCCCTGGCTTGCCATATGCACGCGAATGGGATTCCTCCGGTCGATAGCCCTGCGCTCGAGGCGGCGCTCGATTCAGTCTCTCTGAAGCTGGACGGGGACAGAGTCCTTCTGTACGGAGAGGACATAAGCGACGCCATACGCTCGCCGGCCACGGATTCCATAGTATCAGCCTACGCGGCGCTGCCGTCGCTGCGAAGACGCCTGCTGTCCATTCAGCGCGACCAGGTCAGGTTCGGCTCGCTGATAGCCGACGGGCGCGACATGGGAACGGTCGTGTTCCCCGACGCCGATGTCAAGATATTCCTAACCGCCTCGGACGAGGTCCGCGCGACGCGACGGCTTAAAGAGCAGCTCGAGCGGGGGGAGGAGGTCTCCTACGAGCAGGTGCTCGATACGATCAGATCGCGCGACAGGACGGACAGCGAGCGCTCCGCGGCGCCCCTTCGCAAGGCCGACGGCGCCGTGGAGGTGAACACCGACGATCTGACGATAGAGCAGGCAGTAGAGGCCATTGCCTCCATAATATCCGGGAGGAGAGGGGGTGCGCCCCGAGGATGAATCTGTTCAACAGGGTGTTCTACTTCTTCGTGAAGTGGTTTTTCTTCATCGCGCTGAAGGTTTATAACAGGCTCTCAATCACCTGGACGGAGGATCTGCCAAGCCGCAACGTCATAGTCGCGGCCAACCACACAAGCAACCTTGATCCGGTGATCATGGGGGCGGTCTTCCCCCGCAGGCTTCGCTACCTCGCGAAGGAGGAGCTGTTCAGGCCCTTTCTGTTCGGGAGCGCGATACGCGCGCTCGGCTCCATACCGGTCAAGAGAAGCGACAACCAGAGCGCGGCATCTGCCCTGCGCACCTTTTTGAAGCTGCTCGAGGGCGGGGAGAACGTGCTGATCTTCCCCGAGGGGGGGCGTTCCACCGACGGGAGGATGCAGCCCCTGGAGGGCGGGGTCGCCCTCATAGCGCTTAAATCCGGGGCCCCGATCGTGCCGGCCTTCATCACCGGCGCGTTCGAGGCGATGCCGCCGGGGCGCCGCTGGGTCAAGCCGGGCAAGCTCTCCATAACGTTCGGCGAGGTCATAAACACGGCCGACTACGGGAAGTTCGGAGGCGAGGCGAGGGGCAGGCTGCTGAGCGACCTGAGCGACATCTTCGCCTCCTTCGAGTCCGGCGTGAAGCGCGGCTGACCGTCGACGCCTCCTTTATGAAGAAAGCCGTACTGGCGGCTCTTGATCTGCCGCGACAGGAGTTTCCGCCGTCGACCCTGCTCGAGGAGCTGTCGCTCCTTCTGCAGAACCTGTCCATAAACTCGGTCGGGACTGTGATCCAGCGCCGCGACCGCCCGGACCCGGCGCTGCTTCTGGGCAGGGGGAAGGCGGAGGAGCTCGCGCTCTTCTGCAGGGAGACCGGCGCTGACCTCTTGGTTTGCAACGAGAGCCTCTCCCCCGGGCAGAAGAGCAACCTCCAGAAGCTCACAGGGGTGGAGGTGTGGGACCGGCCGTTCGTGATAATGAAGATCTTCGAGAGACGGGCGCGCACCTCGGAGGCCAAGCTCCAGGTGGAGATGGCCCTCTGCAAGTACGAGATGCCGCATCTCAGGGGGCTGGGGGCTCAGATGTCGCGCCTTGGAGGCGGAATAGGCACCCGCGGCCCCGGCGAGACCGAGTTCGAGAGACACCGCAGAAAGCTGGAGCGCCGGGTCAGGGACATCGACAGGAAGCTGGAGGCCCTCAGGCGCAAGAGGGAGCTCCAGAGGGAGCGCCGGAGGAAGATGGATGTCCCTGTGGTCTCGCTGGTCGGATATACCAACAGCGGCAAGACATCCCTTCTCAGGACTTTGAGCGGGGACAGGGAGCTGGTCGCGGAGGACCGGCTGTTCTCCACCCTTGATACCTTCATCCGCAGGGTTCTCCTTCCTTCCGACAGGAAAGTCCTCGTGTCGGACACGGTAGGATTTATCCGCGATCTCCCCCCCGGCCTGGTGACCGCTTTCCGGACCACCCTCGAGGAGATAGTCGGCTCCGACCTCGTGCTGGTAGTGCTGGACATCTCCTCGCCCGACATGCCGGACGTCAGGGAGGTGGTCGAACAGACCCTGCACGACATAGGGGCCGGGGAGATACCGAGATTGTACGTCCTGAACAAGGTCGACCTGGTGTCACCGGAGGAGGTGGCGGTCGCCGCGGGCCGCCTCGGGGTCGGGAACACCCAGGCAATTCCCGTGTGCGCGCTGGACGGGAGGGGCCTTCCCGGCCTGCTCGAATCGATGGACAAGTTCCTGGGGGAAATGGAGGCCTGTGGCTTATGATACGCAGCATGACGGGATTCACGCGGGTGACCCGCGCTTTCGAATGGGGGACCCTCAGCCTCGAGCTGTCCTCGGTAAACCACCGCTACCTGGAGATCTCGCCGCGCCTGCCGAGGGAGATGGCGTCGTTTGAGCCCCTCATAGCAGCAAAACTGAGGCAGGGCGCCGGGAGGGGAAAGCTGCGATGCTCGGCTGAGATACACTGGGCGCCCCAGTTGAGGATGGCCGTGTTGGACGCCGACCTGCTGTCGCACTACTTCTCTCGGCTCGCCGAACTAGCGCCCCGGCTCGAAGGCGCTACGCCTCCCTCCCTTGGGGAGCTTCTATCCCTGCCAGGGGTGTTCGAATCACCCGAGCGCTCCGCATGCGTCGAGGCGGAGCTGAGGACCGGCCTAGAATGGCTCCTGGAGGAGGCGCTTCAGGGCCTGTTGAAGATGAGGTCCGACGAGGGGGACAACCTGCGGCTGGCCATGGAGGGGTACCTGGAGTCGTTCGAGCGATTGGTAGACGCGCTGGAGACCTCCTGGGCAGAGAAGAGGGACAGGATCCTCGAGGAGACGAAGTTCAGGATCGCCACCCTGCTGGCTGAGGCCTCCCCCGAGGTGGACCAGGGGCGTGTTGCGCAGGAGATAGTGCTCCTGTCCGACAAGTGGGATGTCTCGGAGGAGCTGGTGAGGTCGCGCAGTCACATCCGCCAGTTCGAGAAGGTGATGAACGGCAGGGATTCCGAGGGCAGAAAGCTCGACTTCCTGCTCCAGGAGATGAACAGGGAGGTCAACACGATAGGATCGAAGGTCGCCGACGCGGAGCTGCGCTGGATGGCGGTCGAGGCCAAGGCGATCCTGGAGAAGATCAGGGAGCAAGTCCAGAACGTGGAGTGATTTTCATGTCGGGGAGACTGGTACACATAGGATTCGGCAACATGCTCGTCGCCGATAGGATCGTCGCGATAGTACACCCGTCCTCCGCCCCCATCAAGCGCATGAAGGAGGAGGCGAGGGAGGGCGGAAGGCTCATAGACGCCACCCAGGGTCGCAAGACCAGGGCGATCCTGGTGACCGACAGCAACCACGTGGTGATGTCGGCGATTCAACCCGAGACGATTGTGACCCGCTACGAGGGCGAGGGCGAAGATGCAAGGAAGACCGAAGGGTAACCTCTTCGTGCTGTCGGGGCCGAGCGGGACAGGGAAGGGGACCCTGCGCAAGATACTGTTCGAGAGGGTGCCCGGGATTGAGTTCTCCATCTCCTGCACGACCAGGGACCCGCGGGACGACGAAAAAGACGGGATCGACTACCGCTTCATAACCGATAGAGAGTTTCGGGCAAGGCTCGACGATGGCGAGTTCCTCGAGCACGCGTTCGTGCACGGTTATTATTACGGGACCCTGCGGTCCGACGTCGTCCGGGCGCTGGAATCGGGCCGCGATATTCTACTGGAGATAGACGTCCAGGGGGCGTTGCAGGTTAGGGCGGCTATGCCGGAGAGCAGGCTGATATTCGTCTCTCCCCCGTCGTTCGAGGAGCTGGAAAACAGGCTCCGCGACAGGGGCACCGAGACCGAGGAACGCCTGCGGGTGCGCCTGCACAACGCCCTTCTGGAGATGGAGCAGAGCTGCAAGTATGATCACGTCATAATAAACGACCGCGCCGACAGGGCGGCGGACGAGCTGACGCGGATTGTGCTCGCCTACAGGGATGCTGATAAGAGACCGGGAGGGGCTTCGCATGAAACTTTATGATCTGGAGTCGTTGGGTTCCAAGCAGGGGATAGACAACAAGTACGTTCTCACAGTCGCGGTGGCCGCAAGGGCAAGGGCCATCAGCGAGCAGAAGGGGCGCACCCTCGAGGATAACAACGAGAAGTTCATCTCCACCGCGCTGGAGGAGTTCGACCGCGAGGGGATCTTGCCCTCGCCCGACGAGGGTGCCGGGGATGTTGAACTGGAAGTCTGACAGAAAGATCGTCCTCGGGATAACCGGCGGCATCGCGGCCTACAAGAGCCCCGAGATAGTCCGCGCGCTCGTCAAGGCCGGGTGCGAGGTCGAGGTCGTTCTGACCGAGGGAGGGGAGAGGTTCGTAAGTCCGATGGTCCTGTCGACCCTGGCGGGCAGGCGGGCCTGGCGCGGGTGCGAGTTTTTGTCGGACGACTACGGCTGGAGGATACCCCACATAGCCCTGGCGGACTGGGCGGACGCGGTTGTCGTGGCCCCCTGCACCGCCGAGACCCTGGCCAACACCGTCCAGGGCAGGGGGAAGGAGCTGCTCGGTTCGATCCTTCTCGCGACCGGGGCCCCGGTGCTGCTCTGCCCTGCGATGAACGTGAACATGCTGAACAATGCGGCCACCGTTAATAACCTGGACACCCTCAGGTCGAGAGGGTACCACGTGCTAGACCCGGACTCGGGCGACCTGGCGTGCGGATACGAGGGCAAGGGGCGGCTTCCCGCCCCCCATGTCATCCTGGAGGAGATGTGGCGCGCGATATGCCCAGACAGGGGCCTGGAGGGCAAGAACGTCCTCGTAACGGCGGGGCCGACCCACGAGTACCTGGACCCGGTGCGCTTCATAAGCAACCCCAGCAGCGGCAAGATGGGACTGGCGGTGGCCAGGGCCGCGTGGTACAGGGGTGCCAGGGTAACGCTCGTGCTTGGTCCGACCGGGATCGCGGATCTGTCGGGCTTAGAGGTCGTGAGGGTGGTGTCGGCGCTTGAGATGAAGGACGCCGTCCTGTCGCGATCGACGGAGATGGACTACGTGGTCAAGGCGGCCGCGGTGGGGGATTTTCGCCCCGTCGAGTTCTCGTCGGACAAGATAAAGCGGCGCGGGGCTGACACGATGAAGCTGGAGCTGGTGCAGAACCCCGACATCGCCGCCGCGCTCGGAGAGCGAAAGAGGGACGGGCAGGTGCTGATCGGCTTCGCGGCCGAGAGCAGCGACGTGCTGGCCAACGCGGCGGATAAGATCAGATCAAAGAGGCTGGACTACATCGTTGCCAACGACATCGCGGCCCCGGGCTGCGGCTTTGGCGGCGACACGAACAGCGTGTGCGTGCTCGGAGCGGACGGCGGCTCCGCCTCGTTCTCCGGGACAAAGGATGAGGTCGCGGAGGGGATTTGGAACACGGTGCTCTCCGGACGGTGAGGCTTTGCGAGGTCGTGGTCCCCGGCCCCTGGTGGCACGGGCTGACCTACTTGCTGGATGCGCCCGCCGTCGCCGGTGCCAGGGCCGTCGTGCCTCTGGGCGCCGGGGAGAGGATCGGCATCCTGGGCCGAATCTTTGATGCCGACTCTCCCGGCGGGAGCGCGTACGTTATCAAGCCGGTGAAGACCGTGGTAGATTCCCTTCCCCTCCTTCCGACCCGCCTGTTGGAGCTGTTAGAGTGGGGGGGGAAGGTCTTTCTGTGCGGTACCGGGGAGATCCTGCGGACCGCCGTACCCTCGTCTCTCCTGGCCGCGGACGCTGACGCCGTCGCGCTGACCCCTCTACGGGCCGATCCGGGCGGCGAGTACCGGGAGGACTGCATCTACACGTGCAACCACATCGATCGGTGGAGCCGGTATTGCGAGCGCCTGGAGGAAAGCCGCGGGTTCATCGCCCTGTTCCCGGAGCAGAGCCTGGCGGCGGAGTTCTGGAGCTTCCTCCCGGATGAGATCGGGCGCGAGACGGTCCTGTGGCCGCCGCTTGGCGGAAAGAGGCTCCTCGCGGCCTGGCTTGCCGCGCGCAACGGAGGGGTCCGAGGGGTGGTCGGGGGGCCAGGTGCCGTGTTCGCGCCGCTGCAGCGAGTCGACACGATAATTGTCGATGAGGAGAGCAGCGGTGCGTACCGCGCGTACAAGAGGCCGTTCGTCAACTCGAGGACCCTAGCGGGCAGAAGGGCGCGGCTGGAGTCGGCGTCGCTCGTGCTCGCAGGGAGAGTGCCGTCCTCGCGGGTTTTTTTAAGAGGATCGCCCCGCTCGAAGGAGCGGCCGAGCGGATCGAGGCTGAGATTCGTGGATATCAGAGAGGGCTTCTCGGCCTCGTCTCTTGGAGTGGAGGGCGCAACTCCACTGACCAAGGCCCTTCTCTCCGGGACGGAGGAGTGCTTGGCGTCCGGCAGGACGGCCCTGTGGCTGCTGGACAGGAAGGGTTACGCGGGGGAGGTCGCCTGCGAGGAGTGCGGCAACGCCGTTCGCTGCGGCGTATGCGGGTCGGCCATGGCCTGGGAGGATAGAAACGCGCGGCTGCGCTGTCCTGCCTGCGGGGCCGTTAAATCCCTTCCAGACCAGTGCCCGGTCTGCCGGGGATTGTTGCTGGTTGGCAAGCGACCGGGGCTGGAGGCGCTGTTGCCTGTGGCCGCCAGCATGGCCGGCGAAGGGCGGCACTCGTTTCTCGTCGACGACGCCAGGGCTACCGGGAAGAGAGCCCTGGGCGCGATGAGGGAGCAGCTCGCCCAGGGGGGAATCGTCGTGGGGACGCGGCGTGCTCTCTCCCTCTGCGACCAGGTCAGGGCGGGTTTTATAGCCTGGATCGACGTGGACGCCGAGCTGCGAAGCGTCGCGTACCAGGCGAGGTTCACGGTCTTCTCCATGGTGTGGGAGTCCCTCTGGCGCGGGAAGGATGGCGAGGACAGGGTCGTCCTCCTTCAGAGCAGGAGGCCCGGGTCGGGATGGCAGCGCGCCCTCAAGCTCGGGTGGGGCGCCTTCTGGCGGCAGGAGCTGAACGAGAGGAAGGAGCTAGGCCTCCCCCCCTTCGCATACCTGCTCGAGGTGAGGGCGGCCACCATGGCCCAGAAGGCCTCCATGATACCGGGCTTCCAGGAGCGGGGGCTGTTCCCCATGGATCCCGGCGCGGACTCGTCCGCCTTCTGGGTTGCGTCCGGCTCGCTGACGCCTGCCAGGGAGGTCCTTGCGCCGTATTATTCAATAAAGTGCTCGGGGAGAGGATTTCCCGAGGTGAGTGTCTGGATCGATTGAGTTCCATCGGGGAGGAAGAGGCAATGCCGGTAGTATCGATAGTGGGTAGGCCCAACGTAGGAAAGTCGTCCCTGTTCAACCGCCTTCTCGGGAGGCGCGAGGCTATAGTCGACGACATGCCCGGCGTGACCAGGGATCGCTTGTACGGAGAGGTCGAGTGGAAGGACAAGAAGTTTTTCATCGTCGATACAGGCGGATTCCTCGCGAGGGATGAGAACGAGTTTGTCAATGGGATGCGGTTCCAGATTAGACAGGCGATCGACGAGAGCGACCTGGTGCTGTTCGTGATCGACGGGCGGGAGGGGCCCACGTGGATGGACGAGGACGTGGCCGAGATCCTGCGCCGGTCCGGGAAACCCGTCATCGTCGTGGCCAACAAGATCGACGACGGAGTCCACGAGGACCTGGTGTTACAGTCCTACTCCCTTGGGTTTCCTGATGTCATAGGTGTGAGCGCAGAGCACAAGAGGTACATCTACGACCTGCAGGAGGCGATCGTATCCAGGCTTCAGCACGGGGAGGAGGAGGACGGCCTCCAGGACGCCGTCCGCGTGGCCATAGTCGGGCGTCCGAACGTCGGTAAGTCAAGCCTGCTGAACCGCTTCGCCGGGGAGGAGAGAGCCCTGGTAAGCGATATACCCGGCACCACCCGAGACGCGATCGACACGATCGTTACCATCGACGGAAGGACCTTCAACTTCGTGGACACCGCGGGGATACGCAGGAAGAGCCGCGTGGAGGGGGACATAGAGTACTACTCCTTCGTGAGGGCGCTCCAGGCCGTCGACCGCAGCGACATAGTCCTGCTCGTGATGGATTCGCGGGAGCCCTTCACCGACCAGGACAAGAAGCTGGCGGCCCTGGTGATCGAGCGCGGTAAGGGGGTGGTCCCGGTGCTGAACAAGTGGGACCTGCTGGGCAGCGACCCGAAGCTCGGCGACACCATGAAGAAGAAATTCGCCGACGAGATGGTCTTCATAAAACATGCTCCGATCCTGTTCGTCTCGGCCCTGACCGGCAGAGGATTGAACAAGATGGCCGGGGTGATTCTCGGGGTCCGGGAGAACCGGGGGAGGAGGATAGCCACAACCCAGCTTAACCGCATGCTCCGCGACATACTTGCCTTCGATACCCTCCCGACGGACCGGAAGGGAAGGGCGTTGAAGCTGTTCTACTGCACGCAGGCGGGAGTAAACCCGCCGTCGTTCGTCTTCTTCGTAAACAGCTCCGACCTCGCCACGAAGGCCTTTGCGAACCACATCGAGAAGGAGATCAGGGGGCTTGGCGACTTTTCGGGCACTCCTATACGCATTTTCTGGCGAAATAGGGCCTCGGATTGAAGATTTCGCTTGACCAGGACTGCAATTGCTGGTAATAATAAGCCGCTTGCCCGGCACGGGGCGACGCGGTTTTGTATAGATGCACTGGGTGGAACGTTGAGTATTTCATATCTTATTTTTAAGGAGGTTGTATAAGGTGACCAAGGCGGAGCTCATAACGGAAGTGGCCAAGGCGACGGGTCTCAACAAGAAGGAGTCGGCGGCGGCGGTGGTGGCGGTCTTCGGAGCTATAGAAACCGCTCTGGAGAAGGGCGACAAGATCCAGCTCGTCGGTTTCGGGACCTTCGAGGTCAGGGAGAGGGCGGCGCGCGAGGGGCGCAATCCGCAGGATCCCAAGAAGGTCATCAAGATTCCCGCAAAGAAGATTCCGGTCTTCCGCCCGGGCAAGGCGCTGAAGGACAGGGTGGAGTAGGATTACCTCCCGGTCCTGTTTTTTTGTCCGGCCCCTTCCCGCATCGACGGGAGGGGGTTTTTTCTATCCCGCGCACACTCGAAGCGCCAGCCACTGGGCCGCGGTCAGCTCCTCGGCGCGCGCCTTTTCGCCCACGCCGGCCCGACGAAAGAACTCGCTCCAATCGGCGGAGGGGTAGTGCAGCCGCAGGTTGTTGATCAGCATCTTCCTCCTCATCGCAAACCCCGTCCGCAGCATGCCTCTCCACAGGGGGTCGTTCGGCAGATCCCGGTTTTGGCCGGAGAGGCGGACCTCGAGCAGCGCCGACGATACCGCCGGGGAGGGCCTGAAGGACCCCGCCGACACGTGCCGTACGATCGAGGCGCTACCCATCAATTCAATCGTGACCCCAAGGGGAAAGCGCCCCTTTGTGCACGGCGGGGCGATTATCCGCTCCGCCGCCTCCCTCTGGACCATCAGCAGGAAGTAGTCGGCCCCGCCTCCGGGGAGCTGTTCCAGCAGTCTCCATACGAGCGGTGTCGTTATGTTGTAGGGGATGTTGGCCACGACTTTGGAGGGAGGTGGCACGAGGTTGGTGTAGTCGATCGCCAGTGCGTCTCCCCAGAGGAGCGCGAGCCTGTCCGGGTACATGCCGGTCAGGTCGGACAGGAAGGGGGACAGCCCGCGGTCGATCTCCACCGAGAAGAGGTGCGCGCAGCCCGCGGCCGCCAGTTCCCTGGTCAGCACGCCCTGTCCGGCGCCTATCTCCAGGACCGAGTCGTCCTCCTTGATGTCCGCCCGCTCCACTATGTGGCGCAGGATGTTCCTGTCCACTAGGAAGTTCTGCCCGATGCTCTTTTTCGCTCGAAAAACCGAATGCCTTGTCATGCAAGGTCAACGCCGGAGGCTGAAAAAAGAGGAGAGGGGTCTCCCCCTCTCCTCTACCTGGCGCCTTAAGCCTCGACCTTGACGGCCTGCTTGCCCATCTCCGCCAGCTGCTTGTAGATCTCGTAGCGCTCCCTTGCGTCCTTCGCGGCCTTCTCGAACAGGGCGTCGGCGGTCTCAGGGAACTCCTTCTTGAGCGAAGAGTAGCGTACTTCGCCCATCAGGTACTCCTTGAAGTCCGCCTTCGGCTTGCCCTCCTCGGCGAGTTCCGGGTTGTACCTGTACAGGTGCCAGTATCCGGCCTCTACCGCCTTCTTGGTCTGCTCCTGGGTCTTGCCCATTCCCGCCGCTATGCCGTGGGCGATGCAGGGGGAGTAGGCTATGACCAGGGACGGTCCCTTGTAGGCCTCGGCCTCCCTGAGGGCCTTCATGAGCTGGTTCTTGTCCGCGCCCATTCCGACCTGCGCGACGTAGACGTAGCCGTAGGTCATGGCGATCCGGCCCAGGTCCTTCTTCTTGACCTTCTTGCCGGAGGCGGCGAACTTGGCGATCGCCGCCGTCTGGGTGGCCTTGGACGACTGTCCGCCGGTGTTCGAGTAGACCTCCGTGTCGAGCACCAGCACGTTGACGTCCTCGCCGGAGGCCAGCACGTGGTCGAGGCCGCCGAAGCCGATGTCGTAGGCCCAGCCGTCGCCGCCGAAGATCCAGACGGATTTCTTGACCAGGTAGTCCTTGCGGCATGCGATCTCGCACAGCAGCCTGTTCCCCTCGGGGCCTATGTCCCTGTCGAGCACTGCCAACAACTTCTCCGCTGCCGCCTTGGACTTCTCCCCGTCGTCCTTGGACTCGAGCCATTCGGCGAGGGGGGCCTTGACGTCGGCTGGAATATCAAGCGCGAGCAGCTCGTTAACAGCGTCCACCAGGTACTGCATCGTGGCGTTCAGCGACAGCCTCATGCCGTAGCCGTACTCGGCGTTGTCCTCGAACAGGGAGTTCGCCCAGGCCGGCCCCTGCCCCCTGTCGTTCACGGTGTAGGGCATGTTCGGTGCGGACCCTCCCCATATCGAGGAGCAGCCCGTCGCGTTAGCCACCAGCATGCGGTCGCCGAACAGCTGGGTCACCAGCTTGATGTACGGCGTCTCGCCGCAGCCCGAGCAGGCACCGGAGAACTCCATCAGAGGCTGGGAGAACTGGCTCCCCTTCACCGTGAAGATGTTCGTCTGGTCGGACTTGTCGGATACGTTCTCTATCGCGTAGGTCCAGTTGGGTATCTCGTTGACCTGCGACGCCAGCGGCTTCATGTCGAGCGCGCTCGCCGGGCAGATGTCCGCGCAGTTGCCGCAGCCGAGGCAGTCCAGGATGTCGACCTGGATCTTGTACTTGCACCCCGGGAACTCCTTCCCCTTGACGTCCACCGCGCCGAACCCCTCGGGGGCGTTCGCCTGCTCCTGCTCGTCGAGCAGGAAGGGGCGGATCGCCGCGTGGGGGCAGACCATGGAGCACTGGTTGCACTGGATGCACTTGTCGCCCTTCCACTCCGGCACGTTGATCGCGACGCCGCGCTTCTCGTAGGCCGCGGTCCCGGACGGGAAGTGCCCGTCCTCCCGGCCGAGGAAGGCGCTGACCGGGACGGAGTCGCCCTGTTGGGCGTTGATCACCATGCAGACGTCCTGCACGAAGTCGGGGATCTCGGATGGCTTGCCGGACAGGAGCACCGGCTCCGACGTCGCCTCGGCCCACGCCGCCGGGACGTCGATCTTTTTGAGGGCGTTGATTCCCGCGTCGACAGCCTTGTAGTTCATCTGGACGACCTTCTCGCCGTACCTTCCGTAGGAGTCGTCGATGGCCTCCTTCATGTACTTGATCGCGTCGTCGATTGGGATGACGTTTGACAGCTTGAAGAAGGCGGCCTGCATTATCATGTTTATCCTGTTGCCGAGGCCGATCTCCTCCGCGATGTCCGTCCCGTTGAGGATGTAAAACTGGATATCGTTGTTCGCAAGCGCCCTTCTCATCTTGGAGGGAAGGTGCTTTTCGAGCTCCTCGATCGTCGTCCACTGGGTGTTCAGGAGGAAGGAACCGCCCTTCTTAAGGCCGCCAAGTATGTCGTACAGGTTGACGTACTCCTGCTTGTGGCAGGCGATGAAGTCGGCCGTGTCTATGAGGTAGGTGGACTTGATCGGCTTGTGGCCGAAGCGAAGGTGCGAGACCGTGATCCCGCCGGATTTCTTCGAGTCGTACGCGAAGTACCCCTGCGCGTACATGTCGGTCCGGTCACCGATGATCATGATGGAGTTCTTGTTGGCGCCGACCGTCCCGTCCGAGCCGAGCCCCCAGAACTTGCAGCGGATCGTCCCCTCGGGGGCGGCCGCGATGTGCTCGTGTACCGGGAGAGATGTGTGGGTCACGTCGTCCACGATGCTGATGGTGAAGCGGTCCTTGGGCTGGAAGAGCTTGAGGTTGTCGAACACCGACTTGATGTGGGTCGGGGTGGTGTCCTTCGAGCCGAGGCCGTAGCGACCGCCGACGATCAGCGGAGCGTCCGTCATGTCCTTGAACAGCGCGCACACGTCCTCGAACAGGGGCTCGCCGAGGGCGCCGGGCTCCTTGCACCTGTCAAGCACGGCGATCCTTCTTACGGTCGCAGGAAGCACGTTGAAGAAGTACCTCTCCGAGAAGGGCCTGAACAGGTGCACCTCGAGAACGCCGGTCCTCTCGCCGCGGGCGTTCAGGTAGTCTACCGTCTCCTCTATCGCCTGGCATACCGAGCCCATCGCCACGATGATGTTCTCCGCCTCGGGGTCCCCGTAGTAGTTGAACGGGTGGTACTCCCTGCCGGTGAGCTTCTTGATCTCCTGCATGTAGTGCTCGACGATGTCGGGGATGACCGTGTAGAACCTGTTGGCGGCCTCCTTGGCCTGGAAGAAGATGTCCGGGTTCTGGGCGGTCCCCTTCTGGAAGGGGCGCTCCGGGTTCATCGCGCGCGCCCTGAACTTCGCGAGCGCGTCATAGTCCACGAGCTTGGCCAGGTCCTCGTACTGGAGCTCGTCTATCTTCTGGATCTCGTGCGAGGTCCTGAAGCCGTCGAAGAAGTTCACGAACGGGATGCTGCCCTTGATGGCGGACAGGTGCGACACCGCCGTAAGGTCCATGACCTCCTGCACGCTGCCCGACGCCAGGAAGGCGAAGCCCGTGCCCCTGCACGCCATCACGTCGCTGTGGTCTCCGAAGATGGACAGCGCGTGCCCGGCAATGGCCCTCGCCGTGACGTCGAACACGCCGGGAAGCAGCTCCCCGGAGATCTTGTACATGTTGGGCATCATCAGGAGCAGCCCCTGGGACGCGGTGAAGGTGGTAGAAAGGGATCCCGCCGAAAGGGAGCCGTGCACCGCTCCGGCGGCGCCGGCCTCGGACTGGAGCTCGGTCACCCTTACCGGCTTGCCGAAGATGTTCTTCCTGCCGCGGGCCGCCCATTCGTCGACGACCTCCGGCATGTTCGAGGACGGCGTGATCGGGTAGATCGCGGCAACCTCGGTAAACGCGTATGAGACATGCGCTGCGGCGGTATTGCCGTCCATCGACTTCCAGTTTCTCTTCATTGAAGTACCCCCTCTTGATTTTCAGGAGGCCCTGTTAGGACGCTCCTGTTTTATTATTCACAATCTCCGTCGCCGATACTTCCCCTCTTCGGCTGCGTCATGGAAAACGGAGGGCGGGCAAGCGGCCGTCATCTTGAATCCGGGGAGAGACTCTCCTATTTTACAACAAGATCCAGGTTTTGCATTATGTATAATTCTCATTTCCGAAAAATACCGCCGAAAAAGAGTTTTATTATCCAGGAGAGCGCCCCCGCGCTCCGACGTTCGCAAGCGGATCATTTTGGCGGCCGGAGCCGAGCCTGTTATAATCATCCGTGTTCATTCAGGCTAGCAGGCGAGGAGCGAAGGTTAGCGTGACCAACATGCGGGATATACTGGTTTTGCCGGAGAAGACGGGGCTGCCCCTTGATCTCCGACGGGGGGCGGGCGGGAGTCGCGTGTTTTTCGAGATCGGCTTCGGCAACGGGGAGTACATCGTCCACCTAGCCGGGGAGGACCCGAATTCGCGGTTCTGGGGGATCGAGATGTCCCGCTCATGTGTTCTGCGGGCGGTCAGAAGAACCGTGAGGGCGGGGGCGGAGAACGTCGCGCTCATGTGCGGGGACGCGCGGTTCATCCTCAGGGAGTGCGTGACGCCGTGCTCCGTCGACGGCATCTACATGAACTTTCCATGTCCGTGGCCAAAGAAGAGGCACTCGAAGAAGAGGCTGTCCGGGGACGGCTTCCCGTCCGAGATAGCGCGCGCCCTGAAACCGGGGGCATTCTTCGAGCTGATGACGGACGAGGAGTGGTTTGCGCTGGAGGTGCGGGAGGCCTTCGAGTCGGAGGGCTCCTTCTCGGCCGCGGAGTGGGTCGAGAACCCTCCGCGCCATGCCACCACCAAGTACGAGAGAAAATGGACGGAGATGGGCAAGAGCCTGTTTCTGGTCAGGCTTGTCAGGAGGGAGGGGGCGGACGCCGCCCCCCCGCGCGCGAGGGAGGTTGAAGAGGTGCACATCCGGGTTCCGGGAAGGGGGGCGCTGGCTCCCCTGCTCCAGGGGTTGTACGGATCGGGGGGCAGGGACGGGGCCTCCATGTGGGTGTTCAAGAAGTGCTACTCGTCGGACGACGGCAGGGAGCACCTGCTCGAAGTCGTGGCCACCGACGAGGGGTTCGAGCAGAAGTTCTTCCTGCTGGCGGTGGAGCGCGAGGAGGACGCGCTGGTGAAGATGGCTCCCCACTCATCCCCCTTCCTTACATCCGCTGTGAAAGGAGCGGCGGAGGGGGTGGCCTCCGCCATAGAGTCTCACCGGCCGGAGAGAAGTTGCAGCCCATGAGCAGGGGCGCGGGAGAGGCGGGGAAGAAGGAGGCGCGCCCTACGTCCGGCATCGTGATGGGGGCCCTGTTCAACATTCTCGGCGACCTGCGCGGCCGCTCGTTCCTCGACCTCTTCTCCGGGACGGGGAGGGTGGCGGCGCGGGCGCTCGATCTCGGAGCTTCGCCCGTCTACGCGGTGGAGTCGATCCGTGCCCGCTCTGACAGGATCAGGGCGATGCGGGACTGGGGGCCGTCCTTCAACCTCGTCGCGATGGACGCGAGGCGCGCCCTCTCCATGTTCAGGAGGCGGGGCGCGAGGTTCGACGTGGTCTTCGCCGACCCGCCTTACGGCGCCGGGTGGCCTGCTGTCCTGGGGGAGCTTCTCTTCACCCCCGGCGGCGGCGTCGTGGAGAGGGGCGGGGTGGTGGCGGTCGAGCACTCGACCAGGGAGGAGGTCCTATGCGGATCGGCATGCGTCCTCCTCGACAGCCGAAGCTACGGCGACACGGCCCTGTCCTTCCTGGGCCCCGCGGCGGCCGGCGAGGCCCTCGAGAGAGGAGACGATGGAGAGTGAAGGGAAGCATAACCGCCGTATACCCCGGATCGTTCGACCCGATCACGAACGGGCACATCTACATAGCGGAGCGAGCCGCGGCACTGTTCGACGAGGTCGTAGTGAGCGTCCTGCTCAACCCCCAGAAGAAGGCGGCCTTCTCGGTGGACGAGCGCAAGGCGATGGCCAGGGAGGCCCTGAGTCATCTGAACAACGTCAAGGTCGGCGCCTTCTCCGGGCTTCTGGTCGACTTTCTCAGGCAGGAGAGGAGCAGGATCATAATCCGGGGGCTAAGGGCTCTGTCCGACTTCGAGTACGAGTTCCAGCTCGCCCTCATGAACCGTCAGCTCGCCCCGGACATCGAGACCCTGTTCATAGTCACCGAGGCCAGGTACTCGTACCTGTCGAGCAACGCGGTCAAGGAGATATACCAGTTTGGCGGGGCGGTGCACGAGATGGTCCCGCCAGGGGTGTACAGGCGCCTCAGGGAGCGCTTCCCTCTGCCGCACACCCTCGCCCCGTGAAGAAGCGCCTCCTCTTCTCGGACCCCGGCAGGAAGGAGTCGGCGACGCACTCCCACAGGCCGGACGCCCTGTTCTCGATGGAGGCGAGGTCCCTCTCGGCGCCCCGCCCGTGCAGCAGAGGCTTCCCCCTCAACGGGAGCGAGGCCCTCTTTCGCATCGTCCTCAGCATCTCCACCCCCCTGTCGTTGGCGGCGAGCGGCTGTATGTAGGCGGGGCCGGACTCCTGCAGGCGAACGTTCTCCTCCTGCCCGATTCCGAGAAGCAGGTGGATGACGAGCCTCTGTATCCTGCCACGGGTGTACCTCCCGGTCACGCACTTCCCCACGAACTCCTCCCATGAGCCGCAATCGGCGGCCAGGCGCGAAAGCCTGTTGCCCACCCCCTCGCTCATCCCGGAATAAGCGGACAATGATTTCCTCGGGGTTCGAAGCAGCAGGGCCTTCGCAATCCTGAACAGGATCTCGCTGGAGGTCGCGCACCTGCCCTCCCTCAGGCGTCTAGCCAGGATGTCGACCGTGCTCCTTGGCATCGAGGCTAGGACGCTCTCCAGCCCGTTTTTGACCAGGGAGCGGCGGATCGCGGAGGCGCCTGCGAGGACTACGCCCCCCTCCGGAGCAGGAAGGGCCGAGTCGTGGTACCCGCCCCCGACCCTCTGGACGGGTATGCACTTGATGTCGCAGGGCGACCGGCGGATCCGCTCCATGTACGCCACCGCGAGCGAGTTGTTCGGCCGCGAGATGAATTCGCCGTAGTTCGGATCGGCCTCCGACAGCGCGAGGACTCGGGCTTTCACGTAGGAAAAACCAGAATTAAGATGTTTTTTCAGAGAATCCTTGAAAGTTATTGGTTCCTGGACTAAAATATCCAGGAGTTGCGAGATGTCGAACCCGGGGTCCTCCATCCCGAAGGAGATGGAACGGACGATCCCGGTGGCCGCAAGGGTGTCCACCCCCCCGGCCGCGAACGCGCCTGCGCTATGGCAGGAGAAGAACGCCGGCAGCCCGAGCACCAGGTCGGCGCCCGCCGGCAGCGCGCACTCGGCGCGGTCCCACCTGCTCAGAAGGGCGGGCTCGCCCCTCTGGGTGAAGTTGGAGGAGAGGACGACCACGACACCATCCGCGCCCGACAGCTCCCTCGCCCGGGCGATATGATACTTGTGTCCGTTGTGCAGCGGGTTGTACTCGGCGATAATGCCGACGTTGTTATCATCTATGGCGGCAGGCCCCCTTTCACGATCCAAGATACACCCCGTGAAAGCGCCTGGTCAAGACGAGAGGAAGGGAATGTTCTCATGAAGGTTTTGGTCGTCAACTGCGGCAGTTCGTCCCTCAAGTACCAGCTTTTCGACATGACCGACGAGTCCGTGCTCGCGAAGGGCCTGGTCGAGAGGATCGGCATCGAAGGCTCGCGCATCAAGCACACCAGGACGGGTATGGACACTGTGATCAAGAACATCGACATACCGAATCACAAGGCGGCGTTCAAGATCGTGGCCGCCGAGCTGCTGGACCCGGTGAACGGCGTGCTGAAGAGCCTGGACGAGCTGTCCGCGGTCGGACACAGGGTTGTGCACGCTGGCGAGCGCTACGCCGGGTCCGTGCTAATCACCCACGATGTGATAGACGCGCTCGAGGAGTGTGTCCCGCTGGCCCCGCTCCACAACCCCGCCAACCTGATGGGCATCTACGCGGTGACGGAGGAGCTGCCCAACATTCCCCAGATCGGGGTGTTCGACACGGCCTTCCACCAGACGATGCCGGGGTGTGCGTACATGTACGGCATCCCCTACCACTACTACGAGAAGTACAGGGTGCGCCGCTACGGCTTTCACGGCACCAGCCACTTCTACGTCTCCCGCAGGGCTGCCGAGATTCTCGGCAGGCCGATCGAGTCCCTCAACATCGTGACCTGCCACATGGGGAACGGCAGCTCGATCACAGCGGTGAAGGGTGGCATCTCCGTGGACACCAGCATGGGTTTCAGCCCTCTGCCCGGCATCATCATGGGGACGAGATCGGGCGACGTAGACGCGCTCCTGGTCTCCTACCTAGAGGAGCACGAGGCCATAGACAGCAAGGCGATGAGCCACGTGCTGAACAAGGAGAGCGGCCTGCTCGGCATATCCGGCGTGAGCAGCGACCTCAGGGATATCGAGGAGGCGGCCGACGCCGGCAACGCCAGGGCGAAGCTCGCGGAGGAGATGCTCTGCTACGGGGCCAAGAAGTACGTGGGGTCGTACGCAGCGGCCATGGGCGGCATAGACGTCCTGGTCTTCACGGCCGGCATAGGCGAGAACAGCAGCCGCACTCGGGAGAAGATATGCGAGGGGCTCGAGTTCATGGGGATCAGGATAGACAGGGCCAGGAACAACGTCCGCGCCAAGGAGGCCATTATCAGCACGGACGACAGCCGTGTCACGGTCATGGTAGTTCCCACCGACGAGGAGCTGGTGATAGCCCGCGACACCAAGAGGATCGCGATCGGCTGAGGCCGGACGAAGAGGGAGGTGCGATCTTGCCGATAACCGAGAAGCCTGCCTCCTGGCGATTCGAGATCGACCTCCCGGAGCTCGGCGACGAGTACGCGAGGACGGAGGGGCACTGGGAGCTCCACGATCTCCTGAAGGGCAGGGAGGATGACGCCGCCATTCTGTACGGCGGGCTGACATTCCAACTCGCGTCTCCCCTGCGGGTTGACGTCGAGGCCGCCTGGGCCGGAGAGAGCCTGGCCGTTACCATAAGGCTCGAGTGCAGCCTGTCCTCGCAATGTTCCAGGTGTTTAGAGCCGGCGCATATTGAAATTCTCGAGGATTTCATGTATCTTTACTCATTGCGGCAGGATTTGAAAAAACGGGGGACCGAGGAGGAGGCGGACGAGTTCCGCACGGTAAGGGTGCCCTGCTGGAAGGGAGCCCTGGATCTGTCGGACCAGGTCTTCGAGAGCCTGGTGCTCGCGCTGCCCTCGCGCGTGCTGTGCGCGCCGGACTGCCGGGGCATCTGTCCGGGGTGCGGCAAGTCGCTTAACCGCGAGGAGTGCGTCTGCGCTGCGCAGGAGATCGACCCCAGGTTCGGGGGGCTCACGACAGTTGAATTCGAGCGGCAAACAGAGTGAAAAGGAGGGAAGTGCAGAATGGCGACGCCGAAAAGCAGGGTTTCCCATGCCCGTACGCATAAAAGAAAATCGGTGTGGATCGGATCTGCGAAGGGGCCTGAGCTCACCACCTGCCCGCACTGCGGAGAGGTGATCATGAACTACAGGGCCTGCGGGGAGTGCGGCTACTACCGGGGTAGAAAGGTCATGGAGACCGCGGCCGACGCGAAGGCCAAGGAGTAGCCGGCGCGGAGGTGCGCAGTTTGCGAAAGAGGAGGGGAAGCCCCTCCTCTTTTTTTATTCCCGCCCGGCCGACCTATTGACCGCCCTTTGGGACGTCGCTATACTTACCTAGTCGTGAGAGTTGATCTTACGATCAGGTACTAACCGAGGGGAGGCGGCTTCGATCAAATCCCAGAGAAAGAAAAACCGGCAGGAGAAGTTGCTCAAACTCATCGACCAGAACCCCCTGGCTACCGACGAGCAGCTCGCGGAGGCCTTCTCAGTGAGCGTCAGCACGATTCGGCTGGACAGGGCCCTCCTCGGCGTACCCGAGCTGCGCGAAAGGATGAAGTCCATGGCGCAGAAGGCCACCAGCAGGCTGCGCTCGCTGAAGCAGAGCGAGGTCGTCGGTGACCTCCTGGAGCTGGAGCCGAACAGGTGGGCCCTCTCGATCCTGGACACCCGCAGAGAGATGGCCTTCCGGGACACGGATATCGTCTGGGATCACTACATATATGCACAGGCCAGCTCGATCGCGATCGCGGTTGTCGAGGCGGACTTCGTGCTGGTCGACTCCATGAGAGGCGAGTTCAAGGGGCACGTCCGCGTGGGCGACTCCCTGGTGGCGCGGGCCAAGGTCGGCGTCCACAAGGAGGACAAGTACATAGTAAGCGTCAGGACGAAGGTCGGCGACAGGGAGGTCTTCGTCGGGAGGTTCATTGCGGCCGTGATGGAAAAGGGATCCTTCGAGGAATCAAGAGAGGTGAGCTCCGTTTGATTATTGCCGTTGACGCGATGGGAGGCGACCATGGCCCCTCCGAGATCTGCAGGGCCGCACTGATGGCGTGCGCAGAGTACGACGACCTGGACATCGTGCTCGTCGGGTCCGCCACGGTCATGGAACCGCTGCTCGAGAGGGCCGATTCAACTGTATCCAGGAGAATAAGCATCGTGCACACCGACGAACGGGTTGAGATGAACGAGCATCCGACCCTCGCGATCCGCAAGAAGAGGACCTCCAGCATTCGCCTGGCGATGGAGATGGTGCGGGCGGGCGAGGCCTCCGGGTGTGTGTCGGCCGGCAACACCGGCGCGGTGGTGGCGGGCGGAGTGCTGGTTGTAGGCAGGATCTCAGGGATTGACCGGCCCGCGCTGGGGGTGGCCCTGCCGACCCTCAACAAATATACGTTTCTCCTCGACGTAGGCGCGAACGTGAGGAACAAGCCGTTCCACCTCTACCAGTTCGCGCACATGGGAAACATCTACTCCAAGCGGATCCTGGGCGTGGCCGACCCGCAGATCGCGCTGCTGTCCAACGGGTCGGAGGATATAAAGGGCGACGAGGCGGTCTCCGGGGCCAAGGCCCTGATTGCGCAGAGCGCCCTGAACTTCACCGGCTACGTGGAGGGGGACGACATCCCCTACAGCAGGGCCGACGTCGTCGTCTGCGACGGCTTCTCGGGGAATATCGTGCTGAAGTTCGCCGAGGGGCTGATGACAGCCGCGGCCTCCCTGCTCAAGGAGGAGATCGGCCAGAGGGTGCTGCCGAAGGTGGGGATGCTGTTCATGCTCCCCATGATGAAGGACCTGATGGCCCGCTTTCACTACGAGAAGCACGGGGGCACGCCCCTGCTCGGAGTGAACGGCGCTGTGATAAAGGCCCACGGACGGTCGAAGGCGCCTGCAATCGTAAGCGCACTGCGCGTGGCCAGGAATTTCGTAAAACAGAACGGCGTGGAGCAGATAAGAGAAGAGTTGGGATAAAGGAGGCGCCTAATGGCATTTTTCAAGGGAGTGCCAGTCGCCATCAGCGGGACGGGAATGTACGTCCCGGACAGAGTGCTCACGAACGAGGACCTGTCGAGGATGGTCGACACGAGCGACGAGTGGATACGAGATAGGACCGGCATCCGGAGAAGGCACATCGCGGAGGCGGGAGAGCTTACCAGCGAGGTCGCGCTGAAGGCCGGCCGAGCCGCTCTGGAGGCTGCGGGGGTAGTGCCCTCGGAGGTCGACATGGTGATGGTGGCGACGAACAGCCCGGACACCCTCTTCCCCGGGGTGGCGCCGAAGGTCCAGGGGATGCTGGGGGCGGGCAGGGCGGGCGCGTTCGACGTCCAGTCCGGCTGCACGAGCGGCGTCTACTTGATGGCCGTGGCCGCGGCGGGGATAGCGTCCGGCATCTGGAGGAACGTCCTGGTCATCGGGGCCGAGGTCCTGTCGCCGATAGTGGACTGGACCGACCGGAACACCTGCGTGCTGTTCGGGGACGGGGCGGGGGCGGTGCTGCTGTCCCCCTCCGGCGGGAACGGTCGCTTCCTGTCGGCGGAGCTGCGGTCCGATGGCACGAAGCACGACCAGATAACCTTTCCCGGCGGGCTCGTGGAGAACCCGGCGTCGCACGAGACTGTAGAGCAGAAGAAGCACTACGTGACTATGAAGGGCAACGACGTCTTCAAGTTCGTCAACCGTGTGATACCCCCCTTTCTGAAGGAGCTCTGCGAGGACTCGGGCCTGTACCCGGAGGAGATCGACTGGTGGTTCTTCCACCAGGCGAATCAGAGGATAATCGAGAGGGCGGCGGAGAGGCTGGGCATAGCCTCCGAGAAGGTATTCATCAATCTGGACGAGTACGGCAACACCTCCGCGGCATCGGTTTTTATCGCGCTGTCGGAGTTCGTGAAGCAGGGGAGACTTCTGCCCGGTCAGAGGCTGCTCTTCACCGCTTTCGGAGCGGGCATGACCTACGGAGGTGTTATCTATGAGACCTGATTATCGCGCAAACAGGGTGACCCGACTGCTTGGGTGCGCCTACCCCCTGATCCAGGGGGGGATGGCATGGGTCGCCAACGCCGAGCTCGCGGCCGCAGTGAGCAACGGAGGGGGTCTTGGTATCATCGCGGCGGCGAACATGCCCCCGGAGCTCCTTGAAAAAGAGCTCCTGAAGGTTCGCACCCTCACCGACAGGCCGTTCGGGCTGAACATAATGCTCATGTCGTCCACGGTGGAGGACGTCCTCGGACTGGTGGAAAAGTACGGCGTGCCCATCGTCACCACCAACACCAACAACCCAAACAAAATAATAGATCGCCTCAAACCCTCCGGCACCATCATAGTGCCGGTCATAGCCTCCGTGGCCCAGGCGAAGAGGGTGGAGAAGCAGGGGGCCGACGCCGTGGTCGCGGAGGGAATGGAGGCCGGCGGCCACATAGGAGAGATTACCACGATGGTGCTGGTCCCGCAGATTGTCGACGCTGTGAAGATCCCTGTCGTGGCGGCGGGGGGAATAGTCGATGGCCGCGGGGTCGCCGCCGCCTTCGCCCTGGGCGCCGAGGGAGTGCAGGTCGGAACGCGTTTCGTCTGCTGCACCGAGTCCACGGTCCACCCGGCGTACAAGGAGGCCATCATCGCGGCCCGTGACCGCAGCAACGTGATCACCGGCCGGGCCACCGGACACCCTGTGAGATGCCTCAAGAACAAGCTGACGTCGCGCTTCGAGGAGCTGGAGAGGGAGGGCGCGCCGATCGAGGAGTACGAGAAGCTGGGCGCGGGCCGGCTCAGGGCGGCGGTTGTCGACGGGGACGTCGAGTGGGGGTCGCTCATGGCGGGGCAGAGCTCGGCG
>CAYWKH010000001.1:71207-89952 GCA_964458805.1 uncultured Synergistaceae bacterium
ATAATCGAGGGCATGTTCTCCGGGGCCGAGAAGGTAATCGGGGGCCTCCGCCCCGACACAGACTCCGGGAGGTGAATGTTATGGCATACGCTCTGCTCTTCCCGGGCCAGGGTTCCCAGTTCGCGGGAATGGGGCTTGACGTTCGCGACGCCTTCCCCTTGGCCGCCGAGGTGTTCAGGCGCGCCGACGACGCGCTCGCGTTCCCCCTGTCCAGGGTGATCTTCGAGGGTCCGGAGGAGGAGCTGAAAAAGACCGAGGTCACGCAGCCCGCCATTCTCACGGCGAGCATCGCAGTCCTGGCGGCGCTGAGGGATTCTGCCGGGCAGGAGCTGAATCCGGCGTTTCTTGCGGGGCACAGCCTTGGGGAGTATACTGCTCTGGTCGCGGGGGGGGCGCTGTCGCTCGAGGACTGCGTCCGCCTGGTCGCCACGCGGGGCAGGCTGATGCAGGAGGCGGTGCCGGAGGGGAAGGGCGCGATGGCCGCGATCCTCGGCCTCGACTCGAGCGCGGTGGAGGAGATCTGCGCCGAGGCGACACCGGGAGGGGAGTGCCAGCCGGCCAACTTCAACTCCCCCGGCCAGGTTGTCGTCTCCGGCGAGACCGGGGCCGTCCAGAGGGTCATGGACCTGGCGAAGACCAGTGGGGCGAAGAAGGTGGTCCCCCTCAACGTCAGCGCCCCGTTCCACAGCTCCCTGATGAGACCGGTGGCGGACAGGCTCATGGAGGCGTTCGGCGAGTGCACCTGGAAGGAGCCGTCCGCGCCTGTAGTGTCCAACGCCTTCGCACGGCCGGTCTCCACCGTGAAGGAGATACAGGGAGCCCTCTTCGACCAGACCTTCATGCCGGTGCTCTGGGACAGGTCGGTAAACTGGATGGCCGACGCAGGCGTCGGAGCCTTCCTGGAGATAGGCCCGGGCACGGTGCTCGCCGGACTGGTGAAGAAGTGCCGCAAGGGACTGGTGGTCCAATCGTGCGGCGCGGTGGGCGACATCGAAAAGACCGTCTCTGTCTTGAAGGGAGATGATGAGGCATGAACGGACGAACCGCCCTGGTCACCGGCGCTGGGAAAGGCATCGGACGCGCGGTTGCGCTCAGGCTCGCCGGGATGGGGTTCCAGGTTGCCGTTAACTACAGGAGCAGCGAGAAAGCGGCGCTCGAAGTTTGTGATATTATTGCCGCCGGGGGCGGGACGGCCTTCCCCGTTGGAGGCGACGTCTCCGACCCGGAGGAAGTCAGGCAGGTGTTCTCTCTGGTCGCCGAAAGGGCGGGCCCGGTCTCGGTCCTCGTCAACAACGCGGGGATCACGAGGGACGGACTTCTGCTGCGAATGAAGGACGACAACTGGACCTCGGTGCTGACCGCGAACCTGTCCTCCGTCTTCCTGTGCACAAGGGAGGCTATCCGGGGGATGGTCAGGGCCAAGTGGGGCAGGGTGATCAACATCGCCTCCGTGGTGGGGCTCATAGGCAATCCGGGGCAGGCCAACTACTGCGCGTCCAAGGCCGGCGTCATCGGGTTCACGAAGAGCGTGGCGAGAGAGTATGCCTCCAAGGGCATCACCGCGAATGCGGTAGCCCCCGGATTCATCGGCACCGACATGACCTTGGCGCTGCCCGCCGAGGCGAGGGAGGCGCTGTTGAAACAGGTCCCGGCCGGAAGACCCGGTGCTCCGGAGGATGTAGCCGGAGTCGTGGGGTTCCTGGCGTCCGAGGAGGCTTCGTATATAACTGGACAGGTCATAGCCGTAGACGGCGGAATGACCATGTGTTGAAAAAGTGCGAAGGGGGGTGAACGAGAATGAAGAAAGAGGAGATGCTCGCTCGGTTGAAGGAGATAATCATCGACAGACTCGACGTCGAGGAGGACCAGATAGTTCCGGAGGCTTCCTTTGTGGAGGACCTCGGGGCGGACTCCCTGGATATAGTTGAGCTCATCATGGGAATTGAAGAGGAGTTCGACATCGAGATCCCGGATGAGGACGCGGAGAAGCTCACCAGTGTCGGTGAGGCGATGAACTACACGCTGAGCAAACTCGGTGCGGACGAGTAGAGGCGCAAGTAAGACAGGGGGACGCCGCCGGCGTTCCCCTTGCTGGCAAGGATCAAGCAGGAAATCGCCCGTAACTACCATTGCGGCGGAGGAGTGAAGCCTTTTGAGAAGGGTTGTAATAACCGGGCTGGGAGTGATAAGCCCGATCGCCACGGGAAAAGAAGACTACTGGAGAGCTTTGAGGGAGGGCAGGAACGGGATAGGCCCGTTTACGACGTTCGACGCGAGCGACAGCCCGATTCCGTTCGGGGCGGACGTGAAGGATTTCGACCCCGCCCGCTGGATGGACAGCAAGGAGGCGAAGCGCTCCGACAGGGTCATCCAGTTCGCGGTGGCCGCCGCCGGTCTTGCGGTCGCCGACGCAAAGCTCGATACGGGAAGCCTGGATCCAAATAAATTCGGAGTCTACATCGGAAGCGGCCAGGGCGGCATCGAGACCACTTTCAACAACTTCAAGACGATGATGGAGAAGGGGCCGAAGAGAGTGAGCCCGTTCTTCATACCCATGATGATCAGCAACATGTCGACGGCTTACGTCGCGATAAAGCACAACGCCAAGGGGCCCAACATGTGCGTGGTCACCGCCTGCGCCACCTCGGTGCACAGCGTTGGAGAGGCGTACCACGCGATCGTGCGCGAAGACGCGGATGTTATCATCGCAGGGGGGTCGGAAGCCGCGCTCAGGACCATCAGCATAGCCGGGTTCGCCGCTATGAAGGCCCTTTCGACGAGGATGGACGACCCGGCCAGGGCTTCGCGCCCGTTCGACGTGGACCGCGACGGCTTCGTGATGGGAGAGGGTGCCGGATGCCTGCTCCTCGAGGAGCTGGAGCATGCCAAGAACCGCGGCGCTCATATTTATGCGGAGCTGGTCGGTTACGGCAACACCTGCGACGCCAGCCACATCACCGCCCCCGACCCCGAGGGGGACGGCGCTGCGAGGGCGATGCGCAAGGCGCTTGCGGGGGCAAGGTGGCTGCCGGAGGACGTGGAGTACATAAATGCCCACGGGACCTCAACCCCCCTGAACGACAAGATGGAGTCGATGGCAATCCGCACGGTCCTGGGCGACCACGCGGACAGGGCCTACGTAAACTCCACCAAGTCGATGATAGGCCACTGCCTTGGGGCCGCGGGCGCGCTCGAGACGGTAGCGGCGCTGCAGGCCATCGAGGAGGGGGTAATCCACCCGACGATCAACCTCGACAACCTGGATCCGGATTGCAACATCAACGTCGTAGGGGCGACGCCGGTGGAGAAGAAGGTGTCCAGGCTGCTTGTGAACAGCTTCGGCTTCGGCGGACACAACGGCGTGATAGCGCTTCAAAGGTACGAAGGCTAGGCAGGACAATGGCGGGGTCCGTACCCGGACCCCGCACAGGGCGACTTGCATGGATTACGACGATTGGCATGAACTCGAGCTGGAGAAGCTCCAGGAGCGGATAGGCTATTTCTTCGACGATGCCTCTCTTCTCAAGCTGGCGTTGATTCACTCCTCCTACAAGAATGAACACGGGACCAGTGATTGCAACGAGCGACTTGAGTTCCTGGGGGACTCCGTCCTGCAGCTTTTCGTGTCCCGGTCTCTCTTCCTTCTCGACACGGATTTGGACGAGGGAGGGCTGACCAGGCGAAGAGCTGCGCTCGTCTGCGGAAGTTCGCTGAGACGCTGGTCGGAGCACCTTGGCCTGCATCAACTGTTGCTGACCGGAAAGAGCCTCGCCCACGAGGAGATTTGCGGCTCGATAATGGCCGACGCAGCCGAGGCCCTTTTGGGAGCGGTCTACCTTGACGGGGGGGCGTCCGCCGCGGAGGCGGCCGTGGACGATTACCTAAGCTTTATCTTCCCCTGCCGGCCAGGTGAAACGTCGGACCCCAAATCATCCCTCCAGATCCTGGCGCACGAGAAGGGGCTGGGAAACCCCCTTTACGAGGTGATTTCAGTGTCCGGCCCGTCGCACAGGCCGTTATACACGGTCAGGGTGATAATCGCCGGAGCTTCGGCGGGCGAGGGCGCGGGCGCCTCGCGAAAGTCCGCGGAGTTCGCCGCGGCCAGGGAGGGACTCATGTCACTCTCAGGGGAGAGGAAGGCATAATGAAAAACAGGCTGTTTCTGTCGATAATGGCCGCGTCACTGCTCCTGTTGCGCCCGGTCCCTGCCGTCGCGTGGGACGTCTGGACCACTTCGCCCTGGTTGACCCTGGTGACGCGTTTCATAGGCGGCGTGTACGTCCAGGTGAACCCGATCGAGACCTGGAACGAGGACGGCATACCGTGCCGCAAGCCCCGAAGCCGCTCCATACCCATGGAGGCCCGCGTACTGGCGCTGGACGTCGCGGACGCCTCGCGCCTCGGCCTTAACTCGAAGGAATGGGCCGGCCTGGTCACGCTCTACCATGCCGCACCATTCGACAAGAGCCTGACCGACTACTTTTTTGCAGACCCGTCGGCGCTCCCCTTCATTGCGCAGAAGGTATTCACCGCCCTCTCCAAGTTCGACCCGGCCAACTATGCCTACTTCCAGCGCAGGCTCGCCGAATTTCAGACTCGCCTCGACAGCACTGTCATCGTAGGAAGAAGCTTGCTCTTCGGCTCACCGGTCATCTACATCGGAGGGAACTACACGGGAATGCTGACAGCCGCGGGATGCACCCTGATTCCGATCGACGAGGGCCGCAGGAGGGCGTGGGAGCGGGGGGAGGAGCTCGACAGCATGCGCGCTCTTCTGGAGGACTCCGCCGGCAAGAAGGCGCTGATCCTCGTGGACTCGTCGTCCTCCAGGAAGATAAGGGACAGTCTCAAGAACAACAGGGAGGTCCTGTACCTCGAGCGACCCGCCCTCGACCAGGACCTGCTGCTCTTCTTCCATGGACAGTACATCCTCCTGTGGAACAGGCTGGCCGCTTACAGGCAGCCTCGCGGCATCATCGCCCATGATTGACGGGGGCAGGGGGAACGGGGTCTAGAGCCCCTCCGATACCACGATCAACCCCTCCCCGTCGACAAACCTCCCTATTACCGCGGAGAGCGGGAATCCCGCCCGCGCAAGGGCCGGCAGCAGGTCAGCCGCGGCCTCTTCGGACACGGCCATCAGCAGGCCTCCGGACGTCTGCGCGTCGAAGACGATGTCCATCTGAATCTCGTCGTCGCTGGTCGGCCCGGTTACCCTGTCCTGGTACTCCACCCGGTTGTTGTAGGTGCCCGCCGGCACCAGCCCCGATGCCGCAAGGCCGTGAACGCCGGGCAGGAGGGGCAGGTCCCGCATGCCAAGCAAGAGGTTCAGACCTCCCGAGGAGAGCATGTCTAGGGCATGCCCCGCCAGTCCGAACCCGGTCACGTCGGTGCAGGCATGGACGGAGGCGAGTATCTCCGGAGCGAGAGATCGCGGAATGTCGTTCAGTGCGGACATCCACCTGACCGCCTCGGTGTAGCTGCTCGCGTCCTCCAGCATGTCGGCCTTCAGCGCAGTAGCGACTATGCCTGTCCCGAGAGGCTTGGTCAGGACCAGCACGTCCCCGGCCCGCGCCCCCGTCACCCTCCAGATCGAAGACCGGGGGACCTCCCCGTACACGACCAGGCCGTACTTCGGCTCGTTATCCTCCACGCTGTGCCCACCCAGCAAGAAGGCGCCGGCCTCTCCCACCTTTTTCAGCCCGCCCGAAAGGACGGACTCAAGCACCTCCAGGCCGAGGGTCTTCGTGGGAAAGCCAACCACGTTCAGGGCTACCAGGGGCTTTCCACCCATCGCGAACACGTCGCTAAGGGAGTTGGCCGCCGCGATCTCGCCCCAAGCGACAGGGTCGTCGACCACCGGGGTTATGAAGTCGACCGTCAGTATGCCGGCTCGCTCATCGTCGATGCTGAACAGCGCGGCGTCCTCCCCCGACGACCACGATGTGAGCACCCGGTCGCCGGAGGGCAGCGGTATATTCCTTAAAATCTTCGAAAGGTCCGCCGGACCTATCTTTGCGGCTCAGCCGCTGGCCGTGGACATCTGGGTCAGACGCATCTTTGCTCTCCTTTTGGTTATAATATAAATTATTATATCATATACATGCGCCTTTGTGCGAGGCAGGAGTGGCATGCACCACGTCGGCGGCGCAAAATTCCATTTCGCCGTTTTCAGTGCTCACCACCAGCTCTCCGTCTTCGCCCACGGCAATGGCGCGGCCCTGCACGGCGCCATCGTCCACGATCACCGTCACCTCCCTGCCCAGGGTGAAGCAGGCCTCCCTGTACAGTGCGAGCAGCGATCGACCCCCGTCGGCCTCGAGGCTGGCGATCAGGTCGAAAAACCGCTGCAGGATGGCGGCCGCCAGCTCGCCGCGATGGACCGGGGATGCCTCGTCGCAGAGGAAGAAGGCCCCTTTAAGGACGTCGTCCACGTCCGCGCAGACAGTTGCAGGCCGCCGGATGTTGACACCCATCCCGGTGCAGCAGTCGCGCAATCCGCCTCCGATGCTGGATGCCTCGGCGAGAATGCCGCACGCTTTCCTGCCCTCGCGGAGCAGGTCGTTCGGCCACTTCAGCGACAGCTCCAGCGAGAACAGGCTCTTTACCGCATCCCTGACGGCGAGTCCCGCCGCCAGGCTTATGAGCTGAACCCTCCCCGGGGCAATCTTCGGCCTGTGAAAGACCGAGAAGAAGAGCCCCGCGCCCCTGGGGGATATCCATCGGCGATCCCTGCGCCCTCTCCCCCCGGTCTGCTCCTCCGCTGGCGACCCTCTGCCGAGCTCCTTGGCCGTCTCCTGGGTCGAGCGCAGGGCCTCGAAGAGGTATGCCTCTGGTCTCCGGAGCCCCGCGCTCCGCAGCAGCGACCCGATGTAAGAGAGGGACAGGTCGTACTCGGGCAGGGCGACCAGGGAATAGGCGCCGCGGCGGGAGGTGTCTATGACAAAACCCTCCTCCTCCAGCAGGCGGACAATTCCACGGACAGCCGAGGTCGGGAGCGCCAGCGAGTCGGCGATTGCCTCCTCCAGTACCGCCTCGCCCCCGGCTTCTCTCAGAATTTCGCAAAGTGCAGCCGCTTCCCGGCTCATACGCATCATCTGTTCACTCCTTCCCGGTCTCAACGGCCACGAAATGATATAATGAAAAACCGTATGACACAACGAGTCCCAGCGACAAGGAGGAGAGGAAGTATGGCGCTTGCGCCGAATGCTACCGTAATGGAGGAACTGCGGGTTGTACGAAAAGACCTGCAGGACAGTCTTTGACCTGGAATCCATAGTTAGACAGAAGGAACGGCTGGAGGCCCGGACTACGGACCCCGGGTTTTGGAAGAGCGAAGAGAGTCGCGAGGTCACCAGGGAGATCTCGCGTTTGCAGAGAAGCCTTGACGGCTGGAACGAAGTGGAGAGGATGTACGGCGACCTGGCCGCGCTCGACGAGCTTCTCTCCGAGGACGATGACGCCGAGCTGCAGAGGGAGTTCGACAGGACCGCCGAGAAGCTGCGCAGGTTCGCGGAGAAAGAGCAGATGCTGATCCTGCTGTCGGAGGAGCACGACGCCGAGAACGCAATCCTGACGATTCACGCGGGGTCGGGGGGGCTGGACTCCCAGGACTGGGCCGAGATGCTGTTGCGGCTCTATCTGCGCTGGATCGAGCGAGAGGGCTTCGCCGGAAAGGTGCTGGACGTCCTCCAGGACGAGGAGGCCGGCATAAAAAGCGCCACTGTGCTGATCGAGGGCGAGTACGCCTACGGCTACCTCAAGTCCGAGAAGGGTGTTCACCGCCTGGTGCGCATCTCCCCGTTCGACGCGGCCAGGCGCAGGCACACGAGCTTCGCCTCCGTGGACGTGGCCCCGGAGCTCGAGGACGACGTCTCGATAGAGATCCGCCCCGAGGACATCAGGATGGACACGTTCCGCGCCAGCGGGGCGGGAGGGCAGTACGTAAACAGGACCGACTCCGCCGTGCGAATAACTCACATACCCACGGGGATAGTGGTGGGGTGCCAGAACGAGAGATCCCAGCACATGAACAGGCAGGTGGCGATGAAGGTCCTCAAGAGCCGCCTGTACGAGAGGGCGATGCAGGAGCGCAGGGAGGAGCTGCTCACGCTCCAGGGGGAGAAGAAGGAGGTGACGTGGGGCAGCCAGATACGCTCCTACGTCCTGCATCCGTACACGATAGTCAAGGACCACAGGACCGGCCACGAGACGGGAAACGCACAGGCTGTGCTTGACGGGGATATTGACGATTTCATCATGAGCTTCCTCAGGTGGAAGCTCCAGAGGCATTGAAAAATTACGGGAGGACCTCGCTTATGATCTTTTTTCGCCTGCTTGCGCTCGTCCTTGCCCTTCTTCTTGCCCCGACGGGGGGACTGGAGGCCTCTCCTTTTACGCCCCTGGGCCGGGTTACTAGTGTCGAGGCCCTTCGCCCCGGCATGAAGGGCTACGCTCTGACGGTGGTCGCGGGCAGAGAGGTTGTGAAGTTCCCGGTCGAGGTCGTAAGCGTTATCCCCGGCAAGGGCACTCCAAGCAGCCTGGTGATGATAAAGGCCTCCGGGCCGGTTATCGAGAGGACCGGGGGAGTCGCGGCGGGAATGAGCGGCAGCCCGGTCTACATAGACGGCGGGCTCGTAGGCGCGATAGGCTACGGGTGGAACTTCAGCGATCACACCCTCGGCCTCGTAACTCCACTGGCCGACATGGCGTCCGTCTGGAACTGGCCCGAGAAGCCCGTCGCCATCCCCGGACTGCCTCCGGCGTCGCCCCCTTCGAAGGTCGAGCCCGAGAGCGAGGATGACCTGATAGAGCCGGTCTCCGCGGACGAATTGGCGGCGCCTCTCTTCATCGACGGGATTAGCGCGCGCAAGGCGTCGGATATCGCGCGGTCGCTCGGGGACGGGCGTTATATACCGGGGGGGGCGTTCACGGACGAGATTCCCGTTGAGATGAACGCGAGGATGACGCCGGGTGACGCGATAACAGTGCTGCTGGCGTGGGGGGACGTGACCATAGGGGCCACCGGAACCCTCACGGCCCTGGCGCAGGACGGGCGGTTCGTGGCCTTTGCGCACCCCTTCCTCGGCAGGGGCGCGGTGAACTACCCGGTCGCCAGGGCCTTCATCCACAAGGTGGTGCCGAGCATCGAGGCCCCCTTCAAGGTGGCCAGTCCGCTCAAGATAGTCGGCACCGTCACGCAGGACAGGCCCCAGGGCATCGGTGGCAGGGTAGGCTACTTCACCCCCTCGATCTCGGCGGCCCTGGAGTTCTCGGACGACGAGCGGAGCTCCAGGGTGAAAAAGCGTTTTCACATCGCGCCAGATCCATACATGGCCTCCCAGCTTGCATCCGGGGTCTTCACTGGACTTATAGACGACCTGTGGGGCAGAAGGGGACAGGGGACCGCCACCCTGACCCTTAAGGTGGAGGGGCGCGGCCTGCTGGAGGGGTGGACCCGCACCAACATGTTCTACTCGGACAAGGACCTCGCCGCGGACGCCCTCAAGGAGACCACCGATCTGCTCGACGTAATCTTCCTGAACCCCTTCCTCGAGGTGTATCCGCTGGGCGTTACACTCACGGCCGACTTCACGTCGTCCCCCAGGCAGATGTACATAGAGGGGCTTAATCTTAAAAACGACTCCATCTCGGCCGGGGATACGCTGGAAATAGAGGTGCTGCTACGCCCGTACAGGAAAAAGCAGGTCAAGAAGACGTTCCAGTTGAAGATACCGAGCGACGCCTCGGGAGTGTGCGAGGTGCTGGTCCGCGGCGGCGGGATAGAGCCGCTGAACCAGTCGGCCATAATCCAGGGGTGGAAGACGATAGAGAACTTCAAGCAGCTTTTCACCGAGATATCCGCCCTGGAGACGAACAACGAGGTCATAATCGAGTTCAACTACGAGAAGAGGTCGGGGGCGGGCGGGGGGGACTCCGACGACGAAGAGCCCCTGTCTAAAGAGGAGCAGGAGCTTCTTAGCGAGACGAAGCAGCGCAGGCTCAAGGACGGAACCCTCCAGATTTTCAAGTCCGACTTCGTGGTTGAGGGGCTGCTCAGGAAGCTCGTCACGGTGAAGCCCGGGGACGGTGCCGCCAGGTCGGATGAAGAGGGCTCGGGGGACTGATAGACCATGTTCATAACTCTGGAGGGCGTAGACGGAAGCGGAAAATCCACCCAGGCGGGACTCCTCGCGGAAAGACTCAAAAAGAGATTCCCTCGCCGCTCCGTGTTGCGCACCAGGGAGCCGGGTGGCTGGGAGGGCGGCGGATGGATAAGGGAGCGGATACTCGAAGGGGAGTACTTACACCCGATGAGCGAGCTCCTCCTGTTCCTGGTCGATCGCTGCGAACACGTGAGAAGACAGATACTGCCAGTCCTCGACGCCGGGGGGATCGTGATCTGCGAGAGGTACAGCGACTCGACCATGGCGTACCAGTCATGGGGGAGGGGGATCCCCGCCGAGAGAGTCTCGCTGCTCATTGACTGGTGCGGACTGCCGAGCCCGGACGTCACGTTCTGGCTCGATCTGCCGGTCAGGACGGCCCTAGAGAGACTCGGGGGCCGCGGCGACGCAGATCGCTTCGAGTCCGAGGGGGAGCCATTCCTGGAGAGGGTCCGAGCTGGATTCGCATCCATGGCCGACGAGAACCCCGGCAGGTTCATCAGGTCCGATGCCACCGCCTCGCCGGAGGATCTCAGCTCAAGCCTCTTCACCCTGCTGGAGGAGTCCGGTTACCTGTGAGGGTAAAGAAGGCTACCGAGGAGACCCTGGGCGGGGGTGAGTTCGGCAGGGCCATAAAACGGGATGGACACGGGCCCGCCGACGGGGCGAAGGCCGCGCCGGTATTCACGGCCTCGCTGGAGGACGCCGAGCTGCGCGAGCTCCTGGAGCGGATAGACGCCGTAGGAAGGAAGCTCACGGTCTTCCCGGCCGAAGCCCTGCTGTTGCAGTATAAAAAACTGGTGGCGGAGGCACTGCGCCGCGCGGTCAACGGACTCAGGGTCAGACGCGACATGAAGTGGCGAATGGGGGACAGGAACTTCTTCGTCATAGTGGAGAGGACGGACTCGCTGTTGGGCGAATTGGAGGCGGCCTTCACGCGAGAGGGAGAGCGGGTCAGGACTCACAGGATAATGGAGGAGATAAAGGGATGTCTGTTCTCCCTCCTCTTTTGAACCGGGTCGAGCTCCGCCCGCGGACGGCTTCGTGGAGCGAGACCGAGGCATGGGAGCGGGTAATGAGCCTGATCGGCGAAGGCTCGTTCCCGCACTGCTGTGCAATGGTCATTCCGGGGGATCTTCAGGGAGAGGCGGCCGTCGCCGCGGCGAAGCTGTTGCTGTGCGACAGCAGGCGCGGCGGCGACGGGTGCGGGTCCTGCGCCTCCTGGACGGGGCAGGGTCACCCCGACCTCCTCGCCTGCGGCGAACCGATGAAGCCGCCAACGATCGCGGAGTGCCGCGGAGTAATTCAGGCTGCCGCCTACCGGCCGGTCGTCTCCGACGGGAGGGTCGTGGTGGTCTACTCCGCCGACAGGATGCTCCTACCGGCGGCCAACAGCCTGCTGAAGCTCGCCGAGGAGCCTCCCGACGGGGTGCTCCTGCTGCTCATGGTCGAGGAGGAGGAACTGCTGCTCCCGACCCTGAGGAGTCGGTCGTGGATCATCTCTCTCCCGTCGCATCGGGAGGATGAGGGGCTACCCCCGCCGGGGACGCCGCATGAGTGGGCGCGCTGGATGGAGGACAACTCGGCCTCGGAGGTCGACTCCCTCGCCGGAATGCTAGTCTCTTGGGCGTCCTGGGAGGCGCGCCGCGGCGACTTCGAGAGGGCGGCCGTCCTGGAGCGTCTCAGGCTGGTGATCCAGACCAAGCGTCTTTCCCGGACCATGGCTTTCGATTTAATAGTATTGGTTCTCAAGGAGGGTTTTGTTTTTGAGCATTCATTTGGCGATCTTTGGTAAGCCTCGATACCTCGGGCTTCTGGACATAACGGAGCCCTTCCCGGCAAGGGGCGCCCCCCTCGTGGTGGAGACGATGCGGGGTACCGAGATGGCCCTTCTGGGCGGGGCCCTCTCATCCGAGCAGGAGGCGCGCTACCGCGCGTCGTGCAACGAAGATGCCTCGGACAGCCAGGTCAAGGGCGGGGAGCCCATCCTCCAGGAGATCGCGTTCGCAAGGATGGCAACCTGCGAGGACATCGACGCCGCGTCGTACGCGAGGGAGGAGGAGGAGCACGTCCTGGTGAAGGCCAGGGCACTGCTCTCGAACCACAGCCTTCTGATGAAGCTGGTCGACGTGGAGTACCTGCTGGACAGGAAGAAGCTCTTCTTTTACTTTACCTCCGAGCAGAGGGTCGACTTCAGGGCCTACGTAAGGGATCTCGCCAAGGAGTTCAGGACGCGGATAGAATTGAGGCAGATCGGCGTGCGGGACGAGGCGAAGACCGTCAAGGGCATAGCCCCCTGTGGCCTCGAGTGCTGTTGCAGTCGCTGGTTGCACAGGTTCACCCCCATCTGCATAAAAATGGTCAAGGAGCAGAACCTCGCTCTCAACCCCACCAAGATATCGGGCATATGCGGAAGGCTGATGTGCTGCATGTCCTACGAGCATTCATCTTACGGGGCACTGTGGAAGTCGCTTCCCAATCCCGGGTCCAAGATCCGCACCCAGGGCGGGAATTATATCCTCGACGGAGTCGAGCTATCGTCAGATTCAGTAAGGATAAGAAAACCGGACGGTGGGAGTGTCCTAGTAGCGGTAGATTCCTTCGACCGCTTCAAGGAGGCCGTCATGGAGGGGCGCGATTGGGAGGATTCCGCCAGGGGAACGCGCGAGTTCGGACTGTTCGACGAACGGGCGGAGAGACCTGCGCGCGGACGACCGGGCGACCGGGGCGCTTATCGCAAGAGGGCTGCCGACCTTTCCGAGTCGGAGAAGACTGCGCCCGGGGCGCGACAGGCCCGAGCCGATGATAGGAGAGCGCCCGACCCCGGCGCGGATGGCGAGGGCAGGAGCGCGCAGAGGCAGGAGGGACCCTCCGGCCCCCCTGTGGCGAGCGAGGGCGCGAAGTCGGCCAAGAAGCGCAGGAGAAGAAAGCCGGCGCCGCATGACGTGCAGGGTAAAAAAGAAGGAGCGGAGGAGGTGCGTCCCAGGGAGGTCGACAGGAAGGACCAGCCCGACGCCAGGCGGCCGGCCGGCCGTCGTCACGGCGGGCACCCCGGCAAGGACCGGGTCGAACAGGGACAGGACAAACCTCGCCAGGCAGCGCAAAGGCCGGAAGAGGGAGCTCCCGGGCAGGGCAGGGACGTCAAGCAGGACGGGAAGCGGGACGCTACGCGTCCGCCCTTTAAAAAGAGACGCCCCGTAAAGGGCCAGGAGGGGAACAGGGAGGCCAAGGACGACCGCGAAAATCGGGGTCCCGGGGATCATCACGGTCGCGAGCAGTCGAAAGAAACGTAACAACAGACGGGAGGAGAGCTTTCAACGATGTCCTTTTTTGAAAGACTGAGGCTTGGCCTTCAGGGCGTGAGAAAAAAATGGAGCGAGGGGCTTTCGGGACTCTTCTCCGGAGGCGTGATCGATCCCGAGTTCTGGGACCGCCTGGAGGAGGTCTTGATAAGCGGGGACGTCGGCGCGGCGCTGTCGCAGAGCCTGGTCGAACAGCTGAAACAGGCGGCGCGCGAGCGCAGGGTCACCACCACCGAGGGGCTTTACGGTCTCTTCGCCTCGATCCTGGCGCAGCGCCTGTCCGAAGTGCCCCTGATGGGCTGCCCGGTCGAGCCTGAAAAAGGCGTGTTGACGATCGTCCTCCTGGTCGGAGTGAATGGGAGCGGGAAGACTACCACGGCCGGAAAACTGGCCTGTAAATGGGCCAAAGAGGGGCTGGAGGTCATCATGGCCGCGTCCGACACGTTCCGGGCAGCGGCGGCGGAGCAGTTGAAAATATGGGGGGAGCGGTCCGGGGTAAGAGTGGTCGCCCAGCAGCAGGGAAGCGACGCCGCGGCCGTGGCCTTCGACGCCCTCGCCGCGGCCAGGTCCAGCGGCGCCGATGTCCTGATCGTCGACACGGCGGGGCGTCTCCACTCGAAGCACAACCTCATGGAGGAGCTTAAAAAAATCGCGAGGATCCTCGACAGGGAGAGAGGGGAGTCGAAACTCGAGACGCTGCTGGTGCTGGACTCGGTCATGGGACAGAACGGCCTGGCCCAGGCCAAGACCTTCAACTCGGCGCTCTCCCTTTCCGGGGTGGTCCTCACCAAGTACGACAACACCGCGAAGGGCGGCATCATACTGGCCATAGCCGACGAGATGAAGACGCCGGTCAGGTACGTCGGGTTGGGAGAGGGGGAGGACGACCTGCGCCCGTTCGACGTGGAGGAGTTCGTCAGGGCGCTTCTCGAGGAATGAAAATGCAGGACGAAAGACGGGATAATTCTGAAGGGAGCACTACGATTCAATCTCCTCTCCCCGTGCTGCTGAGATCCCTGTACCTGCACGGGGTGGAGTACTGCGCGCTGGCGGGCGCGGACAGGTGCGACGTCTACACGAAGGACCAGATCGTATCCCTGCTGGAGCGTGGGGACACGGACAGGACGGTCTGCGAGGCCATCGCGCAGCTAGAGCCGGGCACATTCGCCTGCGGTCGCCACGAGGGCGCGCTTGACTCCGCCACCCCGGTGTTGCTGGTGACCAGCACGGGCTCGGAGGTGGTGGCCGCATCCTCGATACCCGAGACCAAGCGCCCGAAAAACAGGAAGACCCGGGCGAAAAAGGCCGTCCCCGCGTCGCCCTCGTGGTGGGATGCTCCCATCCCGCTGGCGATGTGCGCGGAAACGGGAATCGTGCTTAATCCGGCCGGGAGGCTGCTGCTGGCGGGGCTCTCCCTCCCCCCGGTTCAGCGCGAGGAAGCGCGGTCGGACGAGTTCATCCTCGAGGCCGCTGGCCGGGGCGGGACAGGCGCGTCCAGCAGCAGGCAGTTCCTGTTCGAGCGCCTGGACGGGACGGTCTACCTCGTACAGGACGTGACCGAGGACCTTCGGAGCGCCGGGGAGATGGCGTGGCTGGCCTCCGTGGGCCAGGCCTTCATCTCGCGCTTCAAGTGTCGCGGCAGGCCGGTCAGGCAGGTGAGGTCCGCGGAGCGCCCCGTCGACTGCGACCCCGAGGATTGCATGGCGTGCATCTGGGAGGGGGAGTTGCTCGGCTACGTGTGTCTTGGCGGGCCACCCCAAAAAAAATGATCGACCAGGAGGTCTTTTACCCGGTAAAACTGATCACCGGAGTTCTCTTCCCGGACGAGGAGCTGTGGCAGTGGACGAAGAGCGCTCTTGCTGAGCGATGGGGTGCGCACGAGGACGAGAGCGAACCCCTGCTCTTCTCATCCGTCACCGACTATTACGCGGATATCGCCCCGGTGCTCTATCGCGGCTTCCTGTCGTTCGGCGGACTGAGGGACGCGTCCTGCCTCGGAGAATGGAAGATGGCCGCCTGCGAGACGGAGGCCCTCAGCGGCGTACCCAGGAGGGTGAACATTGATCCGGGCTACCTTGACGGTGCCAGGCTCGTCCTCGCATCGACGAAGGACCATGCGCACCGCGTCTACCTGGGAGGGGGCATGCACGCCGAGGTCACGCTCCGCTACAGGCAGGGGAGGTGGACGCCCTTCGACTACACTTTCCCCGACTTCTCCGACGGGCGCTACTACGAGTTTCTGTCCCGCGTTCGAAAGCGCTGGCTGGACGAGATGACCGAAAGGAGGAGATTCGATAGCCGACCATCGCGTTAGGATTCCATCAAGTCGGTCCTAAAGTATTTAGTTCACAAGGAGGATATGCTGATGTGCCCTGCTGGACTTTTTGCTGCTGACAGGAACCTTGCCCTTGAGTTGGTGCGTGCTACCGAGGCCGCGGCCATGGCCGCCGGCAGATGGATGGGACGGGGCGACAAGAACGCCGTCGACGGCGCCGCCGTGAACGCCCTCCGCTACATGCTGAACACGGTCCCGATGTCGGGAGTCGTGGTTATAGGTGAAGGAGAGAAGGACGAGGCCCCCATGCTATTCAACGGGGAGCACCTGGGCGCCGAGCACGAGCCCGAGGTGGACATCGCGGTGGACCCCATCGACGGCACCAGGCTGACCGCCCTGGGCCTGTCGGGGGCCATCAGCGTCGTAGCCCTGTCCGACAGAGGCTCCATGTTCAACCCCAGGAACATCTTCTACATGAACAAGCTGGTCGTGGGTCCCGAGGGCGCGGACGTGATCGACATCAACATCTCCCCCGAGGACAATATTGCCCGAGTGGCCAAGGCAAAGAAGAAGGCTCTCGACGATATCACCGTCGTCGTGCTCGACAGGCCCCGAAACGACGGGATCAAAGAGGGCATAAGGAACGCGGGGGCGCGCATCAAGCTGATTCCCGACGGAGACATCGCCGGGGCCCTCCTGACATGCAAGGACCACGGAGGCGCCGACCTCCTGATGGGCATCGGCGGTTCCCCCGAGGCCGTCATAACCGCCTGCGCCATAAAGTGCCTGGGGGGCAACATGCAGTGCAAGCTGTGGCCCCGCAACGAGACCGACGTCGAGGAGGCGCGCGGCCGAGGACTCTCGCTGGACCAGGTGCTGACCATTCACGATCTCGTAAAGGGCGACAACATCTTCTTCGCAGCCACCGGCGTCACGGACGGCGAGCTCCTGCGGGGAGTCCGCTACGAAGGGCGGCAGATCCGGACCAGCTCGATGGTCATGCGCTCAAGGAGCGGCACGATTCGCTTCGTCGACAGCATCCACGCGCCGAAGAAGCTGTCCGTCCTGTCCAGGGACAGCGGGATAGACTACGGGTCCCTGTAGGCGAGCCTTTTCGTCTTTCCGGGGCAGGCGGCCGGGGCCGGAGTTCGCCCGCCTGCCCTCGTTAAGCCCGGTCAACCGCGTCTCGCCGCGATCACGGCCTGTCCGGCCGACACGCACTCGTCGTTCGGGGGCAGCAGCCTGTGCAGGAGAGGTTGGATACCATTGGCGACCAGGTATCTGCGCGTCGCGGCGAGCAGCCTCCTGTTCTGCCAGACCCCGCCGGACAGTGCGGCAAAGCGCACGCCGGTCTCCTCGCCTATCCTGCCGCAGATCTCCGCCGTCGCCACGGCCAGCCCGTCGTGGACGCCGCCCGCTATCTCGGCGATTGGCCGCGATCCCGTCGACTCCACCACCCACCTGACCGCGGGCCTCCAGTCGATAAGCCACGAGTCGCCCTCGCGCATCACCCCGAACGGCGCGCGCAGGGACCCGGTGGCCATGGCCTCCAGCTCCATCGCGGCCTGTCCGTCGTATGTGATCACGCTGCGGAGGCCGAGAAGGGCGGCTACGGCGTCGAAGAACCTGCCGCATGACGTGGTCCTTGGCGACGCGGGCAGGATATCCAGCACCGTGCCATATTTCGTCGAGTGCTCGGGCCAGCGGGCACAGGCCAGCTCAAGCGCCCTCTCCCTTCCGTAGACGTCATGCAGAAGGCCCAGCGCGTATCGCCAGGGTGCCATGACCGAGGCGTCGCCGCCGGGCAGGCGCGAGGGGAGAAAGTGCCCGGCGCGGACGTATCCGGACGCGTCCCCGACCAGGAACTCCCCGCCCCATATATCCCCGTCCTCCCCGTAGCCGGTCCCGTCGAAGATTACGCCGCAGGACCTCTCGTCAACCCCGTTCTCGAACAGGCAGGCCGCGAAATGGGCGTGGTGGTGCTGCACGGCGGTCGTGCGGGCGCCGAGCTCCGCAGCCAGCCTCTTTGCGGCCCGGGAGGACAGGTATTGAGGGTGCATATCGTAGGCGATCACGTCGGGCTTCAATTCGTACAGCCTCATGAAGTGCTCCAGCGCCCTGTTGTAGTACTCCAGCGTCTCCCTCTGCTTCATATCCCCCAGGTACTGCCCCGGGAGCAGGGAATCCCCCCGCAGGAAGCAGAAGCTGCCCTTCATCTCCGCCCCGGCGCCAAGTACGACCCCGTCGTGCTCGCGCGACAGCCGCGCTGGCATCGGCAACGGAGTGTAGCCCCTGCCCCTGCGAAGCAGAAAGTAGGATCGGCCAATCACGGCCGCGACCGAGTCGTCTATCGGCATGTGAATTACGCGGTCGGTGAACAGGAAAAAGTCGACGATCCGCGACAGCCCCGCCAGCGCCTCCGCATTGTCCGAGACGATGGGCGCGTCGGAGAAGTTGGCGCTCGTCATCACCAGCGCCCCCTGATCCTCGAGCAGCAGGTGGTGCAGCGGGGTGTAGGGAAGCATCACCCCGAGCGTCCTCTGGCCGGGGGCGACCAGCGGAGAGACGCGCCCCGGCATCCTGGCGCAGCAGAGCACTATCGGCGCGGCGGGGGACAGCAACAGCCTCCTCGCCGAGGATGGGAGACGGGCCAGCCTCTCCGCCTCGCGAATCGAGGCGGCCATTACGGCGAACGGCTTGTGAGGCCTCCTCTTGCGCTCGCGCAGCAGGGCCACTGTCTCGTCCCGAAAGGGAGTGCAGGCTATGTGGAATCCCCCTATCCCCTTCACCGCCCCGATCCGCCCCTGCCCCAGGAGGCGCGAGCACATCCGCACCGCGTCGTCGCCGCTCGCGAGCTCCCTGCCGGTCGAGTCCGTCAGCCAAACCGAAGGTCCGCACTCCGGGCAGGCGTTCGGCTCTGCGTGAAACCTCCTGCTCAGGGGATCGACGTACTCCCTCTCGCATTCGGGGCACATGGTGAACACGCTCATGGTGGTATTAGG
>CAYWKH010000001.1:89962-98604 GCA_964458805.1 uncultured Synergistaceae bacterium
CGTAGGGTAGTTCGCTTATAATAGTGTAGCGGGGGCCGCAATCGGTGCAGTTTATGAAAGGGTAACGGTAGCGCCGGTCGGAGGGGTCCCTCATCTCCGCCAGGCACCTCCCGCACACGGCCAGGTCCGCCGGGATCAACGCAGTCTGCCGCCCCTCCCTGCGGCTGCGGGCGATCTGGAACCCGTCCGGGGGGTGCGGCGACTCCCGCCTCTCCTCCATGACGCTCACCGAGGTAATGGAGGAGGCGGGGGGGCTTTCGCCGACCAGACGCTGAAGGAATATGTCGAGCGCTGCCTCCGTGCCGTGAAGCTCCATCTCCACGCCCCGGGAGGAGTTCAGGGCATACCCGCGTATCCCCTCGGAGTCGGCAAGCCTGGCACAGAAGGGGCGAAAGCCGACTCCCTGGACTATACCTGAAACGAGGATCCTTGTTTGAAAGAGCATTGACAAACCTCCGTTCTTGGAGCATTTTAATACAAACGTTGAAGAAAAGCGGAAGAGAGGGGGAGATCTTTTGTCCAAACTGGAGAGAGGCTACGTCCAGGTCTACATGGGAGACGGCAAGGGGAAGACCACGAGCGCGCTGGGCATGGCCCTGAGGATGTCCGGGCATGGAGGAAAGACTATCATCGTGCAGTTCATGAAGGGGTGGCCCTACAGCGAGGCGACTGCCCTGGCCTGTCTTCCCGGGGTCGAACTCGTCCAGACCGGGACCGCGGATTTCGTCTACCCGGACAGGATAGGGGCCGTTGACTACGAGGAGGCTGAGCGCGGACTCTCCGCAGCCAGGGAGGCCGTTCTCTCGGGGAGGTACGACCTCGTGATCCTGGACGAGCTTAACGTCGCTCTCTCCTTTGGACTGCTCGAGCTCGGCGACGTATTGGACCTGATCGACAACAGGCCGCACCACGTCGAGCTGGTGCTCACCGGCAGAAATCCTCCGCAGGAGATCATCGACAGGGCCGACCTGGTGACAGAGATGCTGGAGGTCCGCCATCACTACAGAAAAGGAGTCCTGGCCCGAAAAGGGATAGACTGCTGAGCCTCGGCCTACGTTGTGTACTGGCAGTACCGGCTCCTCTGGGCGGGACGCCATGTTTCTTTGGGTAAAAAAACGACAATTCTGGAGGTGCCGTCATGGCAAAGAGCACTACGAACCCGGCGCGCGGGGGGCGCAAGAGCCCGACCAAACGGAAGGAAGCGATGTCTCTCCCGGTTGAACGGCTCAGGGAGAGGACCGACGCCGCCTCGCTGGGGATCAGGACGACCGACGACATACCGCCGCTGGAGGAGTTCCTGGGACAGGTCCGGGCCGTTACCGCCATAACCTTCGGCCTCGACGTGGAGAGCAAGGGTTACAACATAGTAGTGCTTGGAAACCCCGGAAGCGGCAGGACGACCTACTCCCTCGAACGGCTGCGGGCAGCGGCGCAGGATAGACCGGCGCCCTATGACTGGGTATATGTCTACAACTTCGACGACCCCGGCCAGCCCCTCGCCGTCAACCTCCCCGCGGGAAAGGGAAAGGTGATGGGGACCGCATTCGACGAGCTCATCGAGGAGCTCAAGACCGCCATAAGCAAGGCGTTCGAGAAGAGCCAGTACGAGGATGCGAAGGCCCAGCTGGTCAAGGACTTCCAGGAAGAGGTAAACGAGCTGATGGAGGAGGTCAAGGCCTGGGCCTCCGAGAACGGCTTCTCGCTGAAGAGGACCCCCCAGGGGTTCGTCAACATACCCCTGACGGAGGATGAGAACGAGGACGGCGAGAAGGCCAGGCGCGAGATCCAGCAGGAGGAGTTCGAGGCCCTCCCCGAGGAGGAGCAGAAACGGCTCCAGAAGAAGTCCGAGGAGGTCTCCCTCAAGACCCTCGAGACCCTTCGAAAGATACGCGACCTCGAGAAGAGCCTGAAGGAGCGGATCGTCAAGCTGGAGGCGGAGATCTGCCGAAGCGCCATAATGCCCTACCTCTCCGACATCAAGGAGAGATTCGGCGGCGCGGGCGGCCCCGAGGAGAGCACGGTGCTGGAGACATGGATCGACTCGCTTGCCGAGGACATCATAGACAACTTCGGCATGTTCGTGGCGGCGGTGAAGGACGAGAACGCCGAGGTCGACTTCACCAGGTACACGGTGAATGTCTTCGTCTGCAACGACCCTGAGGATGGCGCCCCGGTCGTCTGGGAGACTAACCCCACCTACTACAACCTGTCCGGCAAGGTGGAGTACGAGAGCCGACAGGGATACCTGTACACGGACTTCAGGAAGATCGTGCCGGGGGCGTTTCAGAAGGCGAACGGCGGCTTCCTGGTTCTCGATGCCGAGAAGGTCCTGCTCAACTTCATGTCGTGGGAGGCGCTGAAGCGGATCCTGCGCACCGGCGAGGCCACGATAGAGAACCTGGGGGAGCAGTTCGGGGCGGTGCCCGTCTCCTCGCTGCGCCCGCAGCCTATACCGATAAACCTCAAGGTGGTTATGGTTGGGACCCCCTACCTGCACGCCCTGCTCCAGTACTACGACCCGGAATTCCTCAAGATGTTCAAGGTCAGAGCCGACTTCGACACCGACATGGAGCGCACCCCGGACACGGAGAAGCAGATGGCCCAGTTCATCGCCTCCTGCCTGAAAAAGGAGGGCGGACTCCCCTTCGCGGCCGACGCGGTGGCCGAGGTCATTGACTGCTCATCCCGCTTCGCCGAGGATCAAAAGAGGATGTCCACGGAGTTCAACAGGATTTCCGAGGTGATCGTCGAGTCCACCGCCTGGGCCAAGGCGGAGAAGGCCGACGTCGTGCGGCGGGATCATGTCAAGAGGGCGATCCGCGAGAAGAGGTTCAGATCGGACCTCATCCAGGAGAAGATAGCCCGTTCGTTCAAGGACGGCCTCGTGAGGATAGACACCGCCGGCGGGATCGTCGGCCAGATAAACGGTCTTTCAGTCATCGACCTGATGGACTACAGGTTCGGGCACCCCTCCAGGATAACCGCCAACGTCTTCATGGGACAGGAGGGGGTGGTCAACATAGAGCGCGAGGTCAAGATGACCGGCCCCATCCACAACAAGGGTCTGCTGATCCTCAGCAGCTACATGGGCAGAAAATACGCCCAGGACGCGCCTCTGTCTCTCTCGGCGAGGATCACGTTCGAGCAGATGTACGGAGGCATCGAGGGGGACAGCGCCTCATCGACGGAGCTGTACTGCCTGCTCTCCGCCCTGTCGGGGGTACCGCTGAAACAGGGGATCGCGGTCACCGGATCGGTGGACCAGTTCGGAAACGTTCAGCCGATCGGGGGGGTCAACGAGAAGATCGAGGGGTTCTTCGAGTACTGCCTGCACTCCGGCCTCGACGGGGAGCAGGGTGTGTTGATACCGGCTCAGAACGCCAGGCACCTGATGCTGGACGAGCCGGTGATCGAGGCCGTGGCCGCCGGGAAGTTCTTCATCCGGCCGGTGACTACCATCGACGAGGGCATAGAGGTGCTCACCGGTGTGTCGGCGGAATCCATACACAGAAAGGTGAGCAGCAAGCTCAAGAAGTGGGCCAAGAAGGCGGAGAAGCACAAAAAGGACGGCAAGGCCGGGGCCGGCAAGGATGACGACGAAGAGTAGCAAGACGGCCGCGGCCGGGGTCGCGGGGAGGCCTCCCAGCATCGACAGGGTGCTGGACATTTTGGACGACCTGTGGGGCAACGAGCGCACTCCCCCCCGCCTGGGTCACGAGGACCCGTTGGACGGCCTCGTCCTGACGCTCCTGTCCCAGAACACGAACGACAGGAACCGGGACAGGGGCTTCTCGGCCCTCAAGGCCGCGTTCCCGACGTGGAGCGAGACGGCGTCCGCGTCCGTCGAGGACGTGGAGGAGGCTATCCGCCCCGCCGGGTTGGCCAGGACGAAGTCGGCCAGGCTGCTCGAGATACTGGACATAATCAAGGACAACTTCGGGGAGTATTCTCTGATCCATTTGAAGATGTCGGACGATTCGGAGGCACGCAACTTTCTGTCGTCGCTTCCGGGGATCGGGGCGAAGACCGTAGCGTGCGTCATGCTGTTCGACCTGGGAAGGCCGGCCTTCCCGGTGGACACGCACATCGCCAGGTTCAGCCGAAGGATGAAGTGGGCCGAGGAGTCGCTTCCCCCCGAGAAGATACAGACGCTCCTGGAGGAGTGGGTACCGGAAGAACGCTTCCTGGGAGGGCATATCAATATAATTGAACACGGCAGGGGCCTGTGCCACGCCAGGAAGCCTAAATGCGACCAATGCCCCCTCAAGCGGACGGGCCTCTGTCCGTCCGCCGAGTGAGCTTTCGCAGCAGGAAAGGGGGCGGGGAGCTACTCCGCCCCTTTCAGACGGTCCAGGACGATCTTGTAGCCGTCGGCGCCGTATTCGAGGAACTTCTTTACCCGGCTGATGGTCGCGGTGCTTGCGCCGGTCTGCTGGGCGATCTGCGGGTAGGTGTAGGCCTCGCTAAGCAACCTGGCTACCTCGAGACGCTGGGCCAGGGAACGAATCTCCCCGATCGTCGCCACGTCCTCGAGGAAGCAGTAAGCCTCCTCCATGTCCTCGAGCGATAGAAGAGCCTGGCACAGCTGATCCGTGAGCTTGTCTTTCCATTTTTCGGTCATTTTATTCTGCCTCCTTCGCAAATTCGATGGACGGGAACTTTAGACAGCACCCCGCCCCGTACCCGCACCTCCTTCAACGGAGAGCGGGATCCGCCGATAAAAGATTTGAAGGTAAGCTCAGCGCAGCGGGGTTTTTGTTCGCTTTATCGTGTTAGAATGACACGCGCTAACTTGTTCGCAGTCTATCACCCTATTATGTCCCTGTCAACAACAGGGACCGGGGTGGTTGCGTTGGTTCGTTCCGGGTTTTCACTACGAGCCGGGGGGAGTGTATATGAACTCTGTAGAGATGATAGCCGTAGACCGCCTGTTTGAAGAGGAGGGGATCATCGCCGGGGAAGTGTTCTCCCCTTCGGGGGTGCTTCTGATCCCCTCGGGCCTCACCCTCGACGGCGTCCGTTCCGCCTACCCTGATGCCCCGGAGCTGCTCCGCAACCACGGAGTCAACTTCGTGGCGATAAAGAGACACGAGCCGATAACCGAGGAGGAGTTCCAGAGGCTTGTTTCGAGTCTCAAACCTCCCGTTGCGAGGCTCAACCCGCTGCTCTCCAGGGTAGTGGCCCACCAAATGCGGATCGTGTACGAGAACATCGGGAACAGGGAGATCCGCGAGAAGGGAGTGCGATCCCTCTTCACGATAGGTGCCCATCTCTCGTCGGAGGCCAGGCGCATCCCCCAGATCACCCTCTCGCTGGGCGAGGGCGTGGAGGCGAAGAGGGGCGACGTGTTCCACGGGGTCAATGTGGCCCTGCTGGCGGGCTATATAGCCCGAAGGCTGTTCCCCCTCTGGCCGGAGTTCGCGCGCATGGTCACGATAAGCGGGCTCTTCCACGACATTGGGAAGGCCTTCCTGGCGGGGGCGGGCTATTCGCCGGAGATGCTGAGTGCCATGAGGGGGGACAGGACCTACCGTACGCATCCGCTGCTCGGAGAGGCGCTGTTGAGGGATTCGGGGGTCGCCGTGCCGGAAATCCAGTCGTTCGTGCGCTCCCACCACGAGTCGTGGAACGGAAGCGGCTTCCCCGACGGCCTGTCGGGCGAGCGCATCCCGATAGGGGCTAGAATCGTCTCGGTCGCCAACGCCTTCGTCAACGCCCTGGATGTGGACAGGAGGAGCGACAGGAGGGCCGACCTGGCCATCTCGACGGTGATAACCTCCGCGCTCGGCAGGTTCGACCAGTTTGTGGTCCGCGCGCTGTTGGCCTCGATCGGCCTGTACCCCCCGGGGTCGGTCGTGGAGCTCTCCGACGGCAGGAGCGCGGTCGTACTCGAGACCAGGGAGCGGGACCTGGTGCGCCCGAGGCTTCTCGTGATGTCCGGCCTGAAGAGCAGGAGGGAGGCATCGCCGGAGATCATCGATCTGCGGCAGGATGGAAGCTCCTTCATCAAGAGGGTGACAGACGACTTTGGAACACTGAGGATCCCGCCCCTGGACGCAACGGGCTCGGAGCGTGGCGGCATGGTGTTCAGCAGGCGTCGCTCCCAATCGGCGACAGCGGTGAATAATCAGGCGCCCAAGCAGCAAGAATAATCTTCGCGGCCGTGCTTGTTGACAGTCCCCGTCTTTTGGGGTAGAATCTCTCCTGTCGTGCGCGGGAGTGTGGCGGAAGTGGTAGACGCAGCGGACTTAAAATCCTCCGGAAATTCAAAGAATCATCTAAACCCTTGCAAACACTAGCTTTTCCTCACACAAGAAGCGACTGTCAATGAGCACTTTCAACATTTGAACCCCTTACAATCCGCTCTAGCCAGCGGATTTTTTTGTACCCTCTCATCCGCAGAAAACCCTTACATTGACCATTATCACCTCCTCGCGGCCCGTAGTGCCGACAGTATCATTCAACCCATTGATACGACCGAAAGAGCGTCTTTACATGTACAAGCTACACCATCCGTTGATTGCTGTCAAGCGGCGACTTTTCATCAGTTGCCTTTTGGCTGTTCGGATATAACGGATAGCAGCGGACTGTTGTAGTCGTTTGTGGTAGGAAAAATAAGGTGTAGCAAGGTCTTGTAGGATATATATTCGTGTGGTAGAATACATACATCATGGAATAGAAGGAGGTGAGACTATGAGCAAGCTCAGAGAGGAATTGAACCGGCGCGGGATGAATGCCCGGAATCTGGCAACGGCCCTAGGAAGAAATGTTGCACTCGTGACGGCGGTCGTTCGAGGCGATGCAAAAGCCACAAAGCCGATGATACAGCAGATCGGCAGCGTTCTTGAGATTGACGCAGAAAGTTTTTTCGACGAACGGCGCTTTGCGAGGTAGGCAGGGCAAAAAAAGAAGCCCGCTGGACGAGGGCGGGCGCGAATCAGGAAAATCGAAAGGAGAAAGTTCTATGGGATATCATACCAAAAAAGTAGAGAATAGTCAACGGCAGGATGAAAGACTTCTCGCGGAACTGGCGGCTCTTGAGGATGTCCGTGAAAATTCCTGGGGATGGGACGAAGACGACGAAGCGGACTTTCAAGAGATCACGCGTTCGCCTCGAATCATCAAGACCCTGGGCAGGATTGCGCGCCGGAACATGGTAGGGCGCATCGTCCGCGTATTTCGTCCGGTGCTCCGCGTCTTCACGGCATCGAGCGCGGAGGCCGCTTCCCGGCATCGAGAATCAGACGACGCAGGCGGCGACGACGACGAAGACTCAGACCCGGCGCGGGTACGCCATATCCAAAGGCAGCGCGTTCTGTCCCTTCTCCTTGCGGGAAAAAAAGTAACCCAGAAGTATGCTACAACCCTCGAAATTCACCGGCTCGCGGCTCGTATATGCGAACTGAAAGAGCGCGGCTGGCGTATTCAGAAGCGCCGTCTTCCCGGCAATTTCTGCGAATACACCATTGATCCGAACAACCCGTACAGCATTGACCCGCAATCCACGCTTCCGTTTGAAGGGAGCGCGGACAGATGAGCTATACCCGCGAATGGATGGAAAGCGCCATACCCGGCGGGCGCTGGCAGTCGAACGGAGAGTACCTGTGCGCGATCCGCGACGAACGAACGCCGTCATGCCGAATCAATCTTGAGAAGCGCACATACTGCGACTTCGGAGGAAGCAGCGGGAAGCTCTCGGCCTTGCTCAGAGAGATGAATATCCCTGACCCGTACCAGAACGAGAAAGGAGCGGCTTGCGCCGCTCCTGCTCCTCACTCTCAGGAAGCTGAAAACGCCATCATTCAAAGACAAGCAGCCCGGCAGATATGGGAGCAGGCTACAGGGCCGGACGGACACGAGTATCTATCCCGCAAGGGTGTAGATGCTCATGGAGCGCGGCGTATGCAGACCGTCACGACATGGAGCAATAAGGAAGCCCGTCTCAAGACATGGAGTGCCGATGTACTTGTGGTGCCGTCCTTTGCTCCTGACGGCTCTTTGATCGGCATCGAGCAGATAGACGGCGGCGGAACAAAATACGCGCTCGGGTCGAAGGGCTTCTTTGTCCTGGGCGACGTTGACAAGACCTTGCCTTGCGTCGTGTGCGAAGGTTTCAGCACCGCAGCGAGCGTCAAGGCGTTGACCGGCTGGAATGCGGTCTGCTCGTTCGGATACGCGAATCTCGAAAAAACGGGAAAGGCTCTCCGACAGTTCTTCCCGGAGGGAATCGCCATAGCACCGGATGCAGGGAGCAAGGAACCCTCGGACGATATCGACGTGGTGACGATACCCGGCGACCGTCCGAAAAATACCGACTGGAATGATGTTGTCTCGGAGATCGGCGTCCATGACGCGAAAGACCTTTTCAGATCGGCATGGGCGAATCGGCATAAGGAGAAGGAACCGGAGAAGCCTTCAACCGCCTTCACGTTGCGCCGTATCGGAGACATCCCGCTGACGGAACCGGAGTTTTTAGTGGACGACCTTCTCGAAACTGACACGTTGGCGCTCTTCTTCGGAGAAAGCGGATGCAGAAAGACGTTCGCCGTCTTCGACATCGCCGCGAGCATCGCCACTGGAGCGCCGTATGCAGGCCGACAGACCAAGGAAGGAATCGTCGTCTACCTTTGCGGAGAAGGAAA
>CAYWKH010000002.1:0-13010 GCA_964458805.1 uncultured Synergistaceae bacterium
TCATTTTCGCAGCCGTGCGTTATTCGGTAATACTTGAAGAAAGAGGTAAAAGCAGCATGTCAAAGAAACTGGTTTTCATGTCGGGAAAGGCCTACTGGCTCATGCCTGAGGGCGCCTTTCTGCCTGCGGAGCGCGAGAACGGGCGAATAATCGACCCCGTGCTCTTCCGCAGGTCCAGCGACCAGTGGAGCGAAGAGCTCTACGGACAGTAGAACGGGGCCGGGCCCCGTTTAAGTCGAAAGACGGAGGCTCTTCCCCGAACGGGGAGGAGCCTTTTTCTAAAGAAGGAGACGACCCAATGCGAAATAACCCTCTCGACCCGGCCCTTCGACTGCGGGATAATCATCGCGAGCGGTCTGCGCGGCCATCCCGACCCTGAAAGCCAGGCCAACGGCGCGATGAAAAGGTGCGACCCCCGCAGGGGCCGCACTTACCCTACTTTGAGTTGTAGATTGATCCCTGTCCAGGAAACGAGCGGTCTTATTCCACGAACTCGGGAAGGTAGTCTCTCTCCAGCTCCCTGAACCTTTCGAAGCCCACTAGACTTTTGAACTCCGAAAACGGCGCCACAAGTTCAGTCCTCCCTTCCGCTATCTGGTCGTCCCTTATTGCCTCGAGATATGCCGTCATTCCCTTTATAGCGGCAAAAAGAGGTCCGACCGGGATGCTCACTCTTCCCACGCCGATCTCCCTGAGCCTTCCGATCGGGACGAGGGGTGTCTTCCCCCCTGTTACCGCGTCCATCAGATTGATGCTGACCGGGGCCTTTATCTCCCTGACTGCCTGCTCTATCTGATCGACCGACCTTGGGGCCTCCACGAAAACCAGGTCCGCCCCCGCGTCGGCGTATGCGTTGGCCCGCCGTATGGCCTCGTCTATCCCGGCCACGGCGATGGCATCCGTCCTGGCGTTGATGACGAAGTCCGCGTCCAGTTCGTCTGCCGCGTCCCTGCAGGCCCTGATCTTAAGGACCATCTCCTCCGTCGGGATGACCTGCTTTCCCTCCAGGTGACCGCATCGCTTTGGAAACACCTGGTCCTCTATGTTCATTCCCGCCGCTCCCGCCCTGATGAACTCCCTTGTCACGTGCATGGCGTTAATACTGTTTCCGTAGCCCGTGTCGGCGTCCGCCATGACGGGTATTTTCACCGTGTCCACGATATTTTTGGTAAAGTGAACCACGTCGCTGAAGCCGATGAAGGCCATGTCCGGCAGGCCCAGATAGGTGGCCGAGAGCCCGAAACCGCTCACCTGCAGAGCCTTGAATCCCGCCTTCTCGATGAGCTTCGCTGAAATGGCGTCGTGAGCCCCGGGGCAGACGAGCGCCTTTCTTTCCATGATCATATTCTTCAGAGTCGTTGTCTTTTTCATCGCGCAGGACCCTCCCTGTTCGGCATTTATACGGCAATTTTGCCGCTCTCGGCACCACCTGACCTTACTTTTTTGTCGACTAGGAAGGCCATGCCTACGAGGGCGAGGCCGGCGAGGGACAGAAACGTCTCCGGAAAGAGCAGGAGCAGTCCGCCAACGGTAAACGCGGCGCAGATGAGAGGGTTGATAAAGCACTCTCTGTAGCTGAACAGCCCGTAGGCTATTGATATGGAACCTAAGAAGGCGGTGCTGCCGTGGATAAGTATCTCGGGCCAGGGTGCCCTCGCGACCAGGGCCGGGTTGATCGCGAAGAAGTAGGGGAGTATGAAGGCCACGATCCCCAGTCGTACGGAGAAAAACCCGGTCTTGACCCAGTTTGCCTTCGCTATCCCGGCAGCCGCCACCGCCGCAGTGCAAGTGGGAGGCGTAACGCCGCCGAGGATCGCCCAGTATATGAAGAAGAAATGCGCCGCCACCGGGTCGATCCCCAGTTTGAGGAGGGGTGGCACCAGTATCGATACGGACAGAACATAGGTGGGCACCGTCGGCAGCGAAGTGCCCAGCAGGAACGGGACGATAGTCGCGATGAGCAGGGACAGGTAGATGTTTGAACCGCCCATCTCGAGTATGACGCCGCTGACCTTGGGCGCGATTCCAGTGAGGCCTATGAGGTTGACCAGCATGCTGACCGAGACCAGTATGGGCACCAGTTGCGCTACGTCCCGGCCCCCCTCGGCCAGGGCGTTCACGATGAGCTTCATGGTCTGCTTCATGTCCTTCCTCATGATGCCCAGGACCAGGAATACTAGGAGGGCGGAGAGGCATGCGTAGAATCCGGCCAGTTGAAGCGGCTGTCCAACTGCGATGAGATAGAGCAGTACTCCAGTGGGAATTAGCAGGCCGGCAATTCTTTCGAGGGTTAGTATGTCCCTCCATTTGGGTATCTCCTCCGGGGGCAGTCTGTCGATTCCCATACGCACGGTCCGAAAGTGGACTCCGCTGAAAACGCCCGTGTAGTAGAGGAGGCAGGGGAGAAGTGCGTAGCCGATTATACGGAAGTAGGAAATGTTCAAGAATTCGGCCATCATGAAGGCGGTTATGCTCATGATCGGCGGAGTGATGCCTCCGCCGGAGGAGGCTATGGCCTCTACCGCCGCTGCGAACTCGGGCTTGTACCCCAGCCGTTTCATAAGGGGGATGGTATAGCTTCCGGTGACCATGACGTTGGCCACGGCGCTCCCCGATATGCTCCCGAAAAGGGCGCTCGCGACCACGGCCGCCTTGGCCGGACCTCCGGTGTATTTGCCCGTTATCGCCAGGGCCATGTCGATGAAGGTCTTGCCTCCGCCGGTGGCGGAGAGAAGCGAGCCGAAGATGATGAACATGGAGATAAAGGTGGCTGACATTCCCGTGACGCTTCCGTAGATGCCGAGCGGCGAGTAGTAAAGCGAGCTTAACACGTACTCAAGGCCAAGCCCCCTGATCTTCCACATGCCCGGGAAGTGCGAACCGGTGAAGATATATGTCAAGAGAAGGACGACCATGATGGGAATCGCGTAGCCAACCGTCCTGCGGGCGGCCTCAAGCACCAGGAGTACCAGGATTCCCCCCAGGACCAGGTCCAGCGTTCCCGCCTCGTTGACCCCGGTGTACATGTCAAGAGCCTTGAGGAAGGCGTTCACGTTGGCCGCCAGGAGACCGGCCACCAGCAGAATGTCGAGTACGGTTACCCCTTCATCGGGAGCGTCCTCGTCGGCTTTGCGCGAGAAGGGGAAGTAGAGAAAGGCTATCGAGAGGCCGAAGGCCACGTGAATGGCCCTGAACTGGATATCAAGAAAGCCAGTCAGATAGACGGGTGCAAGAAGCTGGAAGAGCGCAAGCAGGAGTCCGAGGAAAAAGATGGCTTTGGTCTTCATTTTGCCGAATGATGAAAAGAGCATGAGCAATCCCCCCGCTGTCCCCGACCGCGCCCGCAGGCACGGCCGGGGTAGATTATTGCCTGATCGTACTATTGCTTATACTCCGGCGGGATGAACCGCTCGGGAACCTCGATGCCTTTTTCCTTGGCGTAACGGATCAGCCCCGCATGGGCCGGGATCACGTCGTCGCCCGCGTTCTTGAAGTAGTCGCCCACGGGATCGAAGCCCTTGACCGGCCCGTAGGCTGCGACGATCTCGTCGAAACCCTCGGCGTAGGCCTTGACAATCTGGTAGCCTATTTCCTCTGGCATGGCGGCGGTGGCTACCGCCCCTGCTATGGGGCACTCCTCCCAGATTGGGCCCACGTCGGGGAACTCGGCAATGCTCCCCTTTTCACGCTTTAGAAACGTCATGTAGGGGATTTTCTCCTGGATCTTCTTCACGTCCTCCTCCGAGTAGCCCGCAACTGTCAGGGGCGTCGTGAGGTTGACCTCTATGAGGGCGGCGTCTATGTTGTTGAGACCGCTGGACTTCTGCATGCCGACGATCCTGTTCTCCTTCAGAGCCGTGATGGCGTCTCCGAGGGCCGACGGGACTAGCTCGATTCCGTGACCGAGGATCTTGTCGTAATCCACTATGTAGGCAGCTGACGCCGAGCCCGGAATCCCGGGGCAGAACCTCTTGCCCTTGAGGTCTCCGAAAGAAGCGACTCCAGAGTCTTCGCGCACATAGAGCCTGTCCGCGAATATGTTCCTGAGGAAGAGCCACCTGACATCCTTGAACTGCTTTCCCTCGAAGCCCTCGATACCCTTGTAGAGCTGCAGGGAGCCAGGAAGGTCGATGGCCAGGGCGAAGTCGAACACGCCGGCGCTGATCTTTCTCAGGTTGTCCATGCCTGCGCCGCTCTCCACAACGGTGACCTGGATGCCATTGTCGGCCTTGTTGATCACGTTTGCCGCAGCCACGCACCAGGCGTAGACCCCCGAGGTCGAGGAAGTGCTGCCCATGTTGAGGTGCACATCGGCCCCGGCGGCCCCTGCAAAGAACACGACTGCCAGGACAGTTAAAAATACCGTTGAGAACAAGCCTTTTTTGCGCGTCATTTTTCGTACCTCCTGTCTTCATTCAATCCTCAATGTGAGAAACATCACGAAAGAACCTATACTCCCTCATTCCACGCTCCTTTCAATTATTCTCTCCCGCCTGGTCGGGGAGGATGTACGTTCCGTATTTCCTCAGGTAATCCACGAGACCTCCCTCTTCAAGAATGTGGAGCATCACCTGAGACAGTGGGACAAGTGGGATTTTTACGCCCTTTTGAGGGAGTTCGACGAAACACCCCTTGATGCTGATAGATATTTCGTCGCCCGGCTCCATCGCGTCGGTGTCGCATATAAAGGCGGGAATCCCCTGGTTGATGGCGTTCCTGAAGAAGATCCTCGAGAATGACTTGGCCAGTATGGCCGAGATCCCTGCGTGTTTGATGGCGATCGGCGCCTGCTCGCGGGATGATCCGCACCCGAAGTTTCTCCCGGCTGCCACGACGTCTCCTGGACGGGCGCGGTGAAAAAACCCGGGGTCGACGTCCTCGAATACGTGCTCCGCCAGGGCTTGGAAGTCGAGGGTCTTGGTGTACTTTCCCGCGATGATGTAGTCCGTGTTTACATCATCGCCAAACTTGTGGATGTGTCCGCGAATCAGTCTTTCCATGACCGGCCTCCTCAGACTAGCCGCGCAGGTACGGCCGCGGGTCCGCGATCCGGCCCTCCAGGGCGCTGGCCGCACATGTGGCGGGTGACGCCAGGTAGACCCCCGCCCTGTTGTTCCCCATCCTGCCCTTGAAGTTGCGGTTGGCGGTGGAGATGACGTTCTCTCCGTCCCCTGGCACGCCGAGGTGAGTACCGGGGCAGGGGCCGCAGCCGGGCGGTAGAATGGTGGCCCCGGCATCCACCAGTTGGAGGAGCGTTCCGTTGGAAATGGCGTCCGCCAGGACTTTTCGAGAAGAGGGACACACCAGCAGGCGGCAGTTCGGCGAGACTCTCCTGCCGGCCAGGATCCGTGCGGCGATTCCGAGGTCGTCCAGCCTTCCGTTTGTGCATGTGCCGATATAGACCTGGCTCACCTCGGTCCCGGCGGCCTCCGAGACCGCCACGGCCGAGTCCACGGAGTGGGGGAGGGCGACCTGCGGGGGGACCTTCGACGCGTCAATCTCCACCACGCGGTCGAACAATGCGTCCTCGTCGTCGCGGGCCGGGTTGCCCACCCCCCTGCCCAGGGCCTCCAGGTGGGCGGAGGTTGTCTCGTCCGGCTCCACCATGCCTGCCTTGGCGCCGCACTCTATGGCCATGTTGGCCAGGGTCGTCCGCTCGGACAGGGACATTCTCTTGACCGCATCGCCGCAGAAGGACAGGGAAAGGTAGTCGGCGCCGTCGGCGCCAACATGTCCAATAAAGTAGAGCATCAGGTCCTTGGCGCTGACTCCCTCCTCCATCGCCCCCCGGAAGAGGACTTTCATAGTCCCGGGGACCCTTAGCCATAGCTTGCCCGTGAGCATAACGCCGCTCATGTCGGTGGAGCCGACGCCGAAGGCGAATACTCCCAGGGCCCCGTAGGTGCAGGTGTGCGAGTCGGCACCCACCGCCAGCCCTCCGGGTAGGACCAGCCCCTTTTCCACCACAATCTGGTGGCAGACTCCCTCTCCGGCGTCGTAGAGCGGGATGCCCTGTTCAGCGGCGAACCCCCTGAGCAGGGTGTGGAGGTTGCTGATCCTCTCGTTGGGGCTCGGAGTGGCGTGGTCGAGTACGATGATCATTTTCGACGGGTCCCAGACGCGCTCCCTGCCGTACTCCCTGAACGCCTTGATGGCGATAGGCCCGGTGGTGTCGTGAATCAAGGCCAGGTCGACGTCGGCGACAACGAAATCGCCGGCGCGGACGGCGCTCCCGGAGTGGACGGATATGATTTTTTCGGCTGCTGTCCTTCCCACCCGATCTCCCCCCTCCCGCTAGTCCCCGGTCGCCAGCAGGGCCGTCAGCTCTCTCATGTCGTCCAGTTTCTCAAGGTTGAGCACGGCGTCGATTATCCTGTTCAGCTGCTCCCCGTCCGATATGGCTTTTCCGGCCAGTGATGTGAACTTCCAGAGCAGCTCCTCGTGGGTGAAGGGGTTCTTCGGGTGACCCTTGGGGAAACTCTCGCGGAGGTTGAACACCCTGCCGTCCCTGGTATGGACATCCACCTTCACCGTGTATCTAAGATGCCGCGGAAGGTTCTCTATCTCCTCGTCGCTCACTACCTCGACCTTCTTGGCAAACTCCAGGATCCTCGGGTCTTTTATCTTCTCCTCCGTGAACTGGTCGATGAAGGCCGTCCCCTCCAGGAGAGTGACGGCGCAGACGTACGGGTGGCTAAGCTGGGCGGCGACGACGCTCGTGATGGCGTCCGCCCCCACAGAGTACTTGTGGGTGATGGACGTCGTGTGGGCCACAACCTTGACAATGTCGTCGGGAGCAATGTCGGGGTTCTCCTCTTTGAACCTGCGCAGGGCCCCGATGGTTGTGTGCTTGCTGCGGCAGGTCGAGTAGAACTTGAGTCCGATGCCCATCAGCTCCCACCTTGAACCGAGCTCGCCGCTCGTGCGCTCGGCGTCGTAGACGTCGTCCGTGAAGCAGTTGTAGAAGCCTCCGAATTTGTTCTCGAAGACGTCCTCAATGCCGGTGAAGCCATTCTGGGCGAGCAGGGCGCCCAGAATGGCCCCCTCCGAGGACTTGGATGGCACTATGCGCTTTGCCATCGAGGCGAACTGCACCGCCTGCAGTCCCCCCGCCCAGTTTCCCGCGATTCCCATGGCGTGCCCCATCTGTTCCGCGGATAGGCCAAGCATCCTGCCCACGCCCGCCGTGGAGCCGAAGGGGCAGCATGTCCCGGTGTTGTTCCACCCTTGATGAGCGATCTCCATTCCAACAGGAGCCGCGACTCGGCACGCCACTTCGTAGGCCAGGGCGACGGCGGTGAGGAAGTCCCTGCCGCTGACGTTGCCAAGCATCTCCGCGAAGGCGGTCACGCAGCCGAGGACACCGGTGGACACGTGGATTATGCCGTCGGTGTGAGTGTCGTCCAGCTCGAAGGAGTTGATGGCAGACCCATTCAGCATCATGGCGTTCACTACCGAGGTCCTCCGTCCGGTGCCCCAGATGGTGGCTTCCTGCCTGTCGCTCATGTTCTCAAGCACGTCGCGGTAGATCTTCATCCACTGAGTCGTGGAGCCGAAAAGGCCGCAACCGTAGTTGTCCAGCAGCACCCGCTTCAGGTGGTCCAGCACCTCGGTTGGTATGTCCTCGTACCTGTACTTCGAGGCGAATTCCGACAGCCTTGCGTTGATCACGTCCATCACTGCGCATTCCTCCCTACTGGATGTGGAGCATCTCCGCGAAGGAGCGGATCTCTTCGCGTTCCTGGATAGACATGGCCGAAGCCATGATTTTCTCTGCTCTCTCCTCGTCGATAATCCCCCCGGTGACGTCCCTGAACTTCTCGAAAAGCTCGTGGTCGGACATGGGGTTCTCCGCGTCTCCTTTTGCGTGGTCGATCCTGGCGGATGCGGAGTTGCCATTCTTGTCCCTTATCTCCACTATCATGGAGCGGGGATTGGGGTAGACCTTCTGGATATCGTCGTCCACCTCTATCCTTACCAAGTCGGAGACCCGTCCAACCTCCCGGTCGGCGATGGCCTCCTCCTCGTACTCCCTGATGCCGGCCCTTCCACGGACGAGAATGGAGGCTATGCCGTACTGAATGCTGAGCCTGGCGTGAAGGGGGGAGCGGTAGTCGGGGATGTCCGAGCCCTGCTTGGCGTTCCGGTGAGTCCTCACTACGATGGACTCGATGCTCTCCCCGGGAAACGGGCGCTGTTCAAGGACTTTTTGGGTGGCCTCGATGGCGTAGTGAACGTACCTGCAGGAGCAGTAGGGCTTGAAGTAGATTCGAAGAATGTGCCAGTCGACGCCAAGGTCGCCGTCGATTATCCCCGTGTTCGCGCCGTCGGCGAAGCAGTGGAAGAAGCCAAGACGACCCTCCAGTATCTCGGATGGCCCCGTCATGCCGTCCCGGGCGAGCATGGCGGCCAGGATTCCGTTTTTGGCGGCGTTTCCCGGGTGGACGTGCTTCGACACGGCACCGTCGATCTCGTACTGGTTTATGCCCGAGGCGAGGCTCCCGGCGATTCCCAGGGCGTGAACCGCGAGTCTCGGCGAGAGTCCGAGTATCTTGGAGGCTGCGACGGTCGTCCCGAAGGTCGCGACGGTGCCGGTGGGATGGAATCCTTTGAGATAGTGCTCCGGGTTGATGGCCGTGCCAATGCGCAGCGAGACCTCGTAGCCCGCCGTTATCGCCTCGATCAGCCTTCTGCCGTCGATGCCCTCGGCCTCTCCCAGAGCCAGGGCAGTCGGTACTATAGACGCCCCGGGGTGGTAGGTGGCGTACTTCGTGCCGTCGTCAAGCTCCAGCGCGTGGGCCGCCATGCCGTTTACAAGGGCGGCGGTCATGGAGGATTTCTTCATGGAGCTCCCCGCCACCACGGAGGTCCCCTTCTCCTCCAGCCTCGCGGCGAACCTGCGCCCGGCCTCGCCGCTCAGGGAGAGGCGACTCCCCGCCAGCAGTGCGCCGACGGTGTCCAGGAGGCACCTTCGAGCCTGGGAAGCAACGTTCCCGGGCAAGCCGTCGTAGTCGAGGGACGTCGAAAAGTCCGCCAGTTTTTCCGTCAGAGTGGACATGCGGCGTCTCATTCCGCCCAGGGGATCTCCAGAGCGAAGAGGGGAGCGTACTGCTGGCAGCCGTAGACGTCGGTCTCGCCGGGACCGCCGCTCGGGCTCTTGCGCCGAATATTTGCCTTGATTCCCATTCCGGGGTCGAAAAACATGAAATCTAAAATACTTTCCTCCGGAAGTCCGTAGGCATCGGCGATCGTCCTCTGTGTGACCGCTCCCGACTGCTTGACCTTTTCGTAGATATGCCGGTCGGCGAAGATTATCTCAAGGGTTATCATGAAGCTGCCCGCGTTCTTGCTTCTTATGGTCCTGGCGAGTTCGCAGATATTTATGGTCTTCATCGATTATTAAACCTCCCGAAATGATCGATTATCTCCCCGTAGGCGACTTCCTCCGGGGTTCTCTCCACGCAAATCCTCCACAGGCCTGTCATGAAGTCGTCGGGGTAGTACGGTGCAAGCATCGAGGAGAGCTTCTCCATAAGGCCCTCGTCGTCGACCGGGTTCTCCGGCTCGCCCCTGGCCACGGGGACGGCCTTCTCAAAGGTCCTGCCGTCCTTGAGCACCACGCGCATCCAGGCCCCCCGCTCCTCCGGGTAGACGGCGTTCATTCCCTCGTCCTCCTCGATTGTCACGGCCGAGGCGACCCGCCTCAACTCCGCGTCGGCGAGGACCTCCGGAGTGTAGTCCTGGAGGGTGACATTCCCCTTGCGAAGCGCCAGGGCCAGGGAGAAAGGCATGCTGAACATCGCCTCCTCGAAGGTGGATGGCAGGAAGACCTGTCCCACCTCGACTATGCCCAGCCTGTACGTCTTTACTCGGATTGATTCCACATCCGCCTCGGTGCATCCCAGGACGGACCTGGCCTCCCTCGCGAGGTCGATCGCGGCGTGGCAGTGCCTGCAAGTAGGGTACAGCTTCGTGTAGGTCAGCAGGATCTCCCACCTGAGCCCCAGGTCGCCTGTCAGCCCGTCCGCGGAGTACTCTCCGTCGCACATTGCCTTCAGCCAACCGTGCTGACCCTCGAACAGGGTGCGGGGCGATCTGGCGCCCCTGCGGGCGAACTCCGCCGACAGCACCCCCGCGAAGGCGGCCTTCCCCGGCTGCAGGGGCTTTATTCCGGGGTTATCGTGGAGCATCTCCTGGAGCCCCGCACTCTGAAGCCCTCCCATGGACATGGCGTAGGCGAACTTGTCGGCGGACAGCCCCATGATGGACGCGCAGCCCGCAGCCGCGCCAATGGCGCCGCAGGTGCCGGTCGAGTGAAAACCGCGCTTGAGGTGGGACGGATTTATCGCCCGAGCCGCCCTTAGCATGGCGTCGTAGCCGATGACTATCCCCTTCAGTATCTCCGGAAAGGATGAACCGCTCTTCTCGCCCATTGCCAGCACCGCCGGAATGACGGCCACCGCCGGATGGGACGTCCCCCACCGGTGCCCGTCGTCCAGCTCGATCGAGTGGGCCATGATGCCCATGGCGAGGGCGGCCCATGGCGCCGGTACCATGGCGCCGTCGCAGAGAATAGTGGCCTCACCCCTGCCGCCGGTCTCCTTGACGTAGTCGATCGCCAGGGAGGCGAGCTCCCCCTCCCTGTAGCCCGCGGCGGTCTCGCACAGGAAGTCCATCAGGACTCGCCTGGCCTTTTCCGCGACCTCCCTCGGCAGGTCCTCCGGAGCCAGCGAGGAGTAGAAATCCGCCTGTCTCGTGAGCAGCGTGTCCTCCAGGCTGATCTCCACGGCCTTAAACTCCCGATACGGTCTCGAAGGAGAACCGGAATATGGACGGGTCCAGGGGATCCTTCAGCGTCAGCAGGTGGTCCACGGTCCACTTGTAGCACCTGTTCCTCGGGAAGAGGGGCTCGTCGGTGATCAGGGCCACCGAGCCTCCCGAGGAGTTCATCTGTCCAGGGTAGCTCATGTAGAAGAAACGGAACTTGGCGCACTTCGCAACCGACGTGGCTAGCTCAAGGTCCCTTGAGATGACTTCTATGACAATGGCCACCTCGTGAGATTGGGTCATCTCAACCGGTTCGTTCTCCTTCATAATGGCGTTCTTGCCGTAAGAATGGAAGAACAACTCGTACTTGTCGTCCCTGGCGGGGCCGATGATCTCGGAGACTTTTTTCCGAGTATCGGCCAGTATCTGGTCGAGGTTCGCTATGGCCCTCGTATCACGGATGCCGACCAGGTGGTAGACCCTGTGCCCCGCCTCTCCCGCGCCTTCGAGCTTGACCTTGTAGCTTCCGTCGGGCGAGGGGACGAACAGACTGCCTGAGACCTTGCAGATCCTGTCCGTCTGGGCCTCGTACTTGCTGGCGTGCATGTCGAGGATGCCGCCGGGGAGAGCCTGGATGAAGGGGTTGGTCCGTTCGTACATGGAGTGGGCCGCCACGCTGTGAGGGGTGGCCTGCTGGTCGGGGTGCATGGGCTCTATGGTGAAGTGATCGTCGTATACTGTGGCGATTATGGATTCCTTCACCTTCTGAGGCCAGCAGACCAGCGAGGCGCATTCGGCGGCCTTCCCCATGTGAAGGCTGATGCCCCGGTCGAATCCCTTGAAGACGGGGTAGCATGCCAGCACCGCGTCATCGCACGCCCTTCCGGCGATGATCACGTCCGCTCCCTCCTTGAGTGAGTGGATGAACTGCTCCGTCCCCATGCTCGCCGTGACGTTGGTGGTGTTGTCCAGGACTTCGTCCGTCAAGGGAAAGGAGGCGCCCAGCGGCTCGCTTTCGCCCTTTCTCATCCTTTCGCGCACGGTTTCGACAGGCACCTGGGAGTATATGAGGGCCATCTTGAAGGGTTCCATCCTCCGCTCCTTGGCGACTGAACGGACAATGTCCGCGTACAGGTTCACTCCCCTGTCGGTCCCCGTGGTGCTGCAGGATCCAACGATCATCGGGACCTTCTTCTTCCTGGCCTCGACAAGGGTGATCTCCAGGTCGTGTCGCTCCCACTCAACGGGGTTGTGCGGCATGTCCGCGCCCAAAAATGCGGGGCCAGCGTCGGCAGTGCCCGCGTCGGCCCCAAAACAGTCGATATCCCTCTTGACACCTTCGTAGAAAGTGCCCTTCTCAATGATATTGTCGCCCAAGTTGCCCGTCGAGACCAGCAGAGAAATTTTCCTCACGGATACGACTCCTCCCATGGATATTATTGTTAGGTCGCAAAATACTGGCTACGGAAAGCTATTGCCGTATAATCGCTATTCCGATGATACCTCTGCCTGCGTTGACTTGTCAAGTTCGGATGGCGATGGTATAAAAACATGGATAACAACGGTATTTATCGGGGATTGATACGAATTCCCGAAAACTATTTTAGCTTCTTCGAAGTATAATAACGGCAAATTAGTTCCGCGCCGGGCGGGCCTCTGTATGCTCTCCCGGCAGTCCTGGGAGGGAAAGAGATGTTCGATGTAGAAGGCTACTCCGAGACCATGGTCGAGATATTGCGAGCCCTGTACTTCAGCGGAAAGCTGCTGGCTTCCGCGGAGCTGAGGGGCGCCCTTGAAAAAAGAGGGGTGGCAGTGGAGCCGAGGACAATCAGGTATAATATAACCAACCTTGAAAAGAGGGGTTTGGCCCGACGCTACGGAAACAGGGGAGTAGCCCTGACGGACAGGGGTGTCGCAGAGGCGAAGATGGTTTTCGTCTTCGACAGGGTCGGCGGACTGGCCATGGAGACGGAGAGGCTGTCGCTGGAATGCGACTACTCCCGGGGCTCACGGAGGGGCAATATCATGGTCAACACCCTCATGGTGGACGAGGCCAGGTTGCCGAGGGCGCTCCAGATCCTGGAGGCGGTCTCCGAGAGCGGGGCGATACTCTCTCCCCGTATGGGTCTGCTAAATCCCGGTCAAAGGATGTGGAACTGCGACGTCCCGGAGGGGAAAAAAGCGCTGATAGGAGTGTCGAGCCGGAACTACGACGTTCTTCTCCAGCAGGCCCGAATACCCAC
>CAYWKH010000002.1:13020-27785 GCA_964458805.1 uncultured Synergistaceae bacterium
GACCGTTCTCTTGAGAATGGAAGGCGGCTCGCCGAAGGGCATCGCGGATATTATTTCCCATTCAGGGACAACTCTCAGCCCGGGAGAACTGCTGATAAGGGGCAAGTACACTTCGATGTGGAGCATGGTCAACACCGGAAGCGGCCTCGTTACCGCCGCTATAAAGACCTTTCCCTCGGTCTTCTTCGACGAGGTGGTCCAGATCATGGAGAACACGGACCCGGAGTTCCTCAGGAGCGCGGTCGAGCTCAAAGCCCAGATTCCAAACTCCTACCTGATGAGCTACAAGGATCGTAACAGGGGTTATATGCTGGTCTACGGCGGCGCCAATTTCTTCGCCCCGCTGGTGGAGTTGGGAATGGCGGAAGAGCTCTCCATCAGCCACAGCATATACAGGTTGGAACGAATGCGCAGTATCGGGGAGGGTGACGGGGCGTCTTCCTGGGCCTGATGGCGATTGGCGATTGGCGATTATTCATACAATCGTGGTCTTAGGCAAACAGGTGCCTGGCCTATTCCCTGTGCTCGGCGCAGTCGTCGCCGGAGGTCAAGCATTCTCTCCCGGACGCGTGGACCTCATCAGGCCCGGCCGTTCGAGTTCAAAGTGTTGACCGCAGTGTCAGTCCAAGACGATTGAGTCCCCATAATGGTGTAAAAAGGAGATTACACGGAAATGGACATACCAAGGATATTCAACATCACCGAAAGCGCTCATCGCATCCACAACCCGATAACGCCCGACAAGCTAGTCGCTCTCGGTGCGGCGCTTCGCCTGGAACCGAGAGCCCGCGTGCTTGACCTCGGCAGCGGCTCGGGGGAGATGCTGTGCACTTGGGCGCGCGACCACGGCGTCATCGGCACCGGCATCGACATGAGCCGGTTGTTCACCGAGCAGGCGAAACACCGCGCTGAAGAACTCGGCGTCGCCGATAAAGTCGAGTTCATCCATGGCGATGCCGCCGGTTACGTCGCCGTCACAAAGGTCGATGTGGCCGCTTGTGTCGGTGCCACGTGGATCGGCGGGGGAGTCGCCGGGACTATCGAGCTTCTGGTTCGAAGTCTCCGTCCCGGAGGGATCGTCCTCATCGGCGAGCCCTTCTGGCGGCTGATGCCGCCGACCGAAGATGTTGTCAAGGGTTGTCTCGCCCATACGATCTCCGACTTTCTCATGCTTCCGGAACTGCTCGCGTCTTTCGGCCGCCTTGGCTGCGACGTCGTCGAAATGGTTCTGGCCGACCAAGACGGTTGGGACAGATATGAGGCGGCCAAGTGGCTCACCATGCGCCGATGGCTTGAAGCCAACCCTGATGACGAGTTGGCGAAAGAGGTTCGAGCCCTACTGACCTCGGAGCCTGTGCGCTACGCGACTTGTACGCGCGAGTACCTGGGCTGGGGTGTGTTCGCTCTTATGATGCGGTGATGAGTTTTAGCATTCGGCCAAGATACGGTTGTGAAGAGGGTTGCATACGAGGAGCCAGGTAGTCTCCAGGCCATTCTGGATAGCTTCTCCGGAGTGGCCTTGTCATTTCCGCGTTACGCTGGAAACGGAAATACTGCACGGCCTGTTCTCACTTGATACGATCATTCTGCTCAGGATGAGAAACTCGAGGTATTACTTGGAAAAAGCTGTTGACCTATGCACGCCTCGTTGTGTGCGGGCGGGAATCCGGGTTCCACGCGTCCATCGAACGGATCTTCGGTAATCACGCGGAAGAGGGGTCGTAACGGGAAGATGGAACGACAGGGCTAATACAACCTTGAACCCCAGGGTGGCCTCTGTTCTGGACCGGGGTGCCGGGATGAAAAGGATGTGCGGGGGAGAAGAGAGGAACTCGTTCTCCTCCCCGGGCATTTCTTTGTTCCTACGGTTTAAGCACGACCTTCAGCCCTGCGCGGCTTTCGATAAGGTCGAAACCTTCTTTCCACCCCTCCAGCGGGAGTTCGTGGGTAATAAGCGCGTCGAGCGGCATCTGCCCCTGCCCCATGATGACGAGGACCTTCTCCCAGATGTCCCATGAATGGCTGAACGAGCCCTGGAGGGTCGCGCCCTTCGAGAGCAGCGGGTCGAGGCTGATGTCCACCGGCTTCGGACCCCACGCTACCTTGTTGATGATTCCCGCGGGCATGACCAGCTCCATCGCTAGCTTCAGCGTCGCGGTCGGGCCTGCGGCGTCGATGACGGAGTTGAAGCCGTATCCTTCGTTAAACTTTGCGGCCACACTCTTCGGATCCGACGAGCCGTCGAGGAGAAACGTCTCGTTCGCACCATACTGCTTCGCTATTTCAAGGCGTTTTTCGTCGCCCGGCGCGCCGAAGACGGCGATATGACTCGCCCCGGCGAGCTTCGCCATGTGGGCGCAGAGCAGCCCTATCGGTCCGGGGCCGAGGACGGCGACGCTGTCGCCCGCCTTGACGCCCGTCTTCGCGATCACCACGTTGTAGGCAACGCAGACGGGCTCCGTGCAGGAGGCATCGCGCAGCGAAACCGAATCGGGGACCGCATGCAGGATACGCTCCGGAACCCTGACGTACTCGGCGAACGCGCCGTCCACGCCGAAGCCGTACCCCTTCCGCTCGCGGCAGAAGCGGTAGTTGTTCGTCTTGCAGAGCACGCACTCGCCGCAGAACCGGGCATGCGTCTCCGCCGTCACACGGTCGCCGACCTTCCATTTTTTCACGTTGGCGCCCACCTTTGCGATGGTCCCCGAGAACTCGTGCCCGAGGATGAGGGGAATCGCCATAGGGTAGGAGACCTGATTGTGGTACATATGCGGGTCGCTTCCGCAGATGCCGATGTACGCGACCTTCACGAGCACGTCCGAAGACTCGATCTCCGGTACCGGGACGTCCCGAACCTCCGTGTTGCCGTCTTCCCTCTTGTATTTCACCACTGCGCGCATAGTCCGTTCTCCCTCCTCGCCGTCCGAGAAAGCGGCGGCGCTTTGTTCTCTATTCCGCGGAGATATTCTCTCCGTCTTCAAGAGCAGTCTGTTCGGCGTAGTACTGCTTGGTACGTTTTATCCCCGTCCAGATGAGCCAGGCGACGCACAGCAGCAGCAGCAGCCCGATAGGGCGTTCGAGCAGCGGCATGATGGCGCCGCGGCTCTGCTGGAGCGCCCTGCGGAAGCTGGTGTCGGCCAGGGGGCCGAGAATCAGCCCCAGGACGAGAGGGGCCAGCGGGTAGTCCATCTGCCGCAGGATGTACCCAAGGACGCCGAATGCGAGCATCAGGTAGACGTCGAAGATGCGGACGCCTCCCGCGTACGCCCCGATGACGGTCAGTGGAATAACGATGGGGAGCAGGATCTCCCGCTTGATCTTCAGGACGGCGACCATCGGTTTGGCGAGCGCGAGCCCCCAGAAGAGCATGGCAAACGAGCCGAGGATGAGCATGGCCGCCACGAGGGGGAGAAATCCAGGGTTTTCGAAGTTGAGCATGGGGCCGGGACGGACGCCGTGAAGCCAAACTGCCGCGAGGAACATCGCCGACGGCGGACTTCCCGGAACGGCGAGGGTGAGCAGCGGGATCATCGCGCCGCCGATGACGGCGTTGTTCGCCACTTCGGAGCAGACCACCCCTTCGTAGCTCCCCGTGCCGAACTTGTGCCCCTGTTTGGAGCGTCTCTTGCCGACATCGTAAGAGAGCCAGCTCCCGATATCCTCGCCTGCACCGGGAATGGCGCCGATGATGACGCCGATGATGCCGGAACGGATCGCGGACGGGACGAGGGGGATGAATTCCTTCATCGGGGGGATGACCTTCCCGACTTTCCCCTCAATCGTGTACGCCACGTTCTCCTGGAGCACCGCGAGAAATTCCGAGATGCCGAAGACACCGATGAGCGCAGGGATAAGCGGGATACCTCCCTTAAGCTGGAGAAAACCGAACGTCAGCCGGGGGTAGGCGAAGATCTGTTCCATCCCTACCATGGCGGCGGCGAAGCCTAGGAACCCGACGATCCACCCCTTGAGGGGGTCTTTCCCGGCGGAGAGCGTGCCGCAGATCATGATGCCGAAGAGGGCCAGAAGGAAGAGCTCCCAGTGGCCGAAGCGGAGCGCGATCTTGTAGACGAGCGGCGAAAGAAAGATCATCACCAGGATACTGAACATGGTGCCGACGAAGGAGGCGATGATGCCGGTTCCTATGGCGATTCCTCCCTTGCCCTGCTTCGCCAGCGGGAAACCGTCGAGACAGGTTGCGGCGGCGGAGGGGGTTCCGGGGATGTTGATCATGATGGCCGAGTTCAGTCCTCCGGAAACGGCTCCGATATAGACCGCCAGGAGGAATGCAACGGCATTCTCCAGCGGCATTCCGTAGGAGAGGTTGATCAGCAGAGCAAGCGCCATTGTCGCGGTCAGGCCGGGGATTGCACCCACGAGAAGGCCCAGGAGACTGCCGCCGAAGATCATGGCGAGAATGGTCGGGTTGAGCGATCCCAGCAGAGAGTGCCCTACCTGAACAGCCTCGTCGGCGAGAAGATGCAGTATTTCCATATATCCGACCCTCCTTTACGGCATCGGGATCCGGAAGAGATCCCGAAAGGCGAATGTGATGGCGTAGGCCGCCAGAAAGGAGACCAGCACAATCCAGTGCAGCTTCATCGCTTTGAGATAGACGAAGGTGGCCAGGAGATACCCTGCCGTCGCCCATAGAAAGGGAATATAGCCCAAGGCGGCCACGTACGCGACAACGATGAGAAGAAGCACGACGGCCTTGTGGACTCTCGGAGACGTCGCGAACGCATGAAGGTTTCCTCCGCTCAGGACGTGCGAAGCCTGTTCCCACCCTCCACGTTTCACCGCGGAGCGGAGGAGGAGCAGGCCGAGGAGAATGAATACCGCCCCGAGGATGAGGGGGAAAAGACCCGGCGAGACGAGCAGGGAGTTGTTGAACACTCGCATCCTCAGGGCGGCGATGCAAAACGCCGCCCCGAAGATCGCAAAGCAAACGGCCGAGATGAAATCGGCCCCGGATCCCTTGAAAACTCTGTGCGCCATGTTATTTCGTCAGCTTCTTCTTCTCGGTCTCCCAATCCCAATCGGCCAGCTTGGGAATGCCGAATTCCTCGGGCGACTTCTCGGTCATTTCCGAATTGTGTAGCACCCAGGCGTATCCGGAGATCTGGAGCGAAATGAAGCGGTCCGCGTCTTCGCCGGTGAGGCCGACTATATTGAGCCCCTTCTTCTTCGTGTACTCCTCGATTTCGGGTTGCTTGATGGCCCAGAGGAAGGCCTCGGTGATCTTGTCCTTGATCTCCTGGGGCGCGTCGCGGCGGATGCAGATGGGCCAGGTCTCGCCCAGGTCAGGGATCTTTTCGCTGCCGGGGAGGACGCTGACGATCGGGTCGATGGTGATCGTATCGGTGATCTTCATAGGTTCTCTCGCCATCACGACGACCGCCTTGATGGTCCCGGCCTGCGCCATGTCGATGCTGGAGGAGAAGGTCACGATGCCCGCTTCGATCTCGCCGGCGAGGACCGCTGTGGCGATGCTCCGGTCGCCGTCGAAGGTTACGTAGTTGATATCCTTGATGCCGGCCACTTCGGCGATTGCCTGCATGATCACGTGGGGGCCGTTACCGAAGCCGGATGCGCCCATGTTGATCTTTCCCGCCTTCAGGGCGTCGATGACGTCCTGGAAGGTCTTCAGTTCGCCGTCTGCGGCGACGAGGATAGCCGCGGGGCCCTGGAAGGGATGCCAGGAGCTCCACTCTTCCCAGCCGGAGTTGGAAGTTTCTTTCACCTTGAAGCCGCCGAAGCAGCCCGAACCGGTGGCGAACATCGTGTATCCGTCGGCGGGAAGGCCGAGAACGTGCTCCGCCGCGACCGCGCTCGCTGCGCCGGGCATGTTTGCGACGTTGATCGTTTCGTTCAGATACTTGGACATCAGGACGACCACCGGACGGACGGAGGTGTCCGTGCCGCCGCCTGCGCCGAAGCCGACAATGACGGTGGGCGTTCCCTTTTCCCATACTTTCTCCGCGGCGACCGCGCCGCCCGCGATAACGAAGACGATGACAAGTGCGATAGCAACCATTGAAACGGACTTCTTCACAACGACCACTCCTTTTCATATACAAGGCTGTACTGCTCGTGTTCCGGAAGCTTTTCGAACGGTGCGCGACTGGCTTGCAACGGTTTTTCCCTGCGCATCCCCCCTTGACTGGTCCTCCCGCGTCAGCGGGCGGTTATTTTTTCAGCGAAAGGCTATTCAGCTTTTCGTAGAAGAGGCCGAGCGCCCCGTGGTCCAGCGTTTCGTGCCCCTCTCCGGCGAGGTTCTGGAACATCTCCATGAGCTGGGCCGCGAGAGGCATCGAAAGATGGAGCGAACGGCTGGTCTCCAGGACGTTGGCAAGGTCCTTGATATGCAGGTTGATGCGGAAGCCCGGATTGTAGCGTCCTTCAAACATGCGGGGAGCCTTGTCCTCCATGCACTGGCTGCCGGCAAGGCCGCCGCGGATTGCCTGGAAGACCTTTTCCGGGTCCACTCCCGCCCTCTTCGCGAAGGCCATGCCCTCGGCCACCGCCGCGATGTTAATCGCCACGATGGTCTGGTTGACGAGTTTCGTCGTCTGTCCCGCGCCCAGTTCACCGACGAGCGTGCTCTTGCCCATCAGGGCGAGGATATCCTTCACTTTTTCGTAGGCTGCGGGCGAGCCCCCCACCATGATGGCGAGGGTTCCCTTCTCTGCCTTCTCCTGCCCTCCGCTGACAGGCGCGTCGAGCATCTCCGCGCCCTTCTCGGCGAGCATCGCGCCAAGTTCGCGGCTCGCCAGCGGGGCGATGGAGCTCATGTCGACAACGATCTGCCCCTTCTTTGTCCCTTCCAGAATGCCGTTCTTGCCGCAGACGACCTCGCGGACGTGCGGGGAGTTCGGCAGCATGGCGATGACGATGTCCGACTTTTCCGCAACGTCCTTCGGGGACGTTCCATTCGCCGCACCGGCTGCGACGACTTCATCCACAGCGGCGGAGACCACGTCGTAGACGGTGAGGGGCAGCCCTCCGGCCAGAAGATTTTTCGCCATGGGCTTCCCCATGATGCCGAGCCCGATGAATCCTATTGCGCTCATACGATCGCCTCCCTGTATGAATATCTATTACTTTTTAAGCAGCGCTTCCGCCGCCCTCGCAACGGCCTCTTTGGTCAGTCCGTAGCACTCCAGCAGCTCTTCGTAGCAGACAGCCGACTGCCCGTACCGGTCCTGGATGCCCACTATCTTCATCGGCAGGGGAGCATCGCAGAGGGCCTCGGCGACCGCCGACCCGAGTCCGCCGTAGATTGTGTGCTCCTCGCAGGAGACGATCCCCCGGATGCCTCCGAGAGCTTTCCGGAGCGACTTCCCGCAGAGGGGTTTGATCGTCCCGATATGCACGACACGCGCCGAAATGCCTTGTTTTTCAAGAATTTCCGCCGCGTCGAGGGCTATGGAGGTCATTGTCCCCGTGCCGACGAGGGCTACATCGTTTCCCTCCTTGACCACGAGCGGTTTGCCGATCTCGAAGAGTGTCTTCTCGTCGAAGAGTACCGGCAGGTCGTTGCGGTTCAGACGGATATAAACCGGCCCGTCGATGGCCGCCGCAGCGCGCACGGCCCATTTCGTCTCGATTCCGTCCGCCGGGCTGAGGACCGTCATGTGCGGAAGGACGCGCATCATGGCAAGGTCCTCGAATGACTGGTGCGTGGCGCCGTCTCCGAAATCCGAAAGACCGCAGCTCGACCCGACGATCTTCACGTTGAGGTTCGGCAGGCAGACGCTCTGCCGTATCTGGTCGAAGGGGCGTCCCGTGGCGAAGACGGAGAATGAGTGGGCGAACGGTATCTTTCCGCTGAGCGCAAGTCCTGCGGCAACGGAGATCATGTTCTGTTCCCCGATCCCCATCTCGAAGAAGCGCTCCGGGTAATTCTTCTCGATCACGACTGATTGCGTGGAACCGCAGAGATCCGCGTCGAGGGCGACGACGTTCTTATTCTCTCCCGCGAGCGCAAGAATGGCTTCGCCGTAGGCGGCGCGTAGATTCATCAACATGTCTTTTCTCCCCCTCACATAGCCAGAATCTCGCGGCGGGCAGCTTCCTGCTGTTCTCTCGTCAACAGGTTGTTGTGGTAGGCGGGCGTGTTCTCCGCGAAGGAGACGCCCTTTCCCTTGACTGTTCTGGCGATGATCGCGGAGGGTGTTCCTCTGACCTCGGACGCTTCGTCAAGCGCCTGTAGAATCTGCGCCATATCATGTCCGTCGATCTCGAATGTTCTCCATCCGAAGGCGTCGAATTTGCCGCGGATATCCCCCAGGTTGTAGCGGTCACACGTGCGTCCCACCGCCTGGATCCCGTTCATGTCGACGATGGCAGTCAAGTTTTCCAGCTTGAATGCCGCGGCCGCCGTCGCTGCCTCCCAGACCTGCCCCTCGGCAAGTTCTCCATCCCCGAGGACGACCCATGTGCGGTAGTTCAGCTTGTCCAGCCTCCCGGCGAGCGCCATGCCCACGCCTATGGAGAGCCCCTGCCCGAGCGAGCCGGTATTTGCCTCCACGCCGGGAGTCTCTCGTTCGGGGTGTCCCTGGAGAATGCTGCCGAGCGTCTTTGTCTTCAGCAGCGTCTCCTTCGGAAAGTACCCTGCCTCCGCAAGCGCCGCGTACTGGGCGAGAACCGAGTGCCCCTTGCTCATGATGAAACGGTCGCGGTCCGGCATGAAGCGGTTCTTCGGATCGTGGCGCATCTTGTGGAAGTAGAGCGCCGCGACGATGTCGGCGCACGACATGGAGCCGCCGAGATGCCCGCGCTTGTCCACGCCGAGCGCGTCGATGATGCCGAGACGGACGGCGCGCGCCTTCTCTTTCATTGCGGTTACAGTCTCCTGATTCATGATTCACCTCCGGATGTTTTTAGGGAATTCTTCGGAACGTGCGTCTCCCGCACGATGCTTTCGAGGTACTGCCTGGTGTTGTACAGGTGCGCCCGCATCTCCTTCTCCGCGAGCTTCGCGTTGTGGTCGATCACGGCCTTCGCGATGGCGATATGGCTTTGTGCGACCGGTTTTTTTCTGGTGGATATGAGCGAGGTGACGATCTGCTGCTTGTAGAAGAAGTTATGGAGCGAGCGCATCGTCTCGATGCAGAGAGGGTTGCCGGCGATCTCCGCGAGGAAGGCATGAAAGGCGATGTCGGTTTCGGCGAACTCCGACGGAGCGAGCGTATCGTCGTTGACGGCTCCGGCGAGTTCGAGAAGCCTGTCCGCCTGCGCAGGAACGACCCGTTCGGCGGCGAGGTAGGTGGTGGAGGGTTCGAGGCAGATGCGAAATTCGACGATGTTGAACAGCTCCCGGGCGGTCCGACTATCGGGGATGTGCCGCGAGAGGATGTTGTGTTCGAGTTCGGAAGGGCTGGCGACCACCGTGCCGTGCCCCGGGATCACCTTCAGGAGGTTCGAGGCCTTCAGCAGGTTGAGTGCTTCGCGCACGGTGGAACGTCCGGCATTGAAAAGCTTCGCGAGCTCCATCTCCGTAGGGAACTTTTCGCCGGGCTTCCAGTGCCCCTCGCGTATCAATTCATAAAGCTTTTCATGGATCATGTCGCTACGGTTCTTTCGCTGGAACGGTATTATCGGTTCCACGAGGAGCACTCTCCCTGAAAAAATTTATCTTCGCGGACGTGTTCTTTATCCTACGTCTGTTGTCTGACAACGTTAGCACAAGAAAAATTCGACGTCAAATTTATTCTATTTTTCACAAAAGAGGAGGGAGGAGCGTGCGGCTCGTTTTTTCACCCGATTGAACACAATGAAAAGATAAAAACCGCGGCGGGCGTACCATGGCGAGAAGTAAAGCGTCCTGTGGCGCAACGTGTGCGTTGTTACGCGTTCAGAAGGGAATGCATTTTTCCGGCGGTCCTTGTCCCTGGAAGCGGAGTATGCACTATCAGCTTGAGGCCGGGGGTCTTCGCGATGTCGAATAGGTCGGCCTCGAATTCTGGGATGCCCGCAACGGTCGACTACGAGCGACGGGCAGAAGCGCAAGCTATCCAGAACATGCCGCACCGCCGGGATCGCAGTTCCGGCGTATTCCGTCATGTCCCTGCCTCGAAAGAAGGCTGACGCGGGAGCGGCTGAATGAAATTGACCGAGAAACGATTTATACACTAAAATGGACTTGACAACGACGATCTGGTCATGCTTATAGAGATAGAGTTTGAAAGGGGGTGTTCTTCTGGGAAGACTACCACGTTTTCTTAAGGCCGCGGCTCTGGTCGCGTTGCTGGCTCTGTCGATCGCGTCGCCGGCATCCGGGGTGTCCGAGAGTCCGAGATTCATCTTTCTTTTCATAGGAGACGGCATGGGGGAGCCGCAGGTAAAAGCCGCCGAACTGTACAGCCGAGCGTCTGGCAGGGGGGAGCTCGCCTTCGCCTCCCTGCCCGTCAGGGGAAGAATAACGACCGGGACGGCGAAGGGGGCCGTTACGGATTCGGCTGCCGCTGGCACGGCCCTCGCATCTGGGTACAAGACCGAGAACGGCATCCTTAACATGGATCCCTCGAAGACAAAGCACTTCGTCACCGTCGCCATGCTCGCCAGGGACAGGGGCATGAGAGTGGGGGTAGTCACGTCCTCCTTCATGAACGACTCTACCCCGGCGGCCTTCTACGCCTGGTCCCCCTCCCGCACGGAACTCTACGAGGTAGGGAAGCAGCTCGCCGACAGCGGCTTCGACTACTTCGGCGGGGGAGGGCTGAGCAGGCGAAGGGACCGGAAGGGGGACAGGAAGGACCTGTATGAAATAGCCGCCGCGCAGGGTTACAAAGTGCTGCGAACCGCCACGGAGATCCTGTCGGCGAGGCCGGGCGACAGAATCCTGGCCTCGGGCTCGGCGGGGGCGCTCCACTACGAGATCGACCGTCCTAAGGGCGTCCTGTCGCTGGCCGAGTACACCCGGCTCGGGATAAAGTTGCTGGACAATTCGAACGGATTCTTCCTGATGGTCGAGGGGGGAAAGATCGACTGGGCCTGCCACAGGAGCGACACCGCATCGATGGTCAGGGATGTCGCGGCGTTGGACGATGCCGTGAAAGAGGCGCTGGACTTCGCCAGGGACAGGCCCGGAGAGACCCTGGTAGTCGTAACGGCCGACCACGAGACCGGGGGGATGTCCCTGGACGGCGAGATCGAGGGGCAGGCGTTCCATGCGGTATTCTCCAGGCAGAGAAGGTCGAACGAATCCTTCGACGTAGAGGTGGCCGAGATGCGCAAGGGAGGGCAGAGGTCGTTCGAAAGCGTGCTGCCGGCTCTGACGGGGTTCTTCGGCCTTGGGAACCTTTCAGCCGGGGAGACGGAAGAGCTTGGGGCCGCCTTCGCGCAGAGCATGAAGCCCGTCGGCGGGAGAACAAGGGACAAGGATTACAATCGGCGCTATGGCCCCTACGAGCCCCTGACCATGGCGGTCTCGCGAGTCCTGGCCCGGCGGGGCGGGGTTCGCTGGACCTCCTTCGGCCACTCGGGCGCGGCTGTCCCCGTGTACGCAGTCGGCCCCGGCTCGGAGTACTTCTCCGGCGAGAGTGACAACACCGGCATCGGCCGCGCTCTCATCCACCTGTTGCCGAACGAATGAATATTTATTACAGCGAGGATCCGCTATGAACCCCAAGATCAGCGTCATCATCCCCGCCTACAATGCGGAGGAAACACTGAAGCGCTGCCTGGACAGCGTGTTCGCCTCCGACTTTTTGGACGATATGGAGATCATCCTGGTTAACGACGGCTCCATCGACGGGACCCTTGAGGTGGCGAGACACTACCAGGGGCGCCCCGGCTTCTCCATCGTCAACCAGTCGAATCGCGGGGAGACCAGGGCGAGATGGACCGGAATATGCCTGAGCAGGGGCGACTTCCTTGGCTTCGTGGATGCGGACGATTACATAGCCCCGGACATGTTCTCGAAGATGTACGGACGCATGAGCGAGACCGGGGCGGACATGGTGGTTTGCGGTGTTTACAGGGTCATTGGAGAGGAGACGATCCAGACCTTCAGTTTCGAAGAGGACGTCGCGGAGTCCAAGGAGGCCGCGATAGAAAGGGTCATACTCGATAAAGTAAATGGCTATCTATGTAATAAGCTTTATTCAAGAAATTTAATGGCCAGAGAATGTTATAAATTTACTTTTGATATCTCTTACTGTGGAGACTTGCTCTTAAACCATTACGTGATGCGCAATGTTAACAGGGTGGCGTTTCTTGAGGAAGCACTGTATTATTATGTCGCTTCTCCTGGTTCAATAACTCTTAATCTTAGCACCAGAGCCATGAAGGATGCCCTGTATGTAAAAGAGACGCTTCGCGAGGATTATTCAGTCAGCGAAACGCCGCGCTGGAGGCAGCTGTATGCCGGTGTTTATCTCAGGGGAATGATCGGCACCTTGCGATCTCTCGACGGCAAGGGGCGAGGCCGGGAGGCCGACGACATGAAGCTTGATGTCAAAAGGCGCATAAAATCGGTGAAGCTGCGTGAAATATGGAGTGTTTCGAGTCGCAGGCAGATTTTTGATTATATACTAGTCAGGCTCGGTCTGTTCGAACCGCTGTATTATCTGTGGGACAGGCCGTCTCTCGCCCCGCTGCGGCAATTACGAAGGAGACTATTGTATTCGGAAAAATGTTCATGACTACACAAGCAGGTAAATTTCGGCAAGAGTCGAGCGCACCAGAATCGATTCTCCGCTGTTGGGAGAGCCGGCCCCTGCCCTTCGAAGGAGTGGTATAAAGTGAACGAACCGTCGCCGCGCTTCTGGCCGATCTTTTTTGAGCTGTACGAGTCGCTTCCGCGGCAGGGGCCCGGCAACCGGGAGTGCGCCGCGAGGGCTCTCGCTCTCTGTCGCGGTCTTCCGCCCGCGCCCGCGGTGCTGGATTTGGGCTGCGGCACGGGCGCTCAGACGCTTCATCTCGTCGATCTCACGTCGGGCTCCATCGTGGCCATGGACAGCCATGCCCCGAGCATCGAGCGACTGCGGTCCACTGTCGCCGGGAGAGGAATGTCCGGCCGCATAACGCCGGTTGTCGGCGACATGGCCGAACCCGGACTGCCCCTTGCGAGCTTCGACCTGATCTGGTCCGAGGGGGCGCTCTACAACATAGGCATCGAGAATGCCCTTCGCATATGCCGCGAGCTGCTGCGTCCCGGAGGCTGTCTTGCCTTCACCGACGCCGTCTGGCGCAGGGACGACCCCCCTGCCGATATCAAAGCCTGCTTCGAGGCGGATTATCCTGCCATGGGCCGGGTCTCCGACGTCATCGCGGCGATCGAGAGGAGCGGTCTCTCCCTGATCGGCCACTTCACCCTGCCGGACGAGGCATGGTGGGATGATTTCTACACCCCGATGGAGGCCGGTATCGGGGAGTTGCGCCGCAAGTACGGACATGACAGCGAGGCTCTGAACGTGCTCGACCAACTCGCGCAAGAGCCCGAAATGCACCGGAAGTACTCGGACTACTACGCGTACGAGTTCTTCGCGGCTTCGACGACGCAAACCAGACCGTGAAACGGTAGACTTCGTATATGCCGGAGAAAATGGTAGACCTTGCGACACGGCCCATTGAGGCGCGGGGGTGAAATAGAGTATAATCCTCTACCGTTACACGTAGTTAAAAAAATTCGGAGGTGGATGGAATTGAAGAAATGCCTGTTGTGGACTCTAGCGGTGGTCTTGTCGGGCGCGTTGATGCTCCACCCGCGCCAGGTGTCGGCGTCCAGCGTGATGGATGGCGATCTTATCAGGATCGGGACCGAGGCTACCTATCCTCCTTTCGAGTACAGGAACGACAAGAATGAGGTCGTGGGGTACGAGATAGAGATTGCCACTGCGATCGGAGAGCACCTGGGCAAGAGAGTGGAGATAGTGGACATGGCATTCGACGGACTCATAGCGGCCCTTCTGACCGGCAAGATCGACATGGTGGCGGCTGGCATGATAAACACGGAGGAGCGGCGCAAGAAAGTCGACTTCTCGGACGTCTACTTCGAGATAGAGGACGTGGTGGTGGTGCGAAGCGACGATGATTCCACCAAGTCGCTGGACGACCTGACCGGCAAGACGGCGACCGTCCAGATGGGCACGGCCCAGGATATATTCATCACGGCCACGGGGCTCCCCGTGGAGATCAAGCGCTTCCAGAAGAACGACGACGCCCTGATGGAGGTCAAGTACGGCAGGGCCGACTTCTCCATCCTCAACCTCACCGTCGGCAACTCCTTCCTGAGGAACAACAAGGTGTTTGCGGACGCCTTGAAGATAGCCTTCCGCAACAGGGTGAGCAAGGAGGGGGAGGGGATAGCCATAGCCCTCCCTAAGGGGGACGAGGCCTTCCTGGCGGCTGTGAACGAGGCTATAGCGGCCTTTAGGGGGAGCGGACGCTTCGACGAGCTGAAGGAAAAGTACCAGATAGACTAAGACCCCTCGGAGGCGGGCCAGGGGCGACAGCGACTTGCGGCAGCATGCGCCGCCCCCCGGCTCGCCCTCCTGCGTAAGAGAGTCGCTTCCCGCCTGATGTTTCATATCGCTATTCCATGGAGGTCTCGAGGATGAGGATGGATTACGTTCGGTTGGTGTCGTCCTACCTGGTATTCGGATCCAACGGTATTGTAGCCAGCCACATAATGCTTTCCAGCCTGGAGATCGTCTACCTGCGCACCTTCATCGGCAGCCTCTTCCTGATCGTGGTTTTTTTGCTGGCGGGCGGAAGATTCACTGCCTTTCGGAAAATGAGGGATCTCTGCTTCCTGC
>CAYWKH010000002.1:27795-62015 GCA_964458805.1 uncultured Synergistaceae bacterium
CATCGCCATGGGCAAGAGCTGGATATTTCTGTACGAGGCATACAGGCAGATCGGGGTCGGACTCGCGACGCTGGCCTACTACGTGGGGCCTGCGATCGTGATGGTTGCTGCGCCGCTTGTGTTCAAGGAGAGGTTGGTCCCGGCGCGGCTGAAGGGGTTCGCGGTCGTCCTGCTGGGCATGGTGCTGGTGAACGGGGATGCTTTCGCTCAAGGAGCGGTCTCCTGGGGGCTCGCATGCGGCCTGATGTCGGCTGTGATGCTGGCCGTGATGGTGATCTTCAACCGGATGGCGGCGAGCATCACCGGGTTTGAGAACGCAGTGCTGCAGTTGGCCGTCAGCTTCCTCACGGTGGCGGCATTCGTAGTGGCCAGGCAGGGGTTAACGGTCTCCATCCCCTCCGGGAGCCTGATGCCGATGCTCCTGCTGGGGCTCGTCAACACAGGGTACGGCTGCTACCTGTACTTCTCGACCATGCAGCGCCTGCCCGCGCAGACGGTGGTGATCACGGGCTACCTTGAGCCGCTGTCTGCACTGATCTTCTCCGCGCTTCTGCTAGGGGAGAGGATGACGCCGATCCAGATCGCAGGCGCCGCGATGATACTCGGCGGCGCATTGTACGGCGAAAGGGCGGGGATGAAGGCGGCTGGGGCGTAGAGATCCTTCGCCTTCCGTCATCCTAACGACCGGCGTGAGGAGGAGTCTGGGCCTTATGTCATCCCGAACGACCGGCGCGAGGAGGAGTCTGGGCCTTATGTCATCCCGAACAACCGGAGGTATGTCATCCCGACGACCGGAGGGAGGAGGGATCTTACTCCGCGGTGGCTCTTTAACGAGGGACCTCAGCCGAGGTGGTGCAACGCAGGATTCCTCGCTCCGCTCGGGATGACACAAGGAGGGATCTCGCCTTGGCGTCTCACGGTTTTTTGAAAAATTTCACCAGCCTGCGGTTCTCGTCCGGGGTGCCCACGACTCCCAGGTAGTCGCCTCTGCGCAGTACGAAGTCCCCTCCGGGGTTGGAGACAAGCTCTCCGCCCCTGCGCACCGCAATCACGGAAATCCCCAGGGCCTCCCTCAGCCTTGACTCGTCCAGCCGTCTGTCCTCCGCGGGGTTGCCCGGATGGACGTAGACCCACTCGAGCGCCAGCCTGTTGGTCGAGGATTGCAGGCCGTTCATGTCCCCGTACTCCGGGAACTGCTCGAGCAGGGGGCCGTACATCGAGCATCGCAGCGACTCCAGCTCCCTGTGGGCGGCAGTGGCCTTTACCCCGAACAGTGCGAGGGTCTGGCGCGCCATCTCTAGCGACGCCTCGAAATCCGGCTCCACGAAATGGCTTACTCCGTGCCCCTTCAGTATGTCTATATCCTCCTCGTCCGCGGCCCACGCCAGCATCTGAACGTCTCCGTTCTGCCCGCGGATCGCCCGGATTACCTCGACGGTTCCCATCCCTGCCGACGTGGTTATCACCGCAAGCTTCGCGCGGGTCAGCTCCGCCGCCTCCAGCACCACGCGCTGCGCCGGGTCTCCCAGCAGCATCGTCAGCCCCAGCTCCTTTCCCTTGAGGAACTCCGCGTGGTTCGGCTCTATGATGACGTATGGTATCTCGAAGCGAGCCAGCAGCACTCCCAGGTACCGGGCCAGGCTCATCCCCCCGGCAAGCACCACGTGATCCTTCAGGTGGCTCTTGGGCAGGTTGATGCTCCTGACCTTGGCCGGCGAACCTCTCTTCTTCACCAGAGCGTATATGGGGGAGACCAGCCCGGAAATCACTGGCCCGAAGATCATGGAGAGTACGACCGCGTTGAGGGCGACGGAGTACTCGGTCTTGCCCATCGCGCCTGTCGTGACCGCAGCCTGCAGAACTATGAAAGCGATCTCCGAGATCGGCGTCATGGTCAGGAAGGCCGCCAGCGGGATCACGTTGCGGAAGCCGAAGATGTAGGTCAGAGCGGACAGGATCGCCCCGCGACCGAGGGTCGTCCCCAGCATCAACAGCAAGGTCGCGACCGGGTGGGAGGCCAGCACCGTCGGATCCAGCAGCATCCCGATCGAGACGAAGAAGAGCAGGGCGAAGACATCGCGCAGCGACGATATGTCGCTCAACGTCCTCTTGCTGTAGTCCGACTCGCTTAGCACTAGCCCTGCCATGAAGGCGCCGAACGCAAAGGACAGCCCGAAGGCGTAGGTTATGTAGCCTATGCAGAGGCCGAGTGCGGTCACGGAGAGTATGAACAGCTCCTGCGACTCCCACCCGGCCACGTACTTCAGCACCCGCGGGATGACGCGAGAGCCTGCAAAAACCATCACCGACGTAAACGCGACCACCTTGAACACGGGAGACAGCACGCCGAGCACGGTCAGCTCCGTCCCATGAAGGCCGATCAGCAGCACCATGAGCGGCAGCACCAGTATGTCCTGCACTATGGACATGCCGAGCATCACGCGGCTCGACAGGGTCCCGAGCTGTCCTCTCGACGCAAGGGTCTTCATTATGACCGACGTGCTCGACGACACGATGGAGACCGCGTACCACATCGACGGCACCGCGCTCCAGCCCGTGATCCAGCGCGCCAGCCCGTAGCCTATGAAGAGGGTGATGAACACCTGTATCGCGCCTCCGCCGACAGTGACCCCCTGGATGGAGGCGATGCTCTTCATCGAGAACTCGAGCCCCAGCGAGAAGAGCAGCAGGGCCGCGCCTATCTCCGCGAGTCCCGCGATCTGGTCCGGGTCAGCGATCGAGATCCCCCCGGTGTAGGGGCCGATAATTATGCCCGCGATTATGTATCCGAAGATCAGGGGCTGGTTCAGCTTTCTGGTGATTATGCCGCCGATCAGCCCGGCCGTGACTACTATGATCAGGTCTATCGCTATTTCCATGAAGTTCCCCCGGCGCAGTATTTTACCACCGTATTATCGTACAAGCCTTCGGCATGCGCAAGCGCGCGGTATTCGCCCGAGAAAAAGGGGGTCGCACACCAGCGACCCCCACGAGCTTGTTGAACTATCTTGACGCCCGGACGTCTAATACCTGGACTGGAAGATCTTCACCGTGTACTCACCCTTCCCGTCGGTTGTCCTGAGAGTGATGTTGGCCCACCTGTCCTCGCCCGTGTCGTTAGGGTCCACGGTGACGAAGACGTCTCCGGTATCGTTCGGCCCACCATTGTAATGAGACAGGTCGCACCAATCCTGGTTGCTCTCCGCCGTCCATGACCTGGCCGTGCCGAACTCGAGTCGTTTGTGATCACCCTTCGCGGAGAAGTCCACTCCGTTTCCGGCGATCAGCGGCGCGTAGATGAAAGGGATGGTGAAGGTCCTCGTGTCGGATTGCCAGTCTTCATGCCTGACTTTTTTTGCTTCTACCCACCAGATGAGCTGGTTTCCGTAGGAGTTGCCGTTCACCCAGGAGAATGTGGACTTGAAGCCCTTTATCTGGTCTCGCGCATGCGGCGGTATCTTCCACAGCCACTGGTTGAAGGGCTCGAAGTTGCTGCGCGACAGCCTGGCCGCGTCCCTGAAATCGCCAGTGTCAAACGGATTCCCTCCGGACGGCAGAATGGTAGGCCTCGGGAATTCGTAGTTCCAGCGAGCGGCGGTCTTTTTATCGGAGGGGGCGGATCTGTTCGTCACCGTGCAGTCCGCAACCGCGACCATCTCGGACGACGAAAAGCTGGCGCCCCCGGAGAGTCCTATTGACGGCCCCGCCGCGTTCAATCCGACATTGCCTCCAAGGTTCCACGTAAAACCGCTCGTGGTGGAAGTGCTGCCGGACGTCGAGGAGGGGGAGGAGTTCATCAGCTGTACCATTGTGTCCGAGTTGCTGTGTTCCAGCCAGTTTTCGAAGTCGTAGTACACCATGTAGCCGTAGATATGGGCAAGGTATTCATCTGTGTGGGCATTATTTTTGTAGTTGTTCTCCGGATTCAGAGTCGCCCTCTGCTGGACGACGAACCAGTCGTAGTCAACTCCGTCGGCCGTGTTGTAGGAGTGACACGCATAGATGCAGTAATTGAGCCGGAGGTGCTGCTTGGGCTTGGACACGTCGAAAGTCTCGAGCTGCGCCTGGGCTATCTGGGTGAGGTCGTTGGTGGCAGAGGCCACAGCGGCCTTCGCGGACTCCCTGCCACTCTCGATCTCCTCGAGGCGTTTCTCCTCGTCCGCGACGTACTGGACGAAGTTCCTACTCCTCGTCTCGTTGAACTCCTCGAGGTCGAAATCGTCCTCCGGCAGAGGGGGCTCCTCCGCCGGGTCGTCGTTTGCGCTATCTGAAACTGTCGGTGGCACGTACTCCGGGGTCACCCAGGTGAATATATCGGTGCCCCCGTCGTCGCGCAGCCGCCTGTTCATCGCGAATATCTCGACTAGTTTTTGCTCCTCGTTTCCATCCTCGATGTCGAAGCGGGGCGGCAGGCCGATGTGTCCTAGAAACTCGTTGACCTGGTCGATCGTCGCATGCACCAGCACTACGAAGCGACCGGCGTCGTAGACCTTGTTCATCGACACGATATCGCCGTCGTCCGGAGTGAAGCCCGAGCGGTAGGATACGAAGAGCGGTCCGTCGGTCGCCTCCCCGTCGTAGGGGAGGAATCTTATGCAGCGTCTCTGCAGGTAGGGGGCCAGCCCCTCTCTGACGTTGCCGATGTAGTATGCCTTTCCGATGGCGGGCCCTTCGACCGCCGGGTCGTCGTCCCCGCCGCCGCATCCTCCCGCAAGGAAGACCGATAAGATCAAGCATAGGATGGCAAAAGAAATCCAACCAGAAGGCCGCTCTTTCCCGCGAATTATCATGGACAGACACACTCCTTCGACATAGTATAACTTCGGGAACCTCTGAATATGCCGACAATCCACCGAGGCACTTGGTGCCGACAGGGTCTGAGACGTGGGAAACGCACTCGTTCAGGGCTTCCTCGGCTCATTATATGCTGTATGGAAATAACCGCAACCCTTTTTTTGATAGTTTATTGACAGATAACGATATCATTAAAAATATAAACTAGTTTCCATATTGGCAAGTAATTGTCGAGTTCTACCAAAAGACTAACGCCGTTCCCCGGGGCGACACGGTGTTTGTCTGTGCCCTTCACGAAGGCCGAAGAAACCAACGCCGCCCGCAAGAGTGCGGATTTGTCCTGACTCAACAGAGTGTTTCCGATTTTTTCTAGTATACTGTCCTCGTCGACGGGTTGTGTCTCCTGTGTTACAAAACGCCTATGCGAGGGGGGTCTTGCGTGACTGTTGATATTGTGGACGGTGTGCGGCCGGAGATAGACGGTACCGCGCTGTTAAGGCAGATAGAGGTTCTCGCGGGGATAGGAGCGGATCAATCCCGCCCCGGAGCCGGGAGGACGCGGCTGGCCCTGTCGGACCAGGACAGGTTGGCGCGCGACAGGCTCGTATCATGGATGAAGGAGCTTGAACTCGAGGTCAGGGTAGACCCGATGGGGAATGTATTCGGCATTCTCCCCGGGGAGGATGCCTCGTGCTCGAACGCGCTGATGATCGGCTCCCATATCGACACGGTCATAGAGGCCGGGCCGCTGGACGGGGTGTACGGCGTGTTGTCGGGGCTGGCCGTGGCTCGTGCGATCAGGAGCGCCGGGTTGCGGCCTCGGCGCACCCTTTTGGTCGGTGCTTTCACCAACGAGGAGGGGGTTCGCTTTCACCCGGACATGATGGGATCTCTCTTCTTCGCAGGGGGGATAGGTCTGGAGGAGGCCCGTGCGGCGACGCCGACCCGGCCGCTCTGCGCCCCGCCGAGTACCTGGAGCTTCACGTGGAGCAGGGACCCGTGCTGGACTCGGAGGGGATCGACATCGGCGTCGTCGAGGATCTGCAGGGTATCTCCTGGAAGAGGGTCGTCATCGAAGGGACGGCGAACCACGCCGGGACCACTCCCATCTCGATGCGGCACGACGCCGGTTACGCCGCCGCCAGGGCCATCGTCTTCCTGAGGGAGCTGGCCAAGGGCTCGGGAGGCACGAGGACCACGGTTGGCACGGTCTTTTTCTCTCCCGGTGCTATCAACGTCATCCCGTCGAGGGCGGAGTTCACGATGGACATGCGCGACCCGGACGAGGACAGGTTTTTGTAGGGTGAGAGGGAGTTTATGGACTTGTTGGACCGGCTTGAGGCCGAGGAGGGTGTGAACGTCTCGGTCGAGACCCTGGCGCGTTTTCAGCCGGTTTGCTTTGACCGCGGACTGGCGGACGCGATAGAGGCGGCCGCGAAGGGGCGCGGCCTGTCCACCCTGCGCATGACCTCCGGCGCGGGGCACGACGCGCAGATGCTGGCGCGGGTGTGCAGGACCGCCATGATCTTCGTCCCCAGCAGGGAGGGAGTGAGCCACAACCCGGCCGAATTCACTCCCTCGGAGAAGCTGGTGCAGGGGGCGAGGGTGCTGCTCGACGTGGCCCTTCAGCATCTTGGCCGGTCATGCCCGGTAAGCGCCGGGGAATAATGTCTGACGAGTTGGAGGGAGACCTGTGAGGATAAGCGTCAATTCCGAGATCGGCAAGCTTAGAGCGGTGATTATGCAGCCGCCCGGCAGGGGGATCGAGCGGTGCACGCCGCTGAACGTGGGGGAGCTCGCCTGGGACTACGTGCCCAGCGTTCACAAGGCGGCCGAGGAGCACAGGAAGTGGGTTGCCATCGTGAGGGAGTTCGGCGCGAAGGTCTACCTGCTCGAGGACCTGCTGCGCGACGTGCTGGCCCTTCCGGTCGCAAAGGCCGAGGTGGTGGCCGCCGTCCTCGACACGGAGAGGTCTCACCTGGCGGAGCAGACCCTGGAGATCCTGCGCGAGCACCTTACGGGGCTGTCCCCGAAGGATCTGGTGGACCGGCTCTTCCTCGGCATGACCAAGGACGAGCTCCTGGACGTGTCGGACGAGATGTCCCTGCGTGATCTGGTGGACGTGTCCAACCAGTGGTGCCTTTTCCCGATGACCAACGTGCTGTACTCGCGCGACCCTGCGGCGGTGCTGGGGGAGGGGATCGTCTTCGGGAAGATGTTCAACCGGGACAGGGTGAAGGAGCCGGCCTGCGTCAGGGCAGTCTTCCGCTATCACCCGGAGTTCGCGGGCCTGGACATACCGGCCTGGTACGGAGAGGACCCGGGCGACCTGACCCCGGCGGAGGGGGGAAATGTCCACTGCTACAGCAGGAACGTATTCATAATCGGCGTCAACGAGAGGACGCACCCCGACTCCATAGAGAAGATCGCCCGCAGGACGATGGAGCTGGGGGATATCACCGACGTACTCGCCCTGCGCTTCGACAACCCGCGAATAGGCCCGGCGGACTCGATAGGCCTGTCGGTCCACGTGGACATGTTCCTGAACATGATCGACCACGACGCCTTCCTGTTCTTCCCCTACATCGAGAAGAGGCTCACGGTGCTGCACATAGCCAGGGGCAGGGGCGACAGGCTGAGCATCCGCAGGGAGGACTCTCTTTTCGGCGCGATCAAGAGGGTGATGAAGCTGGACTCGGTGCGCATCATCAACGTCGGCGGGGAGGAGAGCGAGACCGTGGCGTTCACCGAGCAGCGCTCCGGCTCGGGCGGTAACACCGTCACGCTCGAGCCGGGGTGCGTGTGCATCTCGGACAGGAACACCGCCACCATCAGGGCGCTGGAGAAGGGCGGCATCAAGGTCATCCCGCTGATCGCAGACGAGATGGTGAAGGGGGGCGGCGGCCCCCGCTGCACCACCATGCCCCTCTGGAGGGACGACGCCTAGCCGTCCCCACGCCGGGTCAACGGCCCCTGTAGGCTGGAGGACGCTTGGCGAGGAAGGCCTCGACCCCTTCCCGCCCGTCCTCCGACATGGCCAGGGCCGCGAATACGTCCCCTCCCGCCTTGATGGCGCGCTCGAGCGGCAGCCCCTCGCCGATGGTGAAGCCCCTCTTGCCGGCGCGGAGGGAGAGGGCGCTCTTCGCTGCCAGCTTCGTCGCAAGATCCATCGTCTTCTCGCCGAGCTTCTCCCTCTCTGCCGTCGCGTACACGAAACCGAGCTCGAGCCCCCTGGCGGCGGGGATGAGGTCGCCGGTGAGCGCGTACTGGAGGGCTCTTTTAACCCCGATCCACCTCGCGAGCTGGAGGCCCGGCTCTATGCAGATCAGCCCCACGTTCACGGCGGTCGTGCCGAAGACCGCGTCCTCGGACGCCACCACGAAGTCGCACGACAGCGCGAGGCCGGTCCCGTTGGCCAGGGCGTATCCGTGCACGGACGCGATCACCGGCTTCGTCATGGAGGCCAGCCTGTAATTGTGCAGGTCCATCAGCTCGAGAAAAGCCGGGATCTCGTGTCTCTCCTTCGAGGCCAGCTCGCGGAGGTCGATCCCGGTGGAGAAGTGCTTCCCCGCGCCGGAGACGACGACAACGCGCACCCCGCCGTCGCCCTCCGCCTCCAACAGGGCAGAATCGAGCTGAAGCGCCAGTTCGGCGTTGAAGGTGTTCATGGCCTCCGGCCTGTTGAGCTCGATGCGGCAGATGCCCTCGTCAATGCTGCTTGTCACGGCTTTCATTTGCCACTCCCCTTTCGTCGTGCCGTGTATAGTCCCATGACATGAGTATATCATCGCCGGGCGGAGGTCCGGTCAAAAAAGCTGTTTCCGCGCGGTACGCCAAGCAAAGCGGCCCGGTTTGTGGTAGATTACTCACGCGAGGTGATGAGCATGAGAATAGTAAGGGCGTTGCTGGTATTTGCGGCGGTATTTTCTGTCGGGGCGTGCTGGGCGGATGAATCCGGCGACTCCTTTTTCGCCAGGATGTGGAGCAAGGCGATGCCCAAGCTGGAACAGGCGCTGGAGCTGTTTGAAAAGGGCGAGACCCTGCCGGAGTCGAGGGTGTTCGGAGAGGACAAGAAGTCGAACAGCCAGAAGTACGAGAAGCTGCTGAACGAGGTGTTCGACATACTCCTGGACTCGGAGTTCAATTCTTCGAGAGGGGAGTACAGGCTGCTCGAGGACGAGATCGAGAGGGCCGGCCTCAAGATTGCCGAGCTGAGAAAGGACCGCATATCGGCCCCGGAGGAGAGCTGGATCCCGTTCAGGCAGACCAGGTCGAAGATCGACAAGCAGCTGGACGAGCTGCAGTTCGACATCGCCCGCTTCAGGGAGGAGAGGGACACCATCCGGAAGTCGATGTCCGTCGCACTTAACGCGATGGGACTGTACGTCGAGCCGGAGAGGCTGGATGTCCTGCTCGCCAGCGTGAGCGGGGACGACGTTATGGGGCTGATGCTGGCGGCGGACAGCATCAAGAGGATCAACCTCCAGGTTGTCGAGCTGCTGAGCAAGGGGGAGGGGAACTTCAACATAGCCCGCAAGTACACCGGGATCCACATGGTGCTGGTCGACATCTACCTCCACGCCCACGAGCTGGTGCTGAACAAGATCGCCGGGGAGTACTCCCCCCGCCTGGACGAGATCTCAAGCTCCGCCCTGCTGCTGAAGAAGCAGGCGGAGTCGATGCTTGCCTCCACGCCGTCCGGGGACGCCAGCCGGGAGGTGCTGGAGACCAACGTGAGGGCTAACGAGCGGACCGTGCGCACAGCGTCCCTGTACAGGGACTACCTTCGCGCTCAGCAGAACAAGCTGAGGTCTTCCGCCGAGAAGCTCAAGAACGACCTGTCGGTCGCGCGCAACACCTATCAGACCGTAAAGACCGGGGGAGACCTGATCTCGCTGATAAACACCTCGATGAGGACCCTGGAGAGCGTCTACAGCTTCGTGCTCCCCGATCTCTCCGCGGTGTACGATCGCGAAATTCTCAAGGAGTTCGAGCGCATCACAGGGCAGATACGCAAGGGTAACTAATGGATAATCATCCGGACGAGGTCTGTTTAGCCGGAAATATGGTATAATGAAATAGAAGAAAAATTGAGGGCAGAGTAGGTTTCCCCGCGTGAAGTGCCCTGGGATGGAACGTTGCCCCGGGACGAAAAATCGCCTGCGATTTGCGGTGGGGAAGTCGCGTTCGCTGTCACATCAACAGATCGACCTCTTTTGATGTGGCGGTTGTGCCGGTATGTCAAAAGGAGGTCGTTTTTTATGAACAAAAAGTCCCGTTTTTCAGTGCGCGACATGGTGATGCTCTCCCTGCTGGTGAGCCTGAACGTGGTCCTGTCGCGAGTCGCCAGTATTCGCATACCCATAGGCGGCGTGGAGTCGTTGAGGATCGGCTTCGGCGCGATGCCTGTCATCTTCGCGGGCCTGTACTTCGGGGTGCGCGCCGGTGCCGTGGTCGGGGCGCTCGGCGATGTCGCCGGGTTCATAATGAGCCCGGCCGGAGGGGTTTTCATGCCGCACTTCACCCTGTCGGCGGCCCTTGCCGGGGCCATACCGCCGCTCGTCCTCAGGCTGTTCGGCAGGCGCGAGCGGGTCGGAGAGCACTCGCTGCCAGAGCTCCTGGTAGCTATAGGTGCGGGCCAGGTAATTACGTCCGTGCTGCTGACTCCCTACTTCCTGGACATGCTGTTCGGGGTGCCCTTCGCGGCCACGGTCTTCGTCAGGCTCCAGACCCAGCTGGTTCAGGTCCCTCTCTACGCGGTTCTCACCAAGCTGCTGGCCCGGAGACTGTCCTTCCTGGTCCCGGGGTAGCGTCCAGCGCCGCCCGCATCGCGCCGACAGGCGCAGGCATACCTGTGAACAGGGTGAATGCGGCGGCGCCCTGCTGGAGCAGCATCTCAAGGCCGGAGGCCGACGGGATGCCCAGGCTTTTCGCCGCGGCGCAGAGGGGAGTGTCCCCGTCGCCCGAGTAGACGAGGTCCAGGATAGTGCCTTCCCTCGCACGTGGAAGGACCCTGTCCAGGATTCCGTCCGGCCAGGGGGAGCCCCCCAGGCCTAGGGACGTGGCATTCACCAGCAGGTCGAGCGGAGCCCGCGGCTCCTCGCCCCACGGGATCGCCTCCAGGGACGCCGAGCCGAAGTCCGGGTCCGCCGCGGCGACGTCCTCGAGGAGCCTGGCCGCCCTTTCGGACGAGCGGTTCGACAGCATCACTCGCTCGAACCCCTCGTCCAGCAGGGCACAGACCACCGCCCTTGCAGCCCCACCCGCGCCCAGCACGAGGGCCGTCCCGGTCCGGGGGGCCAGCTTCCCCATTGCTGCGCGCGCTCCCGCGAGGTCCGTGTTGTACCCGGTAGATCCGTTCTCGTCGAAGACCACGGTGTTTACCGCTCCGGTCCGGGCGGCGGAGCGGTCCAGGTTGCGGACCCACCGGAAGGCCCTCTCCTTGTGCGGGATGGTGATGTTGGTCCCCGCCGATCCTAGGGCCTCTAGCCCGTCCATAGCCCTCTTGAGCCCAGCTTCCCCCACCCTGAATGCGATGTACCTGAAGCGGATCCCCAGGGTCGCGAACGCGGCGTTGTGCATGGCCGGGGAGAGGGTGTGGGCCACGGGATCCCCGAGAAGCCCGACCAGGCGTTCGACCGCGCCGGCATCCCCTCGTTTTTTACCGTTTGTACAGATCCTCGAGCCGCTCTCAGCCATTTCCTCACCCCGTCGCATCGTTTGGCACCCATGATACGCCCGTGCCCGGCTCGCGGTCAACGATGGCGGCCCGATGAGAATATCGCTGCCAGCGAGGGTATAATAAATAAATAAGAAGCGGTATCTCCGCCGGAGGTGATCTGTTTGTCATATGTCGGTTCGTTGCTCGCGCGCCCGCAGCGGGGACGCCGGCCTCGCAGCGGGCTTATGGCCGTTCTGCTGCTGGTGGCCGTGCTCCTTGCGCCTGCGCCGCTGTTCTCCGAGGTCGAGTCGCGCTTCTCGCTCGTGGCGGTCGGGGACGCCCTCATCCACAAGGGGGTGTACGAGGCCGCCAGGAAGGGCAAGAGGGAGTTCGACTTCCGGCCGAACATCCGGCTGCTGAGGGATAGGATTCTCTCTTACGACGTGGCCTTCTACAACCAGGAGACGATCCTGGGCGGCGTCGACCTCGGTCTGTCGACCTACCCCTGCTTCAACTCTCCGCACGAGGTGGGGGACGCCATGCTCGACGCCGGGTTCAACCTCGTCTCCCTGGCGAACAATCACACGCTGGACAGGGGGGAGAAGGGCGTCCTGGCCTCGCTCGAATACTGGGGCGCCAAGGGCGGCGTGACCACCTCGGGGAGCTTCGCCTCGCAGGAGGAGATGGACACCCCCCGGCTGTTCGAGGTCAACGGGATATCCTGTGCGTTCCTGGCGTACACGACCATGACCAACGGCCTCCGCGCTCCCAAGGGCAAGGAGTTCTACGTGGCCCTGTACAGCGCAGAGAGGGCGGCCCTGGACGTGGAGAGGGCCAGGGAGGCCGGCGCCGACGTGGTCATCGTCTCCATGCACTGGGGGGCGGAGTACACCTTCACCCCCGGCGACCAGCAGAAGTCGATAGCCAAGCACCTCGCAGGGCTCGGAGTCAACCTCGTCATCGGGCACCATGCGCACGTTGTGCAGCCCGTCCAGATGATCGACGACACGCTGGTCATCTACTCGCTGGGCAACTTCATCTCGGCCCAGAAGGAGATGTTCAAGCTGATAGGGCTCATGGTATCTCTGGACGTGGTCGTGAGGAGGGCGGACGACGGAGCCTCGGTCGGCTTCGAAAACGTGGCCGGGACCCTGCTGTACAACCCTAGGAGGTCGGTGCTCGGCAGGTACGTGGTCGTACCTTTCGACATGATGACCACGGAGATCCTCAAGGACTTCGACAAGGTCCACAAGAAGTTCGCGGCCTACGTCAGGACGGACGACACCATCGTCATCCGCCCGCCCGCGTCGATGCCGCCGAAGGCGCCGGCCGGGCAGAAAAAGAAGTAGCCGGTAGTGGTTTTTCATCGAAGAAGGGAGAGAGCCGGACGTGTCAGTGAGACTTGAAGAGGCGATCGCAGGGCGCATCGCGGAGGATCCGTCGCGGAGGATGGTCTGGTGGAGGGGGTCCTGGTGGAGCGGGCATGAGTTCGACCGAAGAGCGGCCGAGTGCGAGGCGCTGCTGAGTGAGGCGGGGTTTCAGCCGGGGAGCAGGCTCGCCGCCTTTCTGCCCAACAGCCCCCTGGTGCTGCTGCTGTCGGTCGCCGCGTGGCGACTGGGCGGCACCTTCGTACCGCTCAATCCACGCGGAGGGGAGGAGTGGATTCTTCGCATCCTGGAGCATCTCGACCCCTTCGCGGTAATCCTCGGGGAGGACTCGGAGGCCCTTGCGGAGCCCATTCGCTCCATTGGGGCGCCCGTCTCGACAGCCCCGGTCGACGGGCTTCCGCGCCCTTTTACTGGAAGAAGGGACAGGACGGCGCAGGACCCTGACGTGGCGGTCATCTTCGCCACCTCAGGGACCACCGGGGCGCCGAAGGCCGTCCCCCTCACCCACGAGAACCTGTACGACAACACCATGGGGGTGCACCGGACCATAGAGGGGTTCGAGCGGGGAAGGGTGCTCATGAACATCCTCCCGAACTTCCACTCCTTCGGCTACACGGTCTGCGGGGTCCTTCCGCTCGTCTGGGGGCTCCCCGAGGCCCTGCTCCCGGCCTTTCTGCCCCTGAAGAACCTGTTCGACGGGCTCCGCGAGTCGGGAACCGGCATCCTTATCGCGGTCCCGACGATGCTCCCCTTCATACTTGGGGCCGTGTCCAAAGGGGAGACGCTTCCGAAGGAGCTGCGCTATATCCTCACCGGCGGAGGGAAGCTCGATCCCCAGTTGGAGAAGCGCTTCCGCGACCAGCTGGGAGTGGTCATCTACGAGGGGTACGGCCTCACGGAGTGCTCCCCGGTCGTGTCGTGCAACCCGAGCGACGCCATGCGCAAGACCGGCACTGTGGGGCCTGCCCTGCCGAGCTACACGGTAGAGGTCAGGGGGTGCGGCGGGCGCGCGCTCCCACCGGGGGAGGAGGGGGTGCTGTGGCTGAAGGGGCCGTCGGTCGCCCGAGGATACTTCAACGACCCGGAGCAGAGCGCGGAGCGCTTCCACGACGGGTGGATCGACACGGGGGACATGGTGACGGTCGACTCGGACGGCTATATCACCATCCTGGACAGGGTGTCGGACATGATCATCGTCGGGGGCTTCAACGTCTTCCCCCAGGAGGTGGAGGCGGTGATAAAGGAGATCCCTGGTGTGAGGGAGGCGGTGGTGGTCGGAGCGTCCAACCCCGTCAGCGGGGAGGTGCCGGTGGCCTTTGTAATAAAGGACGAGGGGTCGGAGCTGGATGCGCACACGGTCATCGCCACCTGCAAGGAGAGGATGGCCCACTTCAAGGTGCCTCGCAAGGTGAGATTCGTATCGGAGCTGCCCATGTCGGCGGTCGGGAAGGTCCTGAAGCGAAAGCTGCGCGAGCAGATGACGAGGGAGTAATAAAAAAAGGCCCCCCTGCAATGGGGGGCCGATTCTTTCCTCTATCTCCTCAGGAAGAAAAGAAGGGGCACGGCGAGCAACAGCCCGGCCGCAGCGAACGATCCGCCCGCGTTGCAGCCCCCCTCGACCGAACGCGGTCCCTCCACGGTGTGATGGACCGTGCATGTGGCGGATTGGCGGACCTCGCCGCGGCCCCCGCTGTAGTTCGATACGGCGGAGATGTAGGCGGTTCCCGGTTGCAGCCCTGCGGTCAGCAGGCGGACGCGGTTGCCGGTCCTGGTGGTAGGGTCGATGTCGACTATCTCGGGGTTCGACGAGTGCCAGGTTAGATGTCGGAAGTCGGCGTGGGGAGGCATCACGCTGGCGGTCAGCACGTCCGTGTAGCCGTCAAGGATGGAGATCTCCTCCTTGTTGATCCTTACCTCCTCCACCGGTACGGGCGAGTTCTGGACGTAGATCGCGCAAGTGGCCCACGCGCTCCCGTCGTCAAGCTCGGCCTTCAGGGTCGCGTCCCCCTCGCCCCTGGCCTCGACTGTCACATGGCTTCCGCGTATGACATCGCTCTCCCTGGTCTGGCCGGCGATCCTGGCTACGTCCCATCTGTTCGTCGTCCATCGCAAATTCTCAAGCGGCATGGGCACTGCTACATCGCCCGAGACGACTCCCCCCAGGAACACCCTCTCCTCGCCTACTCCCATGAGCGCGGAGTAGACCGGAAAAACCTCGTCGCCTACCAGTTCGTAGATTATCACGTCGCCGTCGGCCGCGGCCTCGGGTTTGACGTTCGCCGGCTGTTCCGCCCCGGCGGCGAAGGCGTAACAGGCCACAAGGGCGCATAAAATAAAAAGAACCGAGACAAGTCTTCTCGACCGCATTTTCCTGAACACCGTCCTTATCCTAGATTGCGCTTCTGGTCGGCATTATACCACGGTGTCCTCTAAATTTTGCGTTTTCTGAGGGAGTCCTCCATCCTGTCGAAGCCCTTCTCGAGATCCTCCATCGACAGGGTGCACGCTATCCGGATGTGGCCGGCTCCGCACTTCCCGAAGGCCGAGCCGGGTATCGTCGCGACCTTCGCGTGCTCCAGCAGCCACCAGGCGAAGTCCATGTCGTCGAAGCCAGTTCCGGAGATGTCGGGGAACAGGTAGAACGCACCCCTCGGCTCCGGGCAGGTGACTCCGGGCATCGCGTTCAGGCGTTCGGCCCCGTAGCGGACCCTCCTCTCGTACTCCTTCGCCCGAGCGCGCATCTTGTCGTCCTGCGACCTCAGGGCCTCGACGGACCCGCTCTGGGCGAGGACATTGACGCCGTAGGTCTCGTTCACCGAGAGCAGCAGCATCACCTTGAGCAGCTCCGGCGGGGCTATGACGTAGCCGAGGCGCCAGCCTGTCATGCAGTGGCTCTTCGACATGCCGCCCACAGTGACCGTCCTCTCCCTCATGCCGGGGAGCGACGATATCGGAATGTGCTTGCCGGAGTAGACGAAGTTCTCGTAGATCTCGTCGGATATCACGAGGAGGTCGCGCCTCCTGGCCACGTCGGCGATCGCGTCCGCCTGCTCAGGGGTGAGCACTCCGCCGGTCGGGTTGCACGGCGAGTTTATCAGCAGGATCTTGGTCCGGGGGGTCACCGCCCTGTCGAAGTCCTCGGCGGTGGGGAAGAAGCCGTTCTCGGCGCGGGCCGGCACCTGGACGGCCGCGGCGCCGTTGAGCTTCAGCTGCATCAGGTAGGCGGAGAAGCATGGGTCCGTCAGCAGGACCTCGTCACCAGGGTCGAGCATGGCCTTGAAGCACAGGTGGGTGGCCTGGATGCCTCCGACGGTCACCAGCACCTCCTCGGGGGAGTAGTCAACGGAGTGGTGTCTCTTCCAGTAGGAGCATATCTCCCTCTTGAGGTCGGGGAAGCCGGCAAGCGGCGGGTAGTGGGTGACGCCGCTCTTCGCCGCCGCAGCTGCCGCGTCCACTATCTCGTGCTCGGTGTGGAAGTCCGGCTCGCCGATGCTGAGGTTGATCAGCCCCTCCACTCCCTCCGCCGCCTGGAATATCTTCGTCATCGGCGACGGCTGGATATCCTTGAAACGCTGCGCTATCTTCACCGGCTGCATCAGCTCTCCTCCTTCACCCGGGAGACCAGCCCCCGGAACTCGTCCTGGTCGAGATCGCGCTTCAGGGAGATCGACAGACCCTTGACCAGCCCCAGAAGCTTTCTCTCGCCCTCATCATCCAACGAAAGCCCGGTTTTTGCAAGCCAGTATTTGATGTTGTCCTTCCCGCTCTTCTTTCCGACGTACAGCACCGGCTCTTCGCGCCCGGTCAGGGAGTAGTGGTAGGGGAGCATTATCAGGGGGTTCTCCTCCCTGGCGTTCACCCACAGGCTCGACGGAAGGCCGGTCTCCCAGCCGAACAGCTTGTCGCCGACCACGGGCTTGGTCGGGGGCACCGGGAAGCGCGACAGCCTCTCCACCAGCTTCGACAGCTCCGTGAGCTTGTTCAGAGCTATCCCGGTATGCTGGCCGTACAGGGCCTCCAGAGACAGGGCGAGAGGCTCGAGCGGGCAGCTCCCGGCGCGCTCCCCCAGGCCGTTCACCGTCACGTGAGCCACCGAGGCGCCCTCCTTCAGCGCCGCGATCGTGGTGGCCACACCCAGGTCGAAATCGCTGTGGAAGTGTGCCTCGATGGGGAGGGAGAAGCGCTCCTTCAGCCTCCTGATCATGTAGACGGCGCCCTCGGGGGAGAAGGTGCCGAACGTGTCCACCAGCGCCAGCGAGTCGATGTGTCCTCCCTCTGCGACCGCCTGGACGAAGTCGAGAAGGTAGTTCGTCTCCGCCCGGGATCCGTCGGCCGGGAAGAATGTGACGTACATGCCGAGCTCGTGCGCGGCCCTGGTGGCCTCCACGCAGGCCTCGATCGCCTGCTCCGGCGTCCAGCGCTTGCCGTAGCGGAGCATCTGCTCGCTGCCGATCATCTCGCACAGCACCCCGTCGACGCCGAGCGATTTCGCGAGCTCCATGTCCTTCGGCATCGCGCGGCAGAAGGCGAATACCCTGGCGTCGAGGCCCAGCTCGCATATCGCCTTTATCGCGTCCGCATCCTCCTGCGAGGCGGCGGGGGTACCGGCCTCTATCCTGTGCACGCCCGTCTCGTCCAGCTTCTTAGCTATCTCCACCTTGTCGTCCCTGGTGAAGATGATCCCCGGCTGCTGCTCCCCGTCGCGCAGGGTTGTGTCCAGTATCTCGATCTTCGGGGCGAAGGAGTAGCCTCCGGTCACCTCGTCCTCGTAGTTCGCGGGCGACACCCACCACTTTCCATTCTCCAAGTACGCCATTATTCTGCTCCTCTCCTGTCGAAAATATTTTTATGCCGTTCAAGGCCGACATGCCGCCCGTCTATCACCGAATCGTGCGGCGAACACACTCCGTCTCTCCGCGCTCAACCCCTCGTCCTTATCCTGTAGTCCGCGACCGTGAAGCGGACGCCGTCCCAGATAAGCGGGTTGAGGTCCATCTCCTCTATCTCCGGGAGGTCCAGCAGCAGCCGCTGGAGTTTTTCCATCAGCTCGGAGAGCTTCTCCAGGTCGACACCCGGCCTGCCCCTGTGCCCCCTGAGTATGGGGAGGCACTTCAGGCGCTGGAGCAGGCGGAGCCCGTCGTCCCGCGAGAACGGGACGTGTCCGAGGGCGACGTCGGAGTATACCTCCACGTCGGTCCCACCCCGTCCGACCAGGACCGCGTGCCCCAGCAGCGGGTCGCTGTCCGAGCCCAGAATGAGCTCGAAGCCGCTTGGAACCTGTTCCTGGACCAGCACGCCGCGGGCCCCCGGAAAGCGCGACAGCAGATCTCGCACCCTCTCGCCGAGCGACTCCCGGTCGAGAATGCCCAGTAGGACCCCCCCGGCGTCCGACTTGTGCAGCACCTCCGCGTGGTCGATCTTCGCGACCATCGGGTAGCGCGCCTCGAGTGGAGTCGCGTCGTCGGGGGAGGTCATGAAGAAGGAGCGCGGTAGGGGAAAGTCATACGACAGCAGTATCTCCTCGCACAAGTTCGGCGGCAGGAATCCCGCGGGTAACGCCCCGACCTTTCTCCTTAGTTCGGCTCTTCTCTCAAGGCTCGTGGCGCGGGGGATGAACGGAGACGCGGCGCGACCCGCCGCGCCTCCCCGCATGAGCGACAGGACCGAGGCCGTCTGTTCCGGGAAGGGAAATGAGGGGAGCCCCTCGCGCTGCATGACCGACCTTCCGCCATCCCCCATGGTCGGCCCGAAGAAGCAGGTGGTCACCGGCAGCCCCGAGCTTTTCAGAGCGGGGATCATCGCCTCCGCGGCGGCCCCTGTGTCCACCCCGGCGGGGGGGACTACCACCACCGCGATTGCGTCGTAGCCCCCGCTCTCGGCGACGGCCCTGGCTGCGGCCATGTAGTGCTCAGGCCTCGCCGTGGCAACCAGGTCGAGCGGGTTGCCAGTAGAGGCCTGGGGGAGGAGCTCCTGCGCCAGCCTCCGCCTTGTCGCCTCCGGCAGGGCCGGGAGGGAGAAACCTCTTCTGCTGAGCTCGTCGGCAATGAGGGTCCCCGGCCCTCCGGCGTTGCTTATGACAGCGATCCGGTCCCCCGCGACTCGCGGTTGGGTTGAGAGGGCGGAGGCGAGAAGGAAGCCCTCCTCCAGGTTCTGGACTACGATGGCGCCTGTCCTCTCCAGCAGGGCGGAGGCTATTCGGGACTTGCCGGCCAGGCTGCCGGTGTGGGAAAGGGCGGCCGCGGCGCCTGCCTCCGTGGCGCCGGCCTTCACGACTATGACGGGCTTCCTGGCCGCAACCTCCGTCAGCACCCGCACGAAACGACCAGGGTCGGGTATGGTCTCGATGTATGCCAGGATCGTGCGCGTGTTCTCGTCCTCCAGGTATAGGGGGAGCAGGTCGTTTATCGTCATGTCCGGCTGGTTGCCGGTGGACGCGACCAGCGAGAATCCTATCCCGAGCGAGGGCGCGAAGTCGAGCAGGGCGGCGCCTATCGCTCCGCTCTGAGTGATCAGGCCGACTCCGCCGCTGGTGGGCGCGGTCTGCAGCATGTTGGCGTGCAGGCGTACGGAGGGGGAGGTGTTCAGCAGGCCCATGCAGTTCGGGCCGATCATGCGCATCGAGAATCGGCGCACGGAGTCCATCAGAGCCTCCTCGGCCGCGACACCGCCGCCGCCTACCTCTCGAAAGCCTGCGGACAGGGTCGCGAGGTTCTTCACGCCCTTTCTACCGCACTGCTCCGCCACCTCGACCGCGGCAGCGCCGGGGACGGTTATGACCGCGAGGTCCTCCCCGGGGATGTCGAGCACGGAGGAGTAACCCTTCAGCCCAAGCAGGTCCTCGCCCCGCCTGTTGACCGGGTGAACCTCCCCCTTGAAGCCGTAGGAGACAATGTTGTTCAGCACGGCCCCGCCCAGGCTCTGCCCGGACGCCGACGCTCCAACCACCGCGACCGACCGCGGGGAGAACAGGGAGACGTCCGGGAGGAGCGGGGGCCATGATTCGAAGCGCAAGCCTCCGGGAAGCCGCCTGCCGTCGTGAACGGCGACAGAGTCGGCATCTACCGAGAACCTGCCGCGCGCTATCTCCAGCAGGGTCCTCGCGCCTGCCTCCCTGGACTGCTCGTTCACCAGCGACAGGTACTTCCGAAAGCGGTCTCTCTCTCCCATGCCCTCGTCTGCCTCGATCTTCACGGGGGGGGAGACTATCAGAATCGGGCCGCCGTCGAGCACCGGAGTGGCCAGGTACGAGCTGGCGCGTATCTCGCCCTCTCCGCCGGCCAGGGTCGCCCCGACCCCGTCGGCCCCGGCGTAGGCCCGGTGTCCGTCCTTTTGGATCGCCAGGTCCGCGGGGTGCACCCCCACGGTCATGATAGAGCCGGTGACGACCTCGGTCACCGCCCAGACATACCCGGCCAGCAGCAGCATGTCCGGGGCGCAGCCCTGAAGAAGCCCCAGCACCTCTCGATCGTAGTCGGCCCTCGCTTGCATGTCCTTCAAAGGCACCCCGCGATCCGAGTAGTATTCCCTGATGTCCAGGCAGAAGCCGGGCAGGCCTTCCTCCTCGGCCCAGGCCAGGGATTCCGCGCCCTTTGAGTCCGAGAAGAGGGCGACCACCTCGAAGGGGCTCCCCCCGGTCGTCGCGTCCAGTCTCCTCTGCATTTCCAGGGCCCTCCTCAGGGTCTTCCCCGACCCCGAGGCCAGCCCCGCCACGCGCAATCTCCCCCTTGCCGGGTTCCAGAGAGGACTCGTCATGCCGTGTCCCTCCTAGCCTTCGCCATCGGGGCGCTTCAAAGCGGCCCTGATCGTGTACTGGTGCCTGGCCGATGTCTCGAGGATCCTGCCCCTGTCGCCGCTCTTGATCGCTTCCAGTATCTCCGCGTGCTCCCTGGGAGCGTCCTGGAGCAGCGGACTTTCCGGGGACAGGAGCTGCTGCTCCATCATTCGGATGCGCTGCAGCCGGATCGTGTTGTTGGTCACCTCGAGGTATTCAAGCAGCACGCGGTTGGGATAGACGCCCAGGATCTCCATGTGGAAGCGGTCGTTCTCCTCGAGCATCCTGACGAACTGACCGGTGGTCACGAAGTGGCGGATGTTGCCGTTCATCTTCTCCAGCTTGGGGATGTCTATCTTGTCGAGGTGGTCCAGTACCCGCTCCGTGAGGTATGTCTTAATGACGTGCTGAGCCTCCTGGTACTGAAAGAATTCCTCGAGCGAAAGCAGGGAGACGCTCCAACCGATCCTTGGAGTGACCTGCACGATGCCCTCCTTCGCAAGGCGGCTCAAGGCTTCGCGAACAGGCGTCTTGCTGACGTTCATGCAGCGCGCCAGCTCGTCGACGTTCAGCTTGTCGCCTGGCAGGAACTCTCCGTCAAGGATCCTGTTCTTGAGCTCGTCCTGAACAACTTCCACCATTGTCGGGATCTTCACTGTGAACGCCTCGTTTCTTTATTGATGACTGATATCGTATCCGATTGTCAAATGTTAGCTTGAAAACTTTCTCTTGTCAATGAAACTCCATGCGCGGCGTACCGGTATTTCTTGACAGCCTGGCTGGAGGGGGCATAATTGAGTCGCGGAGGATGCAGCCGACCGGAGGGGAGGAGTGGTCGCATTATGGAAAGAGTACGCGAGGCGCGACGGACTACCCTGGTCGGGCTATTCGTCAACCTGGTTCTGACTGCGGTCAAGTACGCGGCCGCCTTTTTTGGTGGCAGCTCGGCCATGGTGGCGGACGCCACCCACTCTCTCTCCGACCTGCTGACAGACTTCGTCGTCTATTTCGGCCTCAAGGCGGCGGGCAAGCCGCCGGACTCGTCGCACCCGTACGGACACGGCAAGATAGAGTCGCTACTCGCCGCACTCTGCGGCTTCTCGCTGCTGATAGCCGCCGGGGGGATCTTCCTCTCGGGAGCCAGGTCCATAGTCGACTCCCTGAGCGGCGCAGAGCAGGCACCGCCGGGAGCCATCGCCCTGGCGGCGGCATTCCTGTCCGTGGTCGTAAAGGAGCTGCTGTACCACTACACGATATCGAGGGGAAGGAGACTCGAGAGCAGCGCTCTCATCGCCAAGGCGTGGGATCATCGCTCGGACGCCTTCTCTTCGGTGGGAACCCTGGCCGGCATAGCCGGGGCTATCTTCCTGGGGGAGAGATGGACAGTGCTCGACCCATTGGCGGCGGTGATAGTGTCCTTCTTCATTGCGAAGGCAGCGCTGCCAATCCTGAGGGACAGCCTCGACGAGCTGATAGAGGCATCGCTGCCGGAGGAGCTGGTGCTTCGCCTGGAGAGCGCGATCCTGTCCGTGGAGCAGGTCAAGTCGTTTCACAAGCTCAGGAGCAGGCGCATCGGCAGCGCGGTCGCGGTCGACGTGCACATACAGATGGACGGCAGTCTCTCCCTTTCCGAGGCTCACGAGGTGTCCCGCCTGGTGGAGCGCGAACTCAGGGGCCTCTTCGGCGGGGACGCCTACATCTACCTGCACATGGAGCCTGCCGACTGCTCGCACGATTGAGCAGCGGACGGACTGACCGGGGGCGGCGAGAGCGCGTCCCTGCGCCATGCTTGTACCGTTTTGACTGCATGCTTCAGCCTGACGTTCTCGACCGTGACGGTTTTACTTTTTTGCCTTCGCGTGTGAAAATACCCTTCGGAGGGGGCCTGCGGGGGCCGCTGTTCCTGCGTGCCCGCCCCGCGGGCGGACTCCACCAGCTGAAGGAAGGAGTGTTTTCGAGTCATGGAGACACAGACCGGCAAGGGGCCTCATTTTATTGAACAGATAATTATCGACGATCTGAAAAGCGGGGTCGTCGACGAGCTGCGCACGCGATTCCCCCCGGAGCCGAACGGGTACCTGCATATAGGGCACGCGAAGTCGATCTGCCTGAACTTCGGCCTGGCAGAGCAGTTCGGCGGCAAGTGCAACCTTCGCTTCGACGACACCAACCCTGCGAAAGAGGAGACGGAGTATGTCGAGTCCATCATGCGCGACGTCGAGTGGCTGGGCTTTCGCTGGAACTCCCTCCGGTTCGCCTCGGACTACTTTCACCAGTTCTACGACTGGGCTCTGGAGCTGATTCAATCCGGGAAGGCCTACGTCGACCACCAGACGCCGGACGAGATACGCGCGGCGCGCGGTACCCTGACGTCGCCGGGCGTGGAGTCCCCCTGCCGCGACAGGTCCGTCGAGGAGAACCTGGAGCTGTTCAGGCAGATGAAGGAGGGTGTCCTGGAGGACGGCGCCTGCGTGCTGCGGGCGAAGATCGACATGGCCCATCCGAACATAAACATGAGGGACCCGGTGCTCTACAGGATCCTGCACCGCAGCCACTTCCGCAGCGGAGACGAGTGGTGCGTATACCCGATGTACGACTTCGCCCACGGCTACGAGGACGCGATCGAGGGGATCACCCACTCCATCTGCACCCTCGAGTTCGAGGATCACCGACCCCTGTACGACTGGCTGCTGGACAACGTTTCGGTCCCGAGCAGACCCCGCCAGTTCGAGTTCGCAAGGCTGAACCTCTCCTACACCGTGATGAGCAAGAGGCTCCTTCTGGAGCTGGTGAACAAGGGGATCGTGAACGGCTGGGACGACCCGCGGATGCCCACCATCTGCGGCATCAGGCGAAGGGGGTACACGCCCTCCTCGATAAGGCGCTTCTGCGCGGAGATAGGGGTATCGAAGGCCAACAGCATCGTCGACATCGAGTTTCTGCAGTTCATACTCCGGGAGGAGCTGAACTCCACCGCCCAGCGCGCAATGGCCGTGCTGGACCCCCTCAAGGTGGTCATCGAGAACTACCCCGAGGGGACGGTCGAGATGCTGGAAGCGGAGAACAACCCGGAGGACCCGGGGGCGGGGAGCAGGCAGATACCCTTTTCGCGCGAGATTTACATCGAGAGGGAGGACTTCATGGAGAATCCTCCTAAGAAGTTCTTCAGGCTCTCCCCGGGCTCGGAGGTCCGATTGAAGCACGCTTACATCATAACCTGCAGGGGCGTGGTGCGAGACGACGCGGGCAGGGTGGTCGAGCTGCGCTGCGAGTACGATCCCGAGTCACGCGGCGGTGCTGCGCCGGACGGGCGGCGGGTCAAGGGCACCCTGCACTGGGTGTCCGCTCCGCATGCTGTAAAGGCGCAGGTCAGGCTCTACGACAACCTGTTCACCCTGCGAGACATGAGCGAGATGGAGGAGGGGAAGTGCTACGCCGACTACCTCAACTCGGAATCCCAGGCGATCCTGGACGGGTGCCTTGTCGAGCCCATGCTGGCCAGCGCCGGGCCTTCCGATCGCTTCCAATTCCTGAGGCAGGGGTACTTCTGCGCGGACCTCGACTCCACCCCCGAGCGCCCGGTGTTCAACCGCACCGTCGCGCTGAAGGACTCCTGGGCGAAGATGCAGCAGAAGGGGCAGGCGGACTGAGGCCGGCCATCGGCGTGGAGAACGAGTTTTACAGGACAGGTGGTTTCCTGTGGTTTCGAGAGGAGGTCCCTCGCATATGAGAGATTATGACGGCTCAGTGATTGCAGGGAATGGGGCTGGCGGCGCGGACAGGGAGTGCCCGGAGTGCGGCGGCGCGGTGAGCGGAACGCACCGCTTCTGTCCCGAATGCGGCACGTTCGTGCCGAGGATCGAGTCCGTCCTTCAAGCTGGACAGGACGAGGGGCGTGCCATGGAGGCGGCCCGCGAGGTGGACGGGCGTCTTTACGACGACGAGGCCGACGGGTACGACGGCGCGGTCTCGGCGCCCCGCGAGTTTGACAGGGAGCACCGCAGCAACGCGGACATGGCGGGAAGGAGCTTCCGGGAGTTCAACGCGGCCATAAGCGCGCGCAGAGGGAAGAAGGATCGAAAGGGCGGGATATTCCTGGTGGTCCTGTTCCTTCTTTTCGTAGGTTCGCTTGGGGGGGGAGTCTACTGGTTCCTCCAGCAGGCCGGGCGGATTCCGTGGGAGGACGAGAGCTTTGCGCCGGCGCCCGAGGCGGTGCGGACGGTGGAGGAGCCGGGTGGAGATCCTGCCGCGCCCCTGGCCACCCCGGGGGGCGTGGTCGCAGGCGGCGCTCCCCCCTCGACTTCGCAGCCGCTTCCTTTCACCGCGGGCGACAGCCTCGAGATTCCCCGGCCCACAAAGGGCGTGGTGATCGGGTCAGGGGTGAACCTGCGGGGGTCCCACTCCGTCTCGAGCCCCGTGGTCGGGAAGGTTACCACCGGCAACGAGGTCGACGTGCTGGAGTCCTGGACGAGCGACGAGGACGCGGAGGTGGTGGCGCTGGTGGACGTCGAGCTCGCGGCGGACGATGGCAGGACGGTACGGCTGGTTCGCGGCCGGGGGGTGTCCCTGCTGTCGGGTCCGGATGCCCTCGGAAACCTGAGGGTGGCCCTGCCGGACGACAAGGGCAGGACCCCCTACACGGCGGCGGCCAACACCATGAGTCCCCCGCGCTCCTGGCCCTGGTACAGGATCCGCCCCCGCGGCGGCAAGGAGGGGTGGATCTTCGGCAAGTTCATAACGGTGCTCTCCCCGGAGGAGCGCAGCCTCCCCGCGGCCACGCTGGAGCGAGCGCTCAACTCCTTCGGCAGCACCAGGGAGGCTCTGGTCTCCATCCTGGGGGAGCCGCTCAAGGCCTCGAAGAAGAGCGTAAAGGTGTCCGGAGGGCAGGCGGAGGAGGAGAGCCTGGGCTTCGACGGCCTGACCGTGGTGATTCTGAACCGGGGCGGTATCACCGAGGTGAAGTCGCTGACATTCTTCACGTCGAGGCACTACCTTGAGGGGGGGCTCTCCGTAGGGCTGGAGCGCAGGGCGGTGCTGTCGATCCTGGGGTTCCCGAACGCGGTCGAAAAAGGCAGCGAGGTATACCGCTCGGACTCAAGGACGGGAATCAGAGTCCGTTACGAGAACTACTCGGTGAAGACCCTGCACGTAGGGACGCTTAATTGAACGGCCATCGGGGCGCTAAGTACCCTGCCGTCCCCGGGACGCGATTTCTGCCCGTCAACAGGCGGGACATGGACGACAGAGGTTGGGACGAGCTGGATTTCCTCCTGGTTACGGGCGACGCCTACGTGGATCACCCGTCCTTCGGCACCGCGGTGATATCGAGGGTGCTGGAGGCAGGCGGCTACCGGGTGGGAATCCTGTCTCAGCCCGACTGGCGCTCGCGAGACCCTTTCATGTCGATGGGCAGGCCCAGGCACGCTGTCCTGGTAACGGCAGGCAACCTGGACTCGATGCTCAACAAGCTCACCGCCTCTAAGAAGAGCCGGAGTACGGACGTCTACTCGCCCGGCGGACGGGCCGGGATGCGCCCCGACAGGGCCACCATAGTCTACTGCTGCCGCGTGAGGGAGTGCTGGAGGGACGTCCCCATCGTCATAGGGGGAGTGGAGGCGAGCCTCAGGCGCTTCGCGCACTACGACTACTGGTCGGACGAGGTGCGCAGGTCAATACTGTACGATAGCCAGGCGGACCTGCTGGTCTACGGGATGGGGGAGTCACAGATCCGGGCAGTGGCGGACGGCCTGGCCGGCGGGGCGCCTGTCGGATCTCTCAGGGGAATCCCGGGCACGGTCTACATGACCAGGTACCGTGGGGAGCTCCCCGAGGGGAGCGTGTGCGCTCCGTCGTTCGAGGAGGTCTCATGCGACAAGCGGTCCTTCGCCGAGGCGTTCGTCATACAGGACGGGGAGCAGGACCCCCTTCGAGGGAGGCCGGTGGTCCAGCCGCACGGCACGGCGTGGGTGGTGCAGAACCCGCCCGCGCGCCCTCTGTCGGAGGCCGAGATGGACGAAGTCTACTCTCTCCCCTACGCGAGGACGTATCACCCTGTGTACGAGGATGCCGGGGGAATCCCCGCCATCTCCGAGGTGCGCTTCAGCCTGACGAGCCATCGCGGCTGCTTCGGCGGTTGCTCCTTCTGTGCCATACACTACCACCAGGGGCGGATCATCCAGAGCCGCAGCCACGAGTCAATAATCCGAGAGGCCCGCATTCTCACGGATCTCCCGGACTTCAAGGGGTACATACACGACGTGGGCGGGCCCACCGCCAACTTCACAATTCCTGCGTGCGAGGGGCAGCCAGTCCGGGGGTCGTGCATGAATCGCCAGTGCCTGTTCCCGAAGCCCTGCCCAAGGCTCAGGGTCGACCACTCCGGCTACCTGCGGTTGCTCCGCGACCTGCGGTCCCTTCCGAAGGTGAAAAAAGTCTTCATCCGCTCCGGAATTCGCTACGACTACCTGATGGCCGACAGAAAGTCGGGCTTCCTCAGGGAGTTGTGCCTGCACCACGTTAGCGGGCAGCTCAAGGTGGCGCCCGAGCACGTGTCTGACAGGGTCCTGGCGCTGATGCGGAAGCCCGGAAGATCCGTGTACGACGAGTTCAGAAAAGCCTATGCCTCCGTCAACGAGGAACTGGGCAAAAAGCAGTACCTCGTCCCCTACTTCATCTCCTCGCACCCAGGCGCGACCCTCGAGGACGCGGTGGAGCTGGCGGAGTACCTGAGGGACACCAGGTCCCGGCCGGAGCAGGCGCAGGACTTCATACCGACTCCGGGCAGCCTGTCGACGTGCATGTACCACACGGGGCTGAACCCCTTCACCGGGGAGGCCGTGGCCTCCGCCAGGACGCGGGAGGAGCGCGATATGCAGCGCGCCCTTCTGCGCTTCTCCGACGAGGCCAACCGCGATACCGTGATCCGCGCGCTGAAAAAGGCCGGCAGGGACGACCTGGTCGGCCGCGGCCCGTCCTGCCTGGTCCGCCCCGAGGGGGCCTCAGCCAGCGGAAGAAGAGGCGCACAGGGCGGAAAAAAAGTCCCCCGCGCCAGGAGCGGGGGGAGGCGCTGATCCCCGGCCTGCGATCAGGCCCCTCTCTTGCCCGCGTCGGGCATGGCCGAGCGGAGCAGAGAGGGCCCGGCAACGGTCAGCAGCACCGCGGCGAAGATGAGCGCGCACCCTGCGATCATGCGAGGAGTGAACACCTCGTTCATGAAATAAACGCCTGCGAACGCGCCGAACACGGACTCCAGGCTGAGAAGGATGGCTGCATGGGTAGAGGGCGTGTATTTCTGCGCGAGATTCTGCACGGCAAAGGCGACCACGGTGCACATGACCACGGTGTATGCTATGCTCCACAGTCCGCTCCCGCCCTGGAATCCCGGCCAGGTCTCGAAGGCCAGCGCGGCCGGGAGGCTCAACAGCGCGACCATGGCTATCTGCAGGGTCGTTAGGATCAGAGGATCCCTGTCCGCCACGTAGTACTCTATTACGATGATGTGGAACGCGAAGAAGATGGCGCAGACGAAGGTCAGGGTGTCGCCTGTTCCTATCGAGGCGCCCTCCTGCAGGGTGAGCAGTGCCATTCCGGCCAGGCACACGAGGGATGCGACGAACGACGTCACTCCCGGGAATATCCTGCGGATGCCCCACGACAGGAAGGGCACTATGACCACGTAGGTGGAGGTCAGAAAGGCCTGCTTGCCCGGAGTAGTGTAGTTCAGCCCCAGGGTCTGGGTTGCGTATCCGAGGAACAGGAAGAAGCCGACCACCGCCCCCGACTTGAGGTCGGCTAGGGTTGTCGAGACCATCTTTCGGTAGAACACCAGGGCCATGAGGACGGCTGCGGCGGTGAACCTGAGTACCAGCAGCCAGAAGGTCGGGAAGGTGTCCAGTGCGTCCTTCATGGCTACGAAGCTCAGCCCCCAGAACATGGCGACCACGAGCAGCGAGAAATCAGCTAAAGATCTTTTCAGGGCAGGAGAGGACTGCATTCTTTCAATTCCTACTTTCACGGATGGTGGGCGCCGTCGGCGCAGGTGAGAGTATAGCACATCCGGCGTCTCTTTCTGGAAAACGTGAGGCCGGTCGACTGGAATGTCATTCCGGGGTGTATCCGCGCGCTGCTCGCCGACTTTGTGAGTGTCTTAACTTACGTTTACAAGACCCGGATAGAGGGTATAATGTATTCGATGTTTTTTCTGCGCCAGCGGCTTTGTCTTTCATTTCTTTCGATAGGGGGTGGAGTGCGTGTTCATTTTTGTTGCCTCGTTACTGACATACCTTCTCCTTGTCTGGTCGGGCGACGCCATACCGTTGGGAGAGGTCCTCATGGGGCTGCTTCTCGCGGGCGTGGCTACCCTGGCCTTCAAGGCCTGGCACCCGGACAGACAGCTCAGCAGGCGGGGGCTCGATCCGAGGCGCTGGGTCAATTCCGTCGTTTACCTCTTCGGCCCGTTCGCAGCCGGGCTGGCCAAGGCGAATATCGACGTCGCGATACGGGTCATCACCGGGAAGATTCGCCCGGGAATCGTCAAGGTCAATCCCGGCCTGAAGAGCGACCTGGCCAAGACGGTGCTTGCCAATTCTATCACCCTGACGCCGGGAACGCTTACGGTGGACATCGACGACGCCGGCGGATACTACATCCACTGGCTGTACGTGGAGGACGAGGATCCTTCCGAGGAGCAGTTGTACGGCAGTTTTGCAAAGTGGGCAAGGAGGTTGGCTGAATGACGATCCACGTTATATGGTTTGCGGCTGCGCTGATGGGAGTCCTGGCCTTCTCGGTCCTGGGACGCCTTATCTCCGGCCCGACCGTCGCGGACAGGGCTGTCGCGCTGGACACGCTCAACACGTACGTGCTGGGCATAATGCTGTTGCTCGCGGTCGCCTGCGACTCGGTGGTCATGGTCGACGTCGGCATCGTGTACGCTTCGCTGTCCTTCGTGGGGACCATGTTCATCGCAAGGCACATCGAAGGGGAGGTGTAGTCGGGTGATCGTCTTTTTACTGGTCGTGGTCGCGCTCATAGTGAGCCTGTTCTTCAACACCCTGGGGGCGGTCTCGCTTTACAGGTTCCCCGATGTGTACACCAGGCTCCATGGAGCGACCAAGTGCACCACCTTCGGGACGATATTCATCGTGGCGGCGGTCCTGGTCTACTCCATCGGGCGCATGGGGGGAGAGCCGCGCTTCAGGGTGCTGTTCGTCCACTCCATATTCGCCCTTATGGTGCTGCTCATTACAAACGCGACCGGCGCGCACGCGCTGGCAAGGGCCTCTCACCGCAGCGGCCTCCTGCCGGTAGGCGCCGTGGTCGACAGGCTCGAGGAGAGACGCAACGGAGGTGAGGCGCTATGATGAACTCCGCATTGCAGCTGCTCGTCCTGGCCGTCATGGCGGTCGCCGGGTTTTTCGCCCTCTGGTTCAAGGATCTGATTTCCTCGGTGATATCCCTGGCCGTCTTCAGCCTGATGATGGCCCTTGAGTTCTACTTGCTCCAGGCGCCCGACGTCGCCATAGCCGAGGCCGCCATCGGAGCGGGATTGAGCACCACCATATTCATCATAACGATACGGGCGTGCAGACGTCCCAAGAGCCGAGAAGGGGGGAAGGAGTGGTGAAAAAGACCGTATTCGTCGTCGCGGCGATACTGCTCGGGGCCTTTGTGATAGGCGCCGTGGACGGCGCGCACCCGTTCGGCGACCCCGGCGCGGCGCCCATGGACGACTACTTCCTGGCGAACGCCCTCAATGACATCTCGGCGGAGAACATAGTGACCGCGATAGTCTTCGACTACAGGGGCTTCGACACCATCGGCGAGGCGGCGGTGCTCTTCACGGCGCTCACGGCCGTGGCTACGCTGCTCAGGGAAGGGAGAAGAAAGCCATGAACCCGCTCTCGGTAGTAGTGCGCACCGTATGCGATCTGTTCGCCTGGTTCATGATCGTCTTCGGCGTGAACGTCCTGCTGCACGGCTACGTGACGCCGGGCGGCGGATTCCAGGGAGGTGCGATAATCGCCACTTTCGTCGCCTTCCTGCTGGTGGCCTACGGCGGCAGGAGGGTGGCCTCCCGGGTGAACGACAGGCTGTTCGACCTGTTCGAGGAGGTAGGACTCCTGGTCTTCTTCATACTCGCATTCCTCGGATTGCCCGTCACCTTCTTCTTCAACTTCCTGGCCAAGCCGCTCGCCGAGAGCGCCGGCGGCTTTATACCGGGGGTGGGCACCGTCGCCCTCATGTCGGTAGCGGTCGGACTGGAGGTCACCGGCGCACTGTCGCTGATAATCCTCACGATGCACAGGGGGATCAGGATGTTCAGGGGCGACGACCTGGAGCCGGAGACGGGGCATGACAGATGAGACGCCTGATCAATCACACGTGGAACCACATCGGGACTGAAGGAGGAGTAAGAGCATGATTGCCAACGCTCCCTTTTTTGTCGTGGGCCTGCTCTTCCTGGGGGGGCTGACGGCGATATTCATGGAGAAGAACCTGGTTAAGATAGCCATAGCCATAAGCGTGATCAGCTCCTCGGTCAACCTGTTCCTGGTGGCGCTGGGGTACAGGGTCGGAGGGACGGTCCCCATTCACTTCCTCGCCGGAGAGGGGACGAGGATGGTCCTGCCGACTCCCCAGGCCATGACCCTGACGGCGATAGTCATAGCGCTGGCCACCACGGCCCTGCTGCTGTCGCTCATCATGCTAGTCCACCGTCACTACGGCACGCTCGACATCGACGAGATCAGGAGGTTGAGAGGATGAACTGGAACGCTCACCTTCCGGCGCTGCTGCTGGCTGTTCCGCTCTTCGGAGCTTTTGCCTCGCCCGTTCTGTCGCCGTTCGGCAGGACCACCAGGAATGCCCTCCTGGCGGGGCTGTCCTTCGTCACCCTGCTGGTGTCGCTGCTGCTGATGAAGAGCGTCCTGGCCGGGGGAACCGCGGTCTACGTGATGGGCGGCGAGAGCACGGGGCTGGCCCTGCCGCTCGGGATGAAGCTGCCGATACGCATAATCATGGAGGTCGACGCCTTCAGCGCGTTCATGGCGGTGTGCGGCGCGGTGGCCTCCTTCGCCGGCGCCCTGTTCTCCATGAACTACATGGAGAAGTTCACCGCCCTCGGGCGCTTCGTTTCCCTCTACTTCCTCCTGACGCTCGGCATGCTGGGGATGATGATCACGGGCGACATTTTCAACTTCTTCGTCTTCCTCGAGATTGCGTCCATCGCCTCCATAGGCCTCATCGCGTTCTGGAGGGACAGGCCCGAGGCGGTCGAGGCGAGCTTCAAGTACATGCTCGTCTCGCAGGTAAGCTCGATGGTATTCCTGATAGCGGCCGGAGCCCTCTACGGCAAGTACAACGCTCTGAACATGGCCGCGATCGGGGGCCTGATCAAGCCGGGGACGATGGAGAAGCTGGCGCTGGTCTTCCTCGTGGGCACGCTCGCGATGAAGTGCGGGGCGTTCCCGCTGCACATGTGGCTCCCGGACGCCTACGCGGAGGCGCCGTCCGGGGTCTCCTGCCTGCTCGTCGCGGTGAGCCAGGCGTCGCTGTACGGGCTCATGCGCGTATGCTTCTCGCTCTATGGGGTCAACCTCGGCGGGGCGTTCATACCGTGGGTCATAATCTCGATGGGGCTGGCCTCGATGTTCTTCGGCGTGACCATGGCCGTGGTCCAGCACGAGATAAAACGCCTGATAGGCTACCATTCGGTCTCGCAGGTGGGCTACATGCTGCTCGGACTCGGCGTGGGGATGCTCGTGCTTACCGATGCGCGCGGAATGGCCGAGTATGGCTTCACCGCGATAAAGGGCGGCATGTTCCACATATACAACTACACGATGTACAAGGCCCTGCTCTTCCTCGCCGCCGGCGCCGTATACTACGCCACCGGCAAGCGCGACCTGAACGAGCTGGGAGGACTGGCCAGGAGGATGCCCTTCACCACCGGGATGTTCGTCATCGCGGCGGCCGCCATATCCGGGCTTCCCCCCTTCAACGGCTTCGTGTCCAAGTTGCTGATATACGAGTCCGTCTTCGCCGTTCATCCGGCGCTTGCGGTGGTCGCTCTGGTGACCTCCGTGCTGACCCTGGCGTCCTTCGTGAAGGTATTCCAGACGGCCTTCCTTGGCCCGGAGAAGAGCTCCTTCACCGCGGTAAGGGAGGTCCCGGCCGGGATGCTGTTCGGCATGGGGGTGTTGACCGTTGCCGTGCTGGTCGCCACCCTGTTCCCGTCCTGGACGCTTTCAACCCTGGTCGAGCCCGCCGCCAAGGCGCTGGTCGATCAGGCCGGCTATATCGGCGCAGTAATGGGAGGTGGACTCTGATGCTAGGTACGGTCTACACCGGGTTCGGCTACTGGGACGTGTGGTCCTGGGCTGCCTTCTTCGCGATAGCGGTCGCCCTGGTCCTGTGGCTCAGGGCCCAGGGCCGGGAGGACTACAAGGAGGGGACCGACCAGGACGAGATCTACTGGTCCGGCAACGTCGTCCCCGAGGAGGGAGCGGATATCACAGTGCCGGCCTCGTCGGCGTACTGGGGATTCCGAAAGGCCATGGCGCCCTTCTACAAAGTCCTGACCGAGATGCACACGGGAATAGGCACGGATATCGTCGGCTGCTACGTCGTCGTCGTCGCCCTAATGGCCGTGTTCGTTCTCATGTAGGAGGGGCGACATGATAGATAAGCTGCTCGAAAGATACCTCGAAATACTGCCGAAGTCGCTCTGGGTCACCACCTGCAACTCGGGCTCGTGCAACGGGTGCGACATCGAGATCGTCGCCTGCATTAGCCCGCGCTACGATATTGAGCGATTCGGAATGAAGCTGGTGGGCACGCCGAGACACGCGGATGTGCTTATAGTCACCGGGCCGGTAACCAAGTACATGACCGACAGGCTGAGGCGCATCTACGACCAGATGCCCGATCCCAAGGCCGTGGTGGTGGTGGGCAACTGCGGGTCGTCAGGAGACGTGTTCTACAAATCGTACAACCTCGATGGGCCGGTCGACAAGATCATCCCGGTGGATGTCTACGTCCACGGGTGTCCGCCCCGCCCCGAGGCGATAATCGAGGGCGTCGCGAAGGCAGTCATGAAGCTCGAGTCGCTCAGGGAACCGAAGAAAGTTGGTGAGGCTGGATCATGACATTTCCCATGAAAGGGATGAACATGGCCGAGGGCCGGTCGTCCGACGAGCTCCTGGCAAGGGTGCGAGCCAGGTTCGGGGAGGACGCGGTCCTCAGGGAGAGCTCCCATGCCGGCGGGTTGAAGGGTGAGGCGCAGTACAGGGATCTCTGGCTCTCGGTGGACAGGGAGCGCTTCCTCGATATGATAGACCTGATGGCCGAGTTCGACTTTCCCATGTTTCATGTTATGTCGGGGAACGACGACGGCGACTTCATCACCCTTAACTACCACTTCGGCCTCTTCCAGTGCGCCGGTCGGGGCAGCCGCTTCGGCGTGGCCGTCAGCGTGGCGCTGCAAAAGTCGGACTTGGTGATGCCGTCGCTGCACTCGAGGATTCCCGGCGTCGAGTACAGCGAGCGGGAGATGCGCGAGATGCTCGGTGTCGACTTCGATGGACTGCCGAACAAGGGGCTGGTC
>CAYWKH010000003.1:0-56709 GCA_964458805.1 uncultured Synergistaceae bacterium
TGGGTGTCCGGCAATATCGTCGTGGCGTACCTTGACGGTCGGCTTCTGGTGAAGGGTGTGGTAAAGGGCCCGAAGGGTGAGACGCTGCTCAAATCTATCAACAAGACTTATGAGGACATCGTCATAGGCCCGGCGTCGCTCTTCCGCGTGATAGGTTCGGTAATAAAGGTCACCCGCCAATGGGATCCGAAGCCGGTGCTGTGAGAGAGTAAAACAATGCCGATTGCCGACGATCTTTCCGACAGCATGATAGAGGCCCTGCTGGGCCGTCCCAAGGAGATGCCGCAGTCTGAGAGGCGGAAGCTCCGCTCTGAAAGCTGGAGGGAGAGCAACGGGCACAGGCGGGCGGATATTACACTTGAAGCCGACGGAGACGAGAAGTTCTCCATCTTCATGCGGCAGGCCGTTGATGATATTATGGACTTCTCAATAGGGCTCAAGGTGATTTTCAAGGATAACAGTTCGTTAAATCTCATCCGGTGCAACGGGGTTCACGGCAGGCACAGGAATGACCTTGAAAATACCGTCTTCGAGGATGAGTTCCATGTCCATATAACCACGGAGCGGTATATCAAAAACGGTGCGCAGCCCGAGAAGTTTGCCGCCCCTACTGCGGAATACAGCTGCTTGGACGGGGCTATAGAGTTTTTTCTGAAGCGGTGCAACGTAAAGTTCAGGGAAGAGGGGCTGTTTTAAAGGCGCGGGAGTAAGGGGGGATGATTATGACTCTTGATTCTTTGAGGGGGGTTTTAAGCGACTCCCTGAGGACGGAGGTGGACCTCCGCCGAAGAGGCATGAACGATTACAGGGTGAGCGTCCCTTTTTATTTTTCCGACGGCGACGGGGTTAAGATTATCCTCAAGGACCACGGCGACGGAGATTATACGCTGACTGACGAGGGGCATACCCTTATGCGGATAAGCTACCAAGACCTGGATATTGACGGGAGCCCCGCCCGCAGGGCCCTGTTCGAAAAGATTCTGTCCTCCCATTTTTTGAAGAATCAGGACGGGCGCCTTGCGCTGACCGATATTAGGGAGGCCGACCTGGGGCCTGCAATTTTCACGTTTGCCCAGGGCGTTATCAAGGTGGCGGATATGGCCTTTTTCCTCAAGCGGGAGAGGACGCGGAATTTGTTTATCGAAGAGCTGAAGGCCCTGGTTGCCGAGGTCATCGGGGAGCGGAAGGCCGTCTTCGATTACTGCAATCCCGATATCGACGCGGACAGGAAGTACCCGATCGACTGCCTTATCGTGGGGCGAAGGGACCGGCGTGTGCATCTTTACGGCGCCCATACGGACGTTAAGGCAAAGGACTCGATGTTGTCCATGTACTACTACGCCGGCGCAGGAGACAAGACGCCCTCGTGCGTGGTTTTCGATGCGGAGGGAAGCGTGGCGAATAAGACAAAGGCCCAGGTTGCCGATATTGCGGATAAGACTATTTCATCCATGGGGGCGATTAAGGAAGCGCTTCCCCGGTTCGTGGAGAAGTTCGAAGACGTGGCCTGAACTGCGCCCCCCAACGGGGGCGTTTTGATTATCAGCATGCGCGGCCCGAAGCCGCTGGCGTGAGAGGCGTTGAAAGCCGTATAGTCAAAAGAAGAATGTGTCGGCAGGGTTATAACACATTCATATCACATGAAAGGGGCATTGGAAATGAAAAGATCCGTCTGGAGGTCCGCGATCCTGATCCTTCTGCTCGTGGCTGCTGCAGCCCACGGGGCCGAGTGGTACCAGGGAGGCACGCTGCACAACGCCACCATCGCCGACTGGTGGAAAGCGACGCCGGCGAACAGGCTGGCCACGTGCGGGGACTTCATAGCCCGCCTTCACATGGATGGAGCGCTCAATCTGCCGATCACGGACGTGCCCTCGATAAAGCCCTACGCGACCGAGCTGGTGGCGTTCATAGACGCAGCGACCGTGGACTTCGAGGGTGTCAAGCAGGAAAAGGTTTCGGACATGGCTGCTATGGGAGTTCTTTTGATGGGATGGGGGAAGTGACGCAAGACAAATCCAAGGAGGAATGCCATGAAAAGGAGAAACATCCTTGCCGCGATCATCCTCTGCGCGCTACTGATGGCCGTCGTCGCCTCGGCGGCCGTGACGGTTTACATCACCGAGACGGGTAACAAGTACCACACGTCCGGATGCCGCTATCTGAGCAAGTCGAAGATCGCCATCTCGCTTGACGAGGCGAAGGCGCAAGGGTACGCGCCCTGCGGGGCATGCAAGTTCCTCCAAGGGCAGCTCGCTTTATTCAGAGGCTTCTTTGATATAAAATGGCGCATATTCCGCTTTCTTAATTCTCACCAAGGGGGTACTCGTAACATGAAAATAGATACAAAATACGTAGGAACTAAATCTGTAGTGTCGTTAGAAATCAGTTCTAGTGAACAAATTGAACTCGAAATTGATATTCTTAGCCAAACACTAATTCAAGTACAACAAAAAAATGGGACGAATGCAGCTATGCAAAACCACGCAGAAATGCTGAGAAAAAAAGTAATGGAAACGTTACGTTTCATTGGAGATCCTGGTCTTTTTTCGTTTAGAGAAAAAGATGACGTTAAGTTACAACTCCTTCAAGGAGCAAATAGACCTGATCCAACCATTAACTACTGTTTCTTCACAGACTCTGGTGAGTTAGAAAGTTTCCAGAGCGTATAAAATTGAGTTCGGCACATTTATGATACGTCCATTGAACGTAATTTTCGATATAACTCTCAATAAAGGGATGGTCTCTTTCAATCATATTTCAATTCAGCGCTCTTAACGTCCCACAGACAAAAGCATTTCCCCGCAGAGAGAAAGTGCGGCGTTTTTAAGAGTTAGAAGAGCAACGTCTCCAGCGAAAAAATACCGTACAACAGACCGTATAAAAGATTTTCCGATGAATTGTTAAAGTCCAGCATTCGCAACGCTTACATCAATCCTATTACAACCCAGTATCGCCCACCATCTGATGAATTCGGGGTTCCCGCGATCAATGCGGGAACCTTTTTTCTGTCCTTTTTTTCTGTAGGTAAAGCGTCTTGAAAACGCTCGCATCCCCAAGGGGGATAACTACCCTTATCAGTCAAGGATGTAAACTGGTATAATCATGCTGAAGGCGGCTTCGTCGCGCTTCAGTACGCCGAATGCCGGGGGCTGGCGGAAAACCCGCGCGACAGCGCGTGTGTGTCGGTTGCCTTGGCATGCCGGGAGAGGAGTTGGGTTTTGTGGTGAGCAGGATTTTTCATTCTTTAGGGGACCAGGTGTTCGAGACAATAAAGGAGTTGATCGTAAGCAACGCCTATCAGCCGGGAGAGGTTCTCCAGATCGACAAGCTCGCGGCGGAGTTCGGCGTGAGCACCACCCCGATAAGGGAGGCGCTGCTCCGCCTGGAGGGGTTGGGACTGGTGCAGATCGAGCGGAACAAGGCGGCCGTGGTCACCCAGGTCAGCGAGACGCGATCGCGCCACGTCTGGGAGTTCCGCCGGCTGCTGGAGGCCAGGGTGAGCAGAGACGCCGCGGTTCACTGCACCGACGAGGAGATAGGGTCGGTGAGGGAGAAGGTGCTCAAGGTCCGCGACGATCCGGACGACTTCGATCACTACTTGGAGTCCGACGTCGCGCTCCACTCGCTTCTCGCGAGCAGAACCGACAACCCCCTGATCCTGGACGCTCTGAACAACCTGAGCGTCCACGCGCGCAGGATTCGCTACTTCGCGGAGAAGGGGCCCTTCAGGGAGGAGGTGCTCGAGGCGGTCACCAGGGAACACCTGGAGATTCTGTCCGCCCTGGGCGAGCACGACCCCGACAGGGTCGAGGGGCTAGTAACGCTACACCTGACAAATGCGGAGGAGAGGACGCGCAGGGCCCTCGCAGGAGGCGGGGAGACGGCTTGACAAAGGTGCGCCGAGCCTACGCCTTCTTCGCCCTGCGGAATCTCTCCCTGCCATAGAGGTAGAGAGAGGTCCCGCGCGAGTCGATGAGCACAGTCAGCGGCATCTCCCTTACATTGAGCTTCAGCATGGCCTCCGGCCCCAGGTCCTCGTAGCCGATAATCTCCGAGGACGCCACGCAGCGGGCGAGAAGCGCCGCTATGCCCCCGGCGGCCCCGAAGTAGACCGCCCTGTTCTTGACGATGCTGCCCACCACTTCCGGGCTGCGGTCGCCCTTGCCTATCATCCCCCTCACCCCCTCCTCCAGGAGCGCGGGGGCGTAGGGGTCCATGCGGTAGCTCGTGGTCGGCCCTATGGAACCTATGGGCAGCCCCGGGCGCGCAGGCGACGGGCCGGCATAGAAGATGACGGCCCCCCGCAGGTCCGCCGGGACGGGCTCCCCGTTTTCGAGCGCCTCGACCATGCGCTTGTGAGCCGCATCCCTGGCCACGTATACGACACCCGACAGCAGGACCTCGTCTCCGGCGCACAGGGCCTCGCAGTCGGCGCGATTCAGCGGGGCGCTCAAGCGTCTGACTTCACTTCTCATTCCTCCACCTCACACAGTGCAGCTGGCATGTCGGTTCGAGTGGCAGCAGAAGTTCACCGCCACGGGGAGTCCCGCAATATGAGTGGGCGCGTACTCGACGTTCACGCCGAGCGTGGTCACGCCCCCGCCGTATCCGGCGGCCCCGATTCCTAGGTCGTTTACCTCCTCGAGCAGCCGTCTCTCCAGCTCGGCGTAGGCGGGGTGAGGGTTTCTCTCGCCGACCGGTCGGAGCAGGGCGCGTTTCGCCAGCTCGGCCACCCCCTCGAAGTTGCTGCCTATCCCCACGCCCAGCACGATGGGCGGACAGGGGTTGGCCCCGGCCCTGTCAACAGCGCCGACCACGAAATCGACGACTCCCTCGACGCCCGCCGCAGGAGCCAGCATGGCGGCCACGCTCATGTTCTCGCTGCCAAAGCCCTTCGGGGCGACCGTGATCGTAAACCTGTCGCCGGGCACTATTCGCACGTGCAGCTTCGCCGGGGTGTTGTCCCCGGTGTTTCTGCGTTCGTACAGCGGGTCCGCGACGATGGAACAACGTAAATACCCCTCGCTGTAGGCTCGTCGCACCCCTTCGTCCACCGCCTCGGCCAGTCCTCCTTCGACCAGCATCGCCTCCTGGCCCAGGTCGATGAAGACTACTGCCATGCCGCAGTCCTGGCACAGCGGGTATACCCCCCCGGACGCCGTCCTGGCGTTCTCGAGGATGTCCCTCAGCACCGCGGCCGCCGGGGCGCTGCTCTCGGTAGCGGCTGCGTCCTCCAAGGCCCGCGTCATGTCGGCCGGGAGGTTGTAAGCGGCCTCGACGAAGAGCCGCGCGACAACCTCGGTCACCATCCTGGCGGAGATCTCTCTCAATTTTCATCCCCCCGTATCGCTACATAAAAGAGGGGACCGGCGAACCGGCCCCCCCGTAGTCATCCAAGCCGGCTCAGGCGATGACCATCATGATGTCGCCGGTGTTGACCGCGTCGCCCTCGCGGCAGCGTATCTCCTTCACCACTCCGTCGGAGGGGGAGAATATCTCGTTCTCCATCTTCATAGCCTCGAGCACTATGACTATCTCGCCGCTCTTGACGGGGCTGCCCGCGGAGACCGCTACCTTGAGTATCTTGCCTGGCATCGGGGCCTCGACGACAGCGCCTCCGGATACGGGCGCGGGAGCCGCCACAGGGGCGGGTGCAGGTGCTGGCGCCGCCGGAGCGGGTGCAGTTGCGGCGGCAGGTGTTGGCGCGGGCGCGACAGTAGCCGCCGCGGGGACGGGCGTCGGCGCGGCCGAGCCCAGCTCTTCAACTTCCACCGTGTAGGATGTTCCATCGACTGTAATTCGATACTTTTTGCTCATGTACAACGAGCCTCCTTGGACTGTCTGTTTATACGGGCTTCGATCCGGCGCGGACGCCCCCGGCGTCCAACGGTGGCACGCCTACTTCGCTCCGCGCGCGATGCCGTCCGCGATATGCTTGATCCCGTATATGACCCCTGTCAGGCCGCCCAGCACCAAAAATACCACGCTGAATGCGATAATGCACATCGTGAAGGCGCCGCCAACACCGGACAGTCCCTCCGTGGCGCGAGAGGCGCCGGTTGCAAGATCTGCGTTCATAATTCCGTTCAACTCCTTTTTACGAGGGCAGAAAAGCTATCTTTCACTGAGCTCCATCAGAACCCCGCCTGTGCTCTTCGGGTGCACGAACGCTATTCTCGCGCCACCCGCACCATACCGCGGCGTCTCGTCTATCAGTTTTATCCCCTTCGCCTTCAACTCGTTCAGGGCCTCCTCCAGGTTCTCCACGCGGATTGCGATGTGGTGGATCCCCTCTCCCTTCTTCTCGATGAACTTGGCCACAGGGCTATCGTCGGACGTGGCCTCAAGCAGCTCCACCTCGGTGTCTCCCAGCGGAAGGAATGCCGTTTTCACCCTCTGCTCCGCCACCTCCTCAACCCCGGTGCACTTGATGCCCAGGGAGGACTCCCAGAACACGAGGGCATCTTCTATCGATTTTACGGCTATGCCAATGTGATCAACTACGGTAGGTCTCATCTGTGCTTCCCCTTTCAACGCTTTTATTAGCAACATTAACTTGTTGCGTATATTTTAACAGAAAACCGGCGATACTGCCTCATCTTCGGCCAGACAGCTTTGACTGGGAGGACTCCCTCACCCCGCCGAGTTATGGTATATTATCCTTCCAGGGGCGTCCCGACAGACAGGCTCGGCGATTCCAATCCATGAATAAGCCGCGGTCCGAGCCGCGACAACCGGTTTTTCCATAATTCGGCGCCTGAAAGGGGGAGGTAGATTTGGCCTTGAAACCATGCAAAATATGCGGAAGGCTTTACGACAGCGCGCGGGGCAAGTACTGTCCGCAGTGCATGCAGGAGATAGACGAACTCTATCCGAAAGTGCGCGAGTACATAAGGGATCAGAAGGGAGCCGAGTACAGCGTCGACTCCCTTTCCGAGGAGATGGAGATCGACATTCTCAGGGTCCAGGCTCTTGTCGACCTTGGGTACCTGGACCGCAACACAATGGGAAATGCGGGGGCCCTCGACGAGGAGCAGAGGAAAAAAGAGATGCTGGCTCAGATGCTGAAAAAATCGCTGAGCGCCACTGAGAGCGATCGGCCGCAGGAGGAGCAGAAAAAGCACAGGACATACGGCCAGGAGATATACGGTACGAGAAAAAAGTGAATGGAACCTGTCAGTCCAAGGGTATGCGCGAGCCCTTTCACCGGCTGGCGGCAGTGCAAGCGCAACCCGGGGCGTGACACGGCCTTTTCACGAAAGCCGGGTTTAGGGGTTTGTCCGCCGGTATTTTCATATATGAAGCGCCCCTACCAGCGGGGCGCTTCGAGAGCCGCAATCTTCGATCCGACGGGGCCTCAGATGACCTGCTCCCCAGGGCGATAGATCAGGACGGAGCAGTGCGCGTACCTTCCAACATTGGTGGCGGTGCTTCCGACCACGAGCCGTTCAAGCGTGCTCTGCCCCCTGTAGCCGATGACGATGAGGTGCACGTCGTTCTCCTTCGCGTAGTTTATGATCACGTCCGAGGGGTTCCCTTCCTTGACCACCATCTCGAAACTGGCCTTCTCAAGCTCGGGATGGTTCTCCTTTGCCTTGCGGAAGTAGTAGTCAAGCTTCTTTCGGGCTATCTCCGAGACCTCCACATCGATCTCCGGAGGCAGCCAGGGCTCGTACCCTCTCCAGAGCGTCGGGTGCGGGAGCACGTGCAGGAACGTCGCCTCGGCGCCCAGGCGAAATGCAAGCGAGCACCCGTAATAAAAGACTTCCTCCGACATCTTGCTCATATCCACCGCGACCAAAATCTTCTTGAACATGGCTGTTCCTCCTTTCTGATGAGGACAAGAAACTGGAATCCCCGGCCCGGTTTCATTATACAACTTTTCTCGGGATTTAGACAACAGGGGCGCGAATACACAACAACGTGCGGGCACGTGCGCCGGAGAACCAAAAAGAGCTCCGCTTGCACAGGGGGCGTTGTGCTATAGTCTTTTCATGCCGTCATTCCGTGGGCTGGAATTATCTGCAAGGAGCTGGTGACAGATGGGGGCCGGGTTTGTCATAATATTCTTCGCGCTGTTGGGCGCCTCTTTGGGTTCTTTTATAAACGTCGTCGCCTCGAGGACCGTCTCGGGCAGGCCGTGGGGATGGTCGGAGCGCTCCGCCTGCGAGACCTGCGGAGCCGTGTTGGAGTGGAGTGACCTTGTGCCCCTGTTCTCATGGCTGATGCTCCGCGGAAGGTGCCGCCGGTGTCATGCTAAAATCGGCATTCGCAGCCTGGCGGTCGAGGTGCTGGGAGCTACTGCGGGAGGCCTGCTGGCCTGGAGATGGGGGATTTCGACCGCCCTTCTGTTCTCGATGACCGCGGCCTTCGGCCTGTTCTTGAACGCACTGACAGACATCGAGGACGGCTACGTCTTCGATGTCTTTCCACTTGCCATGGGAGTCGCTGGCGCCCTCCTCCGAATCGGCGGCGGCGGGGGCGCCCTGCTGGACGGGGCGGTGGGCGCTGTAGCCGGGCTGCTGGTCATAGGATGCATCATACTGCTCTCAAGGGGCGGCATGGGATGGGGAGACGCCACCATCGCGGCAGGGACCGGGGCCATATTGGGGTGGAAGATGCTCCTCCTGACGCTCTACACAGGGTTCATGCTGGGCGGCGGCATCATCATTATTCTATTGGCCTTCGGCAGGGTCGGCCGCAAGGACACTGTCCCGCTGGTGCCATTCCTGGCGGCCGGAGGTCTTATCACTCTTCTGGCCGGGCCGAGCATCCTCCTGTCGTTCGGTATCTCCCCAGGGTGGCCATGGTGATCGCAAGCATTCTGTCCAGCGGTTCCAGGGATAACACGCCGTCCTGTGTGCGGAAGGAGTGATCCACCCCCGGGAGGATGATGAACTCTTTGTCCTCTTCATCCAGCCTCAGGCTGCGAAATACCCGGCGGGATGATTCCTCGTCGAAGGTCTCGTCGCACCCGCCGTAGAAGAACAGGGCGAATTCCAGCGAAGCCTTGGAGGCAGCGATGTGGACCGTTTCGCTGCTGCCGAGGGTGTCCAGTATGGGAAGGTTAAGCCCGTCGGACGCCTGGGTGCGCACCCGGTCCCCGCTTCCCGACACGACGAGGGCGTTTACAGCCGGTATCACGGGAGCGCGAAGGCCGGTCTGGCGCACGAAACCGGAAACCTCCTTTCCGGCCAGGAGGACGGAGATTATGCCCCCCAGGGAGAACCCCCAAAGGACTACAGGGCGCCCCGGCCATTCGGCCACCGCGGTCTCGAGCGCGGAGCACGCGTCGTACACCTCCATGGCGAACGTCTTGCCTTGAAACGCGGCCATCGCCCACGCGACCCTGTCATCTCCGAAGGTCGCCTTGTCGCGCCGCAACCTGCCGGTCTCCACTACGCATGCCAGGCAGCCGTTTCGTGCCAGCGACCGGGCCAGGTACCCGTACTTGTTCCCCTCCGCGGGAGTCGCGCTGCCGTGTACGCCGTGAAGCAACAGCACCAATGGTGAGTCGTCGCTCGCTCCCTCCTCGAAGAAGTGAAGCAGGACCTCTCCATCTCCGAAGCTTGCAGGCGAGCTATTTGAACGAATATGCACTGAACAGCCTCCTTTCTCCGGGCGGCAAGGGGATCGCCGCCAGACGCGCGGGCTTTCACAAAAGACCTGAAGACATTATAATACATTTGAGCATGAACGAAAGGAAGGAAATCAGTGAATTCGCTTCCGCAACTTAACGTAGTAAAGTGCATTCTTTCGGTAAGAAAATCTAAGACTGAGAGATTTGATGTCTACTTTTACGAGATCCTGTCCCCGGCGGGACTGGTTTCGTTTAAAACTGTCCCGTCGCCCAACGGGGAGGATTCGGATCGCGGGGCTATCGTACGGAGCGAGAGCGCCAATTTCTTGCTCTATGCGGAGCAGCTCCTCGAGGATGGCGGGCAGAAGGAGCCTCCGATCCCCTCCAACAAGCTGGAGGAGCTTGAAAAGCTGTTGATCGAGGTCCTTGCCCCCGGCGAGGCGAGACAGGTCCTGGACAGGGAGGACAGCTATATCAAGACACTTGAGGAGTCGGTGCGCAAGGAGATCCTGGCCAGGCTTGGCTACCGCGTCACCGCCTACTTGCACGTGGAGCGCTGCGACACGGAGAGCCTCGCGCCCTTCATCCGCGAGGTTGGAGCCGCCGCGCCGGGCGACCCTGGCTCGACGGAACAGCTTTCTTTCCTGGTTCCCTGCGCTCCGGTCATCGACCCGGTCAAGGGCACGCCTGTAGCATCTTTAAACCAGGGCGACCTGGTCCTGCTGCGCCTGCCCGAGGACGAGAACGCCCCCGTAAGAGAGAAGCTGCAGCGGGCCGACCCCGCGTTCGACGGCATCGTCAAGGGCGAGGTGGTGTCGGTTCACCAGGACAGGCACGGGGGTTTCACGTTGCTCGTGCATCTGTCTGACGAGTTCAAGGGTGTGGTCACGATGGAGGGCAACAGTCGCATCCGAACGGAAGCAATCTCGAAAAAAGCACTTACCCTGGCGGATTCGACGAAGCCAACTGAAAAGGCGGAGGAACACGCCCCCTCTACAGCTACAGTCGTCCAAGCATCCGAAGGCGACCCTGCCTGGCTCTACGGCCTTGCCCTCGGCTCCATGGTCGCCCTGATCGCCATCCTGCTGCTTCTGCGGTTTATAGGTTGACCTCCGAGCCCGCGGCAGCGAATCCCAGCACGGTCTTCCCTGCAAACACCCTCTTCCCCTCTTCCACCAGTATCTCCGTTCCCTGCGGAAGGTAGATCTCGGTCCTGGCGAGCGAGGGGATTATGCCACACCTGTCCCCCCTCTCGAGCCCGCTCCCCCTGGCGATCCTGCAGACAACGTTTCTTCCCGGAAAGCCCGCGGTGTGTGCAAGCAAGACCGGCCCGCCGTCGGTCGACAACTCGACTATAACCCTCTCCCATCTTCGAGCCGCGTTGGACGGCGTACCTATCGGCAGCTTTCTGGGGAACCTCACCAGCCGGTCCACCCTCCCTGCGCAGGGGGAACGGAGGACGTGCGCATCCGTCAGCGCCGTAGCCAGGCTTACCCGCATCGCCTTTCCTATGGACGGGTACACCCCTGTCACCACCCCGTCGACTGGCGACAGGCAACCATCACCGTCAGGCTGCCTGTCGGGATCCCTGAAATACCAGAACACGAACGGCAGCAGAGGGGCCAGGAACAGGGCCACGGGAGGAGCGAAATACAGGCTACCGGCGATCATGAAGGAAATGAAGGCCAGGGCGGGGACTCCTTCACGAGCCATCCTCAACTCATCGCCCCCTCTCCGCTGACCACGCTGATATCGGCCACGCTGTCGCCCTCGTCCAACCGGACGGTTATCGATCCCATGGCCGTCCTGCTCAGCACAGGTATTTCCGCGACCGCGACTCTTATTATCCTGCCGCGCGCGGTGATGGCCATGATCTCGTCGTCCTCGGCCACGGACCAGCTTCCCACGAGGGCTCCGGTCCTGGCGCCCAGCCTCATGGCCCTCACGCCGAGGCCGCCGCGATTGCGCAGGGAGAACTCCATGAAGTTTGTGCGCTTGGCCAGCCCCTTTTCGCTTATCACGAGCGCGTGGCGCCGGGGGTCGATCACCTCGCAGCTTATCACCTCGTCGCCCTCGCCGAGCTTTATACCTCGCACTCCGCGCGCGGCCCTGCCCATCGACCGGAACGCTCCCTCGCTCACCCTTAGGGCCTGCCCCAGGGCCGTCATGAACAGCAGCTCGTCGTCGCCGGAGGTGAGTCGTACCTGGGCAATCCCGTCCCCATCGTCCAGGGTCAGCACCCTCTTCCCTCCCCTGTTGATGCGGGTGATCTCCGACAGGGGAAGGCGCTTGGCCACGCCTTTCCGCGTCGCGAAGAAGAGGTAGTTCTTTCCCTCGGGACTTCTGCCGTACATCGACACCACGGCCTCGCCATCCTCCAGGGGGACCAGCTTGTTCACGAGCCTGCCCTTGCCGGAGCGCGATTCGGGTATCATATGCCCGCGCACGGTCAGAACTCGCCCGGCGGACGTGAACAGGTAGACGTCCTTGTGAGTGTTGGTAATGGCGAACACCGAGATCTCGTCCTCCTCCTGCAGAGGCGCCCCCTTGCGTCCCTTTCCTCCGCGGGCCTGGGGGACATACTCGTCGAGGCTCTTGCGCCGCAGATAACCGTCCTTGGACAGGATCACCACGATGTCGTCCTCGGGGATCAGGTCCTCCACCGATACCTCCTCGTAGCTGTCGATTATCTCGGTCCTGCGCGGGCTGTCGAACTTCCTCTTCAGCGCGTCCAGCTCGTCCCTGATAACGCCGTCCAGGATACTGTGGTCGCCCAGTATGCTCCTGTACCGCTCGATATCCGCGAGCAGCGCGGCGAACTCCTGGTCCAGTTTCTCGCGCTCAAGGCCCGTGAGGCGCTGCAGGCGCATCTCCAGGATCGCCTGCGCCTGGGCCTCGGAGAAGCCAAGCGGGCCGGACAGCCCCTCCCTGGCCTCCTGAGCGGTGCGGGCCGCTCGTATGGTGGCGATAACTCGGTCGATCATGTCGAGCGCTTTGACGAGCCCCTCGACTATGTGAGCGCGGGCCAGGGCCTTGTCCAGGCGGAACTGGGTCCTCCTGCGCACCACGGCGCGCCTGTGATCCAGGAAGAGGGAGAGCATCTCCATCACGGGCAGCTCCCTCGGGCTGTTGTCCACCAGCGCGAGGTTTATAACTCCGAAGGTGGACTGGAGCTGGGTACGCCTGAAAAGCTGGCGCCTGACCAGCTCCGCGTCGGCGTCCCTCTGCAGGTCCAGTACGATGCGCAGCCCGTCGCGGTCCGACTCGTCCCTTATATCCGCTATTCCGTCTATCTGTTTTTCCTGCACGCAGGAGGCGATCGTCTCTATCAGCGAGGACTTGTTCACCATGTAGGGGATCTCGGTTATGACCACGGCGGTCTTTCCCCTCTTCCTCTCCTCCACCATGGTCCTGCCCCGCAGGATTATCTTGCCGCGGCCGGTGCGGTAAGCGTCTACAATGCCGTTGCGGCCCAGGATGATCCCCCCGGTCGGGAAATCCGGGCCAGGCATCCTGGAGTATACCTCCCCAAACTCCGGCTCTCCCTCGCAGTCGATGAGGTACTCAAGGGCGTCCGCCACCTCCAGAAGGTTGTGAGGCGGAATGTTGGTGGCCATGCCGACCGCGATGCCGGAGCTGCCGTTGACGAGCAGGTTCGGGACCATCGACGGGAGTGCCAGCGGCTCCTTGAGGGATTCGTCGAAGTTGGGCCCCCAGTCCACCGTGTCCTCGTCGATATCCGCCAGCATGAGCTCTCCGGCCTCGCACAGCTTGGCCTCCGTGTAGCGCATCGCGGCGGCGGGGTCTCCGTCTATCGAGCCGAAGTTGCCCTGTCCGTCCACCAGCGGGTAGCGCATGCTGAAATCCTGCGCCATCCTAACCATGGTGTCGTAGATGGCGGAGTCGCCGTGGGGGTGGTACTTGCCCATCGTCTCTCCGACGACGCGGGCCGACTTTTTATACGCCGTACCGGGGCGCAGCCCGAGCTCCATCATCGCGTACAGGATCCTCCGCTGCACGGGCTTCAGCCCGTCGCGCACATCGGGAAGCGCACGCCCGACTATGACGCTCATGGCGTAGTCGAGATAGCTGTTCTTGATTACATCAACCAGCGGAAGGGAGACCACCCTGCCGGTTGTTTCCGTCCTCTGTTCATCCATACTCGCCTTCGACCTCCACAACGTCTTTCGGATATTGTATCATGTTTGCCCTGGCCATATGATGCACGCGGCTGATGTGTCTGCCTTTGAATGGTAAATCGTTTTTATGATAGACTGTATAAAGCGCGAAAAAATTCATCTGCAGGGAGGGACAAGGGATGTCGAAAAAAATCGCGATTCTTGTCGAGGAGGGCATTCACGACCTGGAGTTCTGGTACCCGTACTACAGGCTCGTGGAGGAGGGATACTCGCCCGTCATCATAGGTCCGGACTCGAAGAGGACCTATACGGGGAAGATGGGCGGCCCGTTCAGGGCGGAGAAGACGCCCGGGGAGGTGTCCGCATCGGATTTCGCGGGGGTCGTCGTGCCCGGTGGGTGGGGGCCCGACAAGCTAAGGGCGGACAGGGGCATAGTGGAGCTCGTTCGCAAAATCCATGAGAACGGCGGCGTGGTGGCGGCGATCTGCCATGGGGGAAGCGTCCTGGTATCGGCGCGTATCCTCGGCGGGGTCCGCGCGACCTCCTACGTCAGCATCAGGGACGATATGGAGCTGGCGGGCGCCGAGTGGACGGACGAGGCGGTGGTGGTGTCCCGCAGGATCGTCACCAGCCGCTCCCCGGCCGACCTCCCCGTCTTCTGCAAGGCTTTGCTCGGGGAGCTGGCGGGTAAAAACGCGTAGGCGACGGTCGCGGACAAACCTGCATTACGACGGGGAGGGGCCCTCGACAGAGGCCCCTCCCTCGCGTCTAGCCCTCCTTGAAAACCGCTCCCTCGGCCCCGGAAGTGACGAACGAGCGATATCTGCCGAGGAAACCGCTCTGAACCGGGTACTCCGCAGGGCGCCACCCCTTCCTGCGGCGCTCCAGCTCGGCTTCGGGGACCGCCAGTTGCAGACTCCTCCCCGGGATGTCGATCTCTATCGTGTCGCCCTCCTCCACCAGGCCGATCGCCCCGCCGGCCGCGGCCTCGGGGGAGACGTGGCCTATCGAGGCCCCTCGCGACGCCCCGGAAAAACGTCCGTCGGTGATCAGGGCGACCGTCTTGTCCATGCCCATCCCGGCCAGGGCGGACGTCGGAGTCAGCATCTCGCGCATACCCGGGCCGCCCTTGGGGCCCTCGTAGCGGATCACGACGACATCTCCGTGCCTTATCCTGCCGCCCAGAATCGCCTCGGTGACGGCCTCCTCGCCGTCGAACACTCTCGCAGGTCCGGAGTGCCTGAGCATGGAGGGGTCGACCGCGGACTGCTTTACGACGCTCCCCTCGGGCGCGAGGTTCCCCTTCAGGACGGCCAGCCCTCCCTGCGCGTGATAGGGGTCGCCCAGGGGCCTTATCACCGCGTCGTCCTTCACACGGACTCCCTCCAGGTTCTCGGCTACGGTCCTGCCGGTCGCGGTGACCGGGCTAGCGTCGATCAGCCCTCCCTCCGCGAGCCTCGACATCACCGCCTGGACTCCGCCGGCCGCGAACAGGTCCTGGATGTGGTGCGAGCCGCCGGGGCTCATGCTGCAAAGGTGCGGCGTGCTGGCCCCGATATCGTCGAAGCGGTCCAGCGTGAGGGAGAGGCCCGCGGTGCGAGCCAGGGCGGGAAGGTGCAGCGCCGTGTTCGTCGAGCCGCCGAGCGCCATGTCCACCGCCACCGCGTTGTCGAACGCCGCCTGTGTCATTATGTCTCTTGGACGGATGTTCCTCTCGAAGAGAGCCATTACGGCTCGCCCCGCCTCCTTGGCCAGCCGGTCGCGCGCGGAGTAGACCGCCGGGATCGTCCCGTTGCCGGGCAGGGCCAGTCCCAGCGCCTCCATCATGCAGTTCATCGTGTTGGCTGTGAACATCCCCGCGCAGGAGCCGCAGGTCGGGCACGTCAGATCCTCTATCTCGCGAAGCTCCTCGTCGGACATGGACCCCGCCGCCCTCCTGCCGACCGCCTCGAAGATATCGCTGAGGTCCACCTCCTTCCCGTCGCACACCCCGGCCAGCATCGGCCCGCCGCTTATCATCACCGTCGGAATGTTGAGCGACAGCGCGGCCATCGCCATTCCCGGGATGATCTTGTCGCAGTTGGTGACCAGGACCAGCGCGTCGAGCGCGTGAGCCCTGGCCATGAGCTCTATCGAGTCCATGATCAGCTCGCGGCTGGGCAGGGAATACTTCATGCCCTCGTGGTTCATGGCTATCCCGTCGCACACCCCTATGACCGGAAACTCGAGCGGGAGGCCGCCGAAGGCGTAGACCGCGGACTTGACGGCCTGGGTTATCCTGTTCAGGTGTATGTGCCCGGGAATGATTGCATTGTATGAGTTCGCCACCCCTATCCAGGGGCGGTCGATCTCCCAGTCGGTGTATCCCGACGCCTTCAGCAGCGAGCGATGAGGCGCCCTCTCCGCTCCTCTTTTCGCACTGTCGCTTTTCAAATTCCTCGCAACCTCCTGTCTGCGGGTATGCACCCGAATTGCTAAACCCCGCCGGCTCCCCAGACGAGAGAGGGAAGCAGCAGTATGATCGACGGGAAATACGTTGCCAGCAGAAGAACTCCTATCAGCACCAGGACCATCGGGATGATCGGCCTGCATATCTGCTCCATGGAGAGGCCCGAGATCGCCCCGGCAACGTAGATGTTGATCGCCACCGGAGGCGTGGCCATTCCTATCGCGAGCCCCACCACCAGGACCACCCCGAAGTGAAGCAGGTTGCCGCCCGTCTGCACGACCGTCGGCAGCAGCACCGGCGTCAGGACGATCAGTGCCGACGCCGTCTCCATGAACATCCCTGCCAGCAGGACTATCACCGTGATCATGAGGTATATCATGAAGGGGCTGCCGCCCGCGAAACCGAGCAGGAAGCGCGCCACCGCCTCCGGTATCCGGTAGAAGGCGAGCCCCCACCCGAACAGCTTGGCCGTCGAGATGATGAACATTATCAGGGCCGAAGTGACCCCGGCCCCCACCACGAGGTCGTAGAACTGTCTGAACGTCATGGACCGGTAGACGAAGAACGCAAGAAGCATTGAATATACAACTGCGACCGCGGCGGCCTCCGAGGGCGTGAAGTAGCCGGAGAAGATCCCTCCGAGAATTATCACCGGAGTTATAAGGCCCCAGGTGGCATCCAGGAATAGCCTCAGCTTCTCGCCCCCTGTGGTGGCGGCGCTGGCAGGGTACCCCCTCTTGCGCGCGACGTAGATCGAGTATGCGATGAGTCCGGCGCCCATCAGGAATCCGGGCACGAAGCCGGCCATGAACAGCTTTGCCACCGACACCCCGGCTATCACCGCGTACAGGACCATCGGCACGCTCGGCGGGATCACCACCCCTATGGTGCCGGAGGAGGCTATGAGCGCGGCGGAGAAGTCCACGTCGTACCCCTTCTGCCTGAGCTGGGGCAGGAGCGCGGAGCCAACCGCTGCCGTGGTCGCGGCTCCCGACCCCGAGATGGCGGCGATGAACATCGACGCGACCGTGGAGACTATCGACAGGCCGCCCCTGAATCGCCCGAGGGTCGCCTCCGCGAAGGCTATTATTCTCTCGGAGATTCCGCCCTTGGCGAGAAGGTCGCCGGCCAGGACGAAGAACGGCACGGCCACCAGGGCGAAGGACTCGTTCCCGGAGAACATCGTCTGCGGGATCATCTCGAGCGGGAAGCCGCTCAGGAAGACCACGAGCAGCCCCGACGCGCCTATCGCGAGTCCCACCGGGACACCGAGGAGCATGAACAGTATGAAACCACCGGTCAGCACGAGTCCCATGCTATCCCCTCCCATTCCCGGCCGCGAACCCGGCGGCCAGGTGAAGCAGCACAACGCAGCCCGCCACCGGGTAGACAAAGTATATCCACGTCATGGATATCCCCATCGCGGGAGTCGTCTGCATCGCCTCGGACCTCATCAGCACGGCGCCGTAGAAGGCCACTACGGAGAAGAATACGACCCCCACAAGCTGCACGAAAATGTGCGCCGCCCTCCTCAAGCCGGGCGGCAGCCTGTCCACCAGGAAGGTCACGGCGATGTGGGAGCCGCGCTTGAAGGCCACCGCCGCGCCAAGCAGCGAGGAGGCGACAAGCAGGTAGGTCGTCAGCTCCTCGGACCATATCAGGGCCTCGAAGAAGACCCTGCAGACTATCTGAAGCGATGTCACCGCTATCATCACCATCATCATGATGAAGAGCAGAACCTCGCTGACCCTGTTTACAGAGTTGCTCAGGCGCGCAAGGGGCGACCTGCCGCCGCCCCCTGCGCTGTTCTCCCCTGGGTTCATCCGGCGCTCCCCGTCATTCGGCAAGTATCGCCTCGACGAGCTCCTTGCCGAACTCCTCCTCGTACTTCTCGTAGACGGGCTTCACCGCCTCGCGGAGGGCCGCGGTGTCGGGCGTGGTGACCTCCATCCCCTTGTCCTTGAGGAACTGAAGCCACTCCGCCTCCTTCTCGTTGTCGTAGGCCCTGTTGGTCTCGGCCGCCTTGACGGCCGCGTCCTGGACTATCGACTGAAGTTCTGGGGAGAGCTTCTCCCAGGTCTTCATGCTCATCATGATGACGTTGGGGGCGTAGGCATGCCTGGTGATAGCCAGGTACTTCTGAGACTCGAACAGGTTGAAGGAGACTATGACGTTCAGCGGGTTCTCCTGGCCGTCTATGGCCCCCTGCTGGAGGGCCGTCAGGGCCTCGGTCCAGGCCATGGGGACAGCGTTCGCGCCCAGCGCCCTGAAGGAGTCGACGTAGACCGGGTTCTGCATCAGGCGGATCTTCAGCCCCTTCATGTCCTCCGGCGTGGACACCGGGTGCTTGCTGTTGGTCAGGTTGCGGAAGCCGCGCTCCCCGTAGGCCAGCCCCTTCCAGCCGTGCTGCCCCATCTCCTCCAGCATCTTCTTCCCGATCTCGCCGTCCAGCACCCTGTAGGCCTGCTCGGGGGTAGAGAAGAGAAACGGCAGGTCGAACACGCCGAACTTGGGCATGAAGTTCATGATCGGGCCGCCTGTTATTATGGCCGAGTCGACCACGCCCATCCGCATGCTCTCCAGCAGGTTGCGCTCGTCACCGAGCTGCGCGTTCGGGTAGATCGATACGGTCAGCTCCCCTCCGCTCTCCGCCTCGACGACCTCCTTGAACTTCAGGGCGCACACGTGAAAGGCGTCGTTCTCGTTCACGACGTGGGCGAGCTTGATGTCTGTCGCCGCCGCGCTCGCTCCGCAGGCCAGGGCAAGCACAAGGACCGCCAGCGCCACCATACTTCCATATTTCCTCATTTCTCATTCTCCCTTCGGGTTTGTTTTCGCGCCCCTTCGGACGCATCATCCTTTGGGAAGGCATTATAGACCCTCGCGCCGTCATTACAAGCCCCGCTCCGCCAAACCGCTCGATAGCCGGCTGGACTTGGGGGCCGCCCGGTGCTACCATCGCTACGGATATTACAAAGTTGAAAGGAGCGCGATACGAGTTATGTCGAAGGGAACAATACTGGCCGGAAGGCTGGCGGACCTGCCGCTGGGCGCGGCCCACGCGCCCGGCATCGAGAAGAGGGTGGTGTTCTCGCCCGGAAATCACTGGGGCGACTACGTGGCGCGTCACTTCAGGGTGGACTGGGGCATCACGACCCCCTTCCACAGCCACCCCTGGCCCCACTACATGTTCATCCTGTCAGGCAGATGCAAGGCTATGATAGACGGCACAGTCCATCAGCTCGAAGGCGGGTGCTGGGCCTTCGTCCCGCCGGATGTCGAGCACTCGTTCGAGAACACCGGGGACTCGGCGTTCGAGTTCATCTGCATAGTGCCCCCCGAGGGCGACCCCGAGGCCGTGAACTAGACGGCGTCAGTGCGGGAGGGAGAACTTCATGATCGAGAACAGCCAGGGGTAGACCGACCTCATGAAGTACGGGTTCATCGCGAATATGACGAACAGCCCCATGGCCATCGCCGAGTGTATCACCGAGAGCAGCCCTCTGAACTTCTCCTTCTTCGCCACGGCGCCGAGGAACCCCTCGCAGACCACGAAGGCGGTCGGGTAGAACAGCCACCCGCTCGCCTCCGGCGGGGCCAGGAATATCATCGTCCTGATGACGCAGTAGGCCGACCATGTGCCCAGCACGTACATCTGAGCGCCGGCCATGAGGACCTTCGTCACGAAGGCAATGCACCTTCGAAAGGCCCCTCCGCTCTGTTCGATAGTGTCAATCGCGTCCAGGGCGGACTCGATGAAGGGGAGGATATACCGGATATAGGCTACTGACAGTATCCAGCCCCAGAAGATCAGAAGGCTCGTGTACTTGAGGTAAGCCAAGAATCAATCCCGCCTTTCGGTTACTGCTGCTCCACTATCGGTTTGGCGTACGAAGTCTCGGTGTCCCACGGGAACAGAATCCAGGTGTCCTGGCTGACCTCGGTGATGAAGGTATCGACGAACGCCCTGCCCTCGGGCTTGGCGTAGACCGCCGCGAAGTGGGCCTTGGGCAGCATCCGCCTGACGACCTGGGCGGTCTTTCCGGTGTCGACCAGGTCGTCGATTATCAGCCACCCCTCTCCGTCACCATGGATCTCCTTGAGGATAGAGAACTCCCCCTGGGTTCGAAGTGTGTAGCTGGACACGCAGACCGTGTCAACCAGCCTGACGTCAAGCTCCCTGGCGACGATCGCCGCAGGTATCAGCCCTCCCCGGGCTATTCCGATTATGCGCTCCCACTTCTGCATGCCCACAAGACGCCAGGCCAGTGCCTTGCAGTCCCTGTGCACCTGTTCCCAAGAGACGGAATACGTTTTGACATACCTGTCGGCGGACAAGTCGAACCCTCCTTTGAAATGCTGTCCCTTCTGCTCCCCGGTATTCTAGCACGGGCGGCCGGTATGCGAAAGCGCCCATTATTCTCGTTAAGGCGGGCTGAACCTTGACCTGGCGTTCAATTATCGAAACGCGAGCGGCTCTCTACTACTCTTTTACGGCTCGTGCTGTATAATAGTTCGGGAGGGAGGAGTCCCTCAAATCCACAATCAGGGAGGTAGATTCAATGAGAAGGCTCGGCTGGCTCCTGGTATTGGTTCTCGGTTTCACCATGTGCGGTGCGGCGTACGCTGCGTTCCCCCCCATTCCCGCTGAGGAGATCAACCCCGGTTTCGTCTACATCGGTCCGATAGGCGATGGCGGGTGGACTTTCATGCATGAAAAGGGACGCCTCGAGATGGAGGAGAAGTACCCCGGCGTGAAGTCCGTATTCGTGGAGTCGATCCCCGAGAGCCACGACGCGGCCAGGGTCTTCGAGACCATGATCCGCAACGGCTCGAAGGTCATCTTCGGCACAACCTTCGGCTACATGGACTTCATCCTCGAAGTGGCCAACAAGTACCCCGACGTCATCTTCATGCACTGCTCCGGCTACAAGGACGCCCCCAACATGGGCACATACTTCGGAAGAATGTACCAGGCGCGCTACCTCTCCGGCCTCGTAGCCGGCAAGATGACCAAGAACAACAAGATCGGCTACGTCGGCGCGCACCCGATCCCGGAGGTCATCAGGGGCATCAACGCCTTCACCCGCGGAGTTCTCAGGGCCAACCCCGATGCCGAGGTGCAGGTGATATGGATCTTCTCCTGGCTTGACCCGGCAAAGGAGAAGGAGGCGGCCAAGGCACTGATCGACTCGGGCGCTGACGTCCTCGCGATGCACGCCGACACGGGCGCCACTCCGCAGGCCGCGGAGGAGGCGGGAGTTTACGTTGTGGGGTATAATAACGACATGAGCGCCTACGCTCCCACCAAGCACCTCACCGCCCCGATCTGGGACTGGGGTATGGTATACAAGGAGACGATCGGGCAGGTAATCGACGGGACCTGGGCACCGAAGCACATCTGGTACGGCCTGAAGGAGGGGATGGTCGGACTCGCCCCCTACGGCAAGGACGTCCCGGATTCGGTCAAGGAGCTTGTCGAGGAGGAGAAGGCCAGGATAATCTCCGGTGAGTGGGACGTCTTCTACGGCCCGGTGAAGGATCAGAGCGGCGAGGTCAGAGTGCCCGAGGGTTCCGCTATGACAGACGCCGAGATGCTCTCCATGAACTGGTTCGTGGAGGGAGTCAAGGGCGAACTGCCCCAATAACCTTTAGCTTCGATCGGAAGGGGAAAGGGGTGCGGTCTCCGCGCCCCTTTTTTGTAGGGTAAAATTCAGCACAGGGGGAAGAGAGATGGGGACTCCGGATCCTTCGCGACTGCTCGTCCGCATGGAAAAGATCACCAAGCGCTTCGCGGGAGTGACCGCAAACCAAGAGGTTGATTTCGACGTGCGCGCCGGGGAGGTGCACGCCCTTCTCGGGGAGAACGGGGCGGGCAAGTCCACCCTGATGAGCGTGCTCTACGGCCTGTACCGGCCGGACAGCGGGACACTGACCGTCGACGGGAGGGAGGTGTCCTTCTCTTCTCCGCGCGATGCGATCACCGCCGGGATCGGCATGGTCCACCAGCACTTCATGCTGATACCTAGCCAGACCGTTTGGGAGAACATGATCCTCGGCGTGGACGGGCTGCCCTCGGTACTTCCGAAACGCGCCATCCACGACAGGATAGACGAGCTGTCGCAACGGTACGGACTGGCGGTGGACCCGGACGCCAGGATCTGGCAGCTGTCCATCGGCGAGCAGCAGCGGGTGGCGATACTGCAGATGCTGTACAGGAGGGCGGACATCCTCGTACTCGACGAGCCTACGGCGGTGCTCACCCCGCAGGAGGCGGAGCGCCTGTTCGAGACGGTTCGCCAGATGACCTCCGAAGGGCATGGGGTGGTCTTCATCTCCCACAAGATGGACGAGGTCATGGGGCTGTCCAACCGCGTCACCATCCTGCGCAAGGGGCGCCGCGTCGGGACCGTCGACACGGCATGCACCACCAAGGAGAAGCTCGCCGAGATGATGGTCGGGCAGAAGATGGTCTTCAAGATCGAGAAAAAAAGCAGCTCGCCCGGAAGGCCGATCATCGAGTGCGAATCAGTCCGGGCCCTGAACGACAGGGGCTTCCCCGCCATAACGGGCCTGACGCTCACGGTGAGGGAGGGCGAGATAATGGGGATAGCCGGAGTGGCCGGCAACGGCCAGTCGGAGCTGTGCGAGGCGATAGCGGGACTTAGAAGGGTCGAGTCCGGCCGCATACTCATCAACGGCGCCGACCTGACCAACTCCCTCCCGAAGAAGATCATCGACGGAGGGGTGCACTACATCCCGGCGGACAGGAAGGGGACGGGGCTCGTCCCGAACATGAACATAAGCGAGAACTCCATACTGAAGAGGTACTGGAACAAGCCGGTATCGAAGAGGGGCTTCATAGTATGGAGAGAGGTCTTCTCCTTCGCGCGCGACCTGGTCTCGCGATACAGCGTGAGCACGCCCTCCATAGGCACTCCGGTGAGGAATCTTTCCGGGGGCAACCTTCAGAAGCTAATGCTGGGCAGGGAGCTCAGCGACTCTCCGAAGGCGATAATAGCCGCCCATCCCACATGGGGACTGGACGTGGCCGCGACGAAGTTCGTGAGAGAGCAGCTCCTGGCCGCACGGGACGTCGGAGGAGCGGTGCTGCTGGTGTCGGAGGACCTGGACGAGCTGCTCGCGATGAGCGACCGGCTGGCCGTCATGTTCAAAGGGGAGGTCATGGGACTGATTGAGAACCCGGCGGACGCGCCGATAGAGGCCATAGGGCTCATGATGGCCGGGACGCGAATAGAGGAGGCATTCCCCTCCACGGGGAAGGAGGGGAGGTCCGCATGAGACTCTCCCTGAAGGTCGAGCCCCGCCTCGAGACGTCGAGGCTCCTCGGTCTGATGATACCAGTCCTCTCGCTGGTCTCCGCCCTCGCGGTGGGCGCCGTCTTCCTGCACTTCATGGGCGTGTCTCCAGCCAAGGCATACTCCACGATCATCAGGGCATCGTTGGGGGACGCCTACGGGATAAGCGAGACGATAGTAAAGGCCATACCATTGACCATGGTCGCGATAGCCGTCATGCTGGCATTCACCATGCTGATCTGGAACATAGGGTGCGAGGGGCAGATATTCATGGGGGCGATCGCAGCAGCAGCAGCAGTCCGCTACTGCTTCGTGGACAACCGACTGGTCATGTTCGCCATCATGTTCGTGCTCTCCGGAATCGCCGGGGGGCTTTGGGCGGCCATAGCGGGCTTTTTTCGGGCGAAGTGGAACGTCAACGAGATAATCACCACCCTGATGCTCAACTACGTGGCGATCAACTTCTTCAACTACTTCATCTACGGGCCCTGGCGCGACCCGACAAGCCTCGGCTTCCCGATGACGCCTCTCTTCCCGGACACGGCGCGGCTGACCTGCTACTGCGGCACCAGGGTACACGCGGGCCTGATACTCGCCCTGCTGCTCCCCCTGGTCTTCTGGGTGGTCCTGCGCTTCACCAGGTGGGGGTACGAGATCAGGGTCATGGGCGAGAACCCAAAGGCCGCGGGCTTCGCGGGCATGAGCTACGTGAAGAACGTGGTGCTGGTGATGTTCATATCCGGCGCAATCGCAGGAGTGGCTGGGATGTGCGAGCTCTCCGGGCTGCAGGGGCGCCTGCAGGCCGGTTTCTCCGGCGGGTACGGCTACACCGCGATAATCGTCGCCTGGCTGGCGCGATTGCACCCGGTGGGGATCATCCTCGTGTCGTTCCTGCTGGGTGTCTTGCTGGTGGGCAGCGAGACCCTGCAGATCGTCATGCGGCTGCCCGTGTCGAGCATGCTCGTCCTGCAGGGACTGATACTCTTCTTCGTCCTCGGGGGGGAGTTCTTCAGGAAATTCCGCATAAGGATCGTCACAGGGGGCGGACACCGGGCGAGCCCGGAAGCCCTGAAGGAGGGGGAATAACGTGGAGATCCTGGTACCGATCCTTACCGCGGCGGTGCGCAGCGGGACACCGATCCTGTACGCCACGCTCGGCGAGATCGTCACTGAGAAGAGCGGCATACTGAACCTTGGACTCGAGGGGATAATGCTGCTAGGCGCATACGCCGGGTTCGCCGTCTCATACTCGACCGGCAACCCGTGGCTGGGGGTGGCCGGAGCCTTCTGCGTCGGGATGATCCTCGGGCTGGTGCACTCCTTCATCTGCGTCACCCTCAAGGGCAACCAGGTGGTCAGCGGGCTTGCCATGACCATGTTCGGCACGGGGGCCTCCTCCATCCTGGGGCGGGACTACGTGGGAGTCACGATCGAGGGGCTGCACAGATTCCCGGTCCCGCTGCTGTCGGACATCCCGGTGATCGGGCCGGCCTTCTTCAGGCATGACGCGCTCATATACTGCTCTTACGGCCTCGTCATCTTCCTGTGCTGGTTCTTCACATCAACCAGGCAGGGGCTCTACCTGCGCGCCACGGGAGACAACCCCAGGGCGGCGGACGCGATGGGCATCTCGGTGGCCAAGACCCGCTACTTCTACACCATGGTAGGGGCCGGCATTGTCGCGGTGGGAGGGGCTCACATGTCCGTAGCGTACACCAAGATGTGGGCCGAGCACATGACCGCCGGGCGAGGCTGGATCGCCGTCGCGCTGGTCATCTTCGCGATCTGGCATCCGGCGCGTGCGGCCTTCGGGGCGTACCTGTTCGGCGGCGTGGAGGCCTTCCAGCTTAGGCTCCAGGCCGCGGGGACCACCATACCGGCCCCGATCCTTATGATGCTTCCCTACCTGATGACCATAGCGGTGCTGCTCTTCATCTCGATAAGGAAGGGAAAGGGCATTATCTTCGGGGCCCCGGCGGCCCTGGGGCTTCCGTTCTTCCGGGAGGAGCGGGACTGAGAGATCTGCTCCCGACATGTCGTTCTCGTTCCGGGCGGCCTCCGGCCAAGGGGCCCCCGGGATTGTTTTTCGATGCCGGCCATACCATCCAGGAGGTGATTTTTAATGGATCTCTTTTTTCAGCACGTCCCCGTCTCGGGCAGCGTACTCAACGCCGGAGCGATCTTCCTTGGAGGGCTGGCCGGGGTCGCCTTCCGGTCTCGTCTCTCCGAGAGGTACATCGCGATCACGTTCCAAGGACTGGGACTCTTCACGCTGGTGCTCGGGATGCAGATGGCGTTCATGACCCAAAGCGTCCTGATCATGGTGTTCAGCATAGTGATCGGCTCCCTCCTGGGAGAGCTGATGGATCTCGACAGGCGTCTGAACAGCGTCGCCGACTGGACCAAGAGCAGGATACACTCGGACAACGAACGGTTCACCGAGGGCTTCGTGGCGGCCTCTCTCCTGTTCTGCGTGGGATCCATGGCCATTCTGGGGGCCATCGAGGAGGGAACGGGCAACTATCCGCGGCTGTTCATCACGAAGTCTCTTATGGACCTGATGGCGTCGGCGGCGATGGGGGCGTCGCTCGGCATCGGCGTGGTCTTCTCGGCCGTGCCGGTCCTGCTCTACCAGGGCGGGCTGACCCTGCTGGCGGAGGCAGCGCGGCGAATCATGAGCCCGCAGGTGATAAACGAGGTAAGCGCGGTGGGCGGGCTCATGATGCTTGGGATAGGGCTGGGGATCCTTGAGATAAAGAGCGTAAGGGTGGTCAACATGCTGCCGGCCCTGCTGATAGTCGTCGCGCTGACCACCCTGTTCGTCTAACCTAGTACTGGCGCCACCTGAAGGACGGCTCGGTCACTCCGTAGATCGCGCACCTTTTGCCGCTGAGCAGGGCCCATATCTGGTCGCCGTAGTCGAAGTGCCACCACTCGTCGGGGTAGTTGCAAAAGCCGGCCTTCTGCATAACGTAGAACAGTAGCCTCCTGTTGTACATGGCCTCGGTCTCATCGGGCGACAGGGCCTCGCCTGCCGCCAGCCTCATCTCGAACCACACCGTGGACGACCTATCCGATGTCTCGTCGAACTCCGAGCCCATCGGCAGGCAGATCCCGGTGCCGTCGACTATCGTGAGGTCGACCGCGCCACCGGTCACGTGAGGCGACGGGTGCTGAGGATGCAGCGAGGGGGGCGCCACGTACTGGGACGCAAGGGTGGTGATCTCAGCATCGCTCAGCAGCGGCATCTTCTCCCTCAGCTCGGAGCGGAACTTCTGGAACAGGGTGGTCTGGATGCTGCGCGGCCGCCAGGAGTCCAGCAGCACCAGGCGGCACCCCTTGGGCAGCATGTCGGCCGCCTCCAGCAGGCGTGCCAGGACGGAGCGCCTCACGTAGCACTCCGGCACCGATCTCTCGAGCATCTGGTGGTAGTACTGCGGGCGCACCAGTATCTTCTCCGGCACTAGGCTGGCTGGGACGGTCTCCTCGCCGCTCTCCTCGATGGGCACTGCCCTGACGGCATCCCACGAGAAGGGGGGAGGAGTCGGTATCGGTATGTCCATGAACGGGTGGTTCATCCTGGATCTCCTTTCATGATCCGCGCTAGAGGTTCAGCAGCCGCGGGATAAACGTGGTCAGCGCCGGGAACGAAATGACCGCGACCAGGACCGCCATCGCGACGCCGATGAAGGGCCAGATGTGTATGAACACGTCGGACAGCTTCACCTTTCCCACGGCCGCCACGATGTAGTTGCATGCGCCCATGGGCGGGGTTATAAGGGCGATGGTGACGTTAAGAGTCATCACAACACCAAAATGGATCGGATCGATCCCGGCCTTGAGCGCTATGGGGGTGAAGATCGGCGTCAGCAGGGCGAGGGTGGAGACCTCCTCCATGAACATCCCGACCGGGAAGATGATCGCGCTTAGCACCATCATAAGCACCCACGGGCTCTCATGGAAGCCGGACTCCAGTATGAACGAGGCAAAGCGCTGCGGAACCCTCTCCCACTTCAGGAGCCAGCCTATCACCATCGCGGCGCCCATTATCAGGAATATGGAACTCGTCAGCCTGGCGGCCTCGTACAGCGACTCGCCGATCACTCTGAGCGTCAACTGCCTGGTGTACAGGACCCCGGCTACGAAGCAGTAGGCCACCGCCAGCGCGCCGGACTCGGTCGGGGTCACGACGCCGCTCACTATACCCCCGATGATGATCAGCGGGGCCAGCAGGGCTACTACCGACCTGGAGAGTATCTCCCTCTTCCTCTTGCGTATCTCCCCGAAGTCGGCCACCGGGACATGGTAGCGATGGGAGTAGACGTAGTTCATCACCATGAACGCCGCGCCCAGCAGCAGGCCGGGCAGGATTCCGGCGGCGAACAGACCCCCGATGGACGTGTTGGTCATGGAAGCGTAGATGATCATGAAGATGCTGGGGGGTATTATCGGGCCTATCAGGGAGCTGCCTGCGGTGATGCCGGCGGAGTAGGCGGGGGAGAAGCCGTCCTTTATCATGGCGGGTATGAGGATTGAGCCGAGCGCGGATGCGTCGGCCGCGGCGGAGCCGTTCACCCCGGCCAGGATGATGCTTCCGACCACGTTGACATAGCCGAGCCCGCCCCTGACCGATCCCACCAGCAGGCGGCTGAAGTCGAGCAGCCTGTCCGTCAGTCCCCCCCTGTTCATCAGGATGCCGGCCAGGATGAAAAACGGGATGGCCATCAGGGAGAAAACATCCATGCCCCCGAAGAACTGCTGGCTCATCACCCTCAGCAGGGAGAGGTCGCCGAGCATGACCACCCCGAGCAGCGAAGTCGACAGGAGGGACAGATACAGCGGAGTCCCGAGGACCATGAGCGCCAGGAATACTATCAGCATTGACAAGCCCACGGGTCTACTCCTCCCCCCGGTTGAACCAGGTCAGTATCGTCCCCGCCAGCAGCAGGAGGAACCCCACCGGGACGGAGAGCAACGGAATTGTCTTTGGTATGTTGAGGGCGATGGTCCTCATGCCCCGCATCTGCATGGCGTTGATCGTACCTACATATATCATGAGCGACAGGATCAGCAGGGCCAGGAGGAACCTCCCCCACTCGACCAGGCGGCGCATGGCGGCGGGAAGGCGCGGGACGACGAAGTCGATCGCCATGTGGTCGCCTCTCACCGCCGCACCCAGCGCGCCGACCATGACCATCCACACCAGCGAGAAGCGGGCGACCTCCTCGGTCCAGATCAACGAGCTCTTGAGCACATAGCGGCAGAATACGCCAAGGATGATGTCCCCCACGTTGATTAAAAGCAGTATGCACGCTCCCCAGGCGCTTATCCGCTCGAGCCTGCGGATCCAGAGATCCAAGACGGCACCGCCCTCGCCGGTATTCAAACCGGATGGCATGGTCGTCAACATCGTCGCCTGCTACTTCCTTGTCTTCTCGTTGGCGTTCCTGGCGCACTCAAGCGCGAGGTCCAGCCAGTCCTGCCCCGCCCTCTCCTTCAACCACTCGACGTAGGCAGGCTGTCCCGCGCTGCGGAACGTCTCCATCTCCTCGTCGTTTGGGGAGTAGGCGACCATGCCCTTCTCCACCAGGAAGTCAATATCTTTCTTGTCCTGCTCGGCCATTGCGTTGCGGTTGATCCCGTTCGCCTTTTTGGCCGCCTCCAGGACCACCTTCCTGTTCTCCTCCGACAGGGAGTCCATGAAGTCGCCGTTTATCACCAGGAACTGGTCGGAGTACTGGATATTGGCCAGAGTCAGGTACTTCTGGACCTCCTGCAGGCTGCCCATCTTGATATACATCGCGGGGTTCATCTGACCGTCCACCACCCCGGTCTTGAGCGCCAGGTAGAGCTCGGTCCACGGCACGGGGGTGCCGCTCGCGCCGAACGACTTGTACAGGATCACCTGGCCCTCGTCCATCCCGCGGAACTTCAGTCCATCGAAGTCCTTGGCGCTGCGTATCTCCCTGACGTTGTTCGAGAAGGCGAGGAAGCCGCCCTCCTCCACCGCCTCGAGCAGGTAGGCTCCGGTGCGTGCGTGGAACTCCTCCTTGGCCCTGTTCCAGAAGCGGCTCTCGTCGAAGAAAAAGTGCGCCGCCTCGAAGCTGTCGAACATGAAGGGGATGGCCGTGGCGTATATCTCCGGGAACACCGGCGCCACCCCGGCGAAGGAGGCGACATTCACGACCGGCAGGTTCATACCCTGCTTAACCAGGAGCTCCATCCGCTCCTCCTCGTTCCCGAGCTGACTGTCGGGGAAGAGTCCGATAATCACCTCGCCCTTCGTCCCCTCCTCGACCAGCCTCTTGAAGTTCGCCGCGAAAAGGTGCACAGCGTTGTTCTCCTCGTCGGCCGGGCCGTTGTAGGACATCCTTACCTCCACCGCCGCCCAGGAACAGGCGGGGACCATGACCGCGCACAGCACCAGGACCGCGATGACGGAGACCATCCTGACATACTTCATGGAGCTCACCATCCTTTCTGATATTCGAGGATGCTTATGCCGGACAGATCAACCCGGAACCCGTTGAAATCTCCCGCGAGGGCCTCCTCGACCGAACCCCGCGGCCTCCATGACCGCGGAACCTCGAATACTATTAGACCATAAAACACCCTTCACGTGCGGGACTCAAGTCCTAATTGCTCTGCGGGCAAAGTCGGGCTTGACGCCCGCGCGCCGGATCCTGAGCAGCCCGCTCAGGGCGTCGTACTGCCTCTCGCACGGCGACAGGTCGACGTCGGAGGCTACTATGCGGGCAAAGATATTCTGCGCCCTCCACAGGTCCAGGTCCCACCCCCTGTCCTTGAATAACACAATCAGGGCTATGATGTCGCTCAGCACGTGCTCGTCGAGCGGCGACTGTTCGAGCAGGGAGGCCAGCCGGCCCAGCAGCTGCACCCCAGCGTGCTTCACGTATGCGGTGTCCACGCCCACCCCCAGTCTAACTCCCTCTGACATCTTCTCCCCAATGTGGGCGATGTCGGGGGAATCCCTCTCGAAGGCTCGCCTGATCTCGTCGTTCAGCACCACCTCGGCGGCTCTCTTGAGAGTCTCCGGCACGGGCATGGACAGGTCCGACAACAGGGACAACAGCTCCGAGTAGTCCGATACTGTCTGCCTAAGGGAGGAGACTACAGCGTCCATATCCTCTGCAATTATCATGTTCATTATCCGGCGCTGCTCGTCCTTGAACAGGTGCCGCAGGGAGTAGGTGTTGTGGCCGAAGAAGGAGACCAGCGCTTTGTCGTCGCCCTGTTGCAGCGCTTCCTCGATCCTTAGGCGGACTCCGTTCTCCCCCTCCGGCTCCGGCTTCTCCATCACGCCGCAGATGGCGCTCCGGCCTCCGCTGTACAGCGCGGCCGAGAACAACTCCTTCTCCTCCAGGGTCTGCTCTGAACGTATGCGAACATACCCGGCCACGTACCTGTTGGGGCCCTTGCTCCCTCGCCTCAGCGAGCAGGAGAGAATTCTGTATGAGTACAGAGTCTCGGCCTGGCCTCCGACACCGCTCTCCTCCCGGTCGAACAGGGTCGACAGGGCGTGGTTGGCTCCCGCGCGCATGAGGTCGGACGCCGCCTGGGCGACGAAGATTTCAAAAACCCGCCTGCCGTTGCGGAACTCCGCTATGTTGCTGGGGGCGCTCTCCAGAAGCCCTAAAAACGGCGTCCGCAGGTCCTCTCCCTGGAACAGCCGTACGCACAGCTCAAGCGCCCGCGCCGCGTAGGACATGACCTGTATGGTCTCTATTCCGGATATCTCGTCGAAGAACCAGCCGCAGCTCGTGTACATCAGCAACAGGTTGAGCTGGAGCTCCATAAGCCTGAGCCCCTTCACCATCTCCTCCGGCGACAGATCCCTGTCCGCCTCCCTCTCCATGAAGGCTGTCGGCGATGCCCTCGACCTGTCGAAGAAGACCTCTATGTACCTGTTCCTGGCCCCCCAGGGATCGGTGAACAGCCCCCTAGCCTCCCTCTCGAACAGTATGCCGGCGGAATCCCTGAGGCCGTCCATGGCGCGACGCAGCGGGCACCGCCACTTCTGGTTCCAGCCGGGACGCGACTGCGCGGAGCAGCCGCAGTCCTCGCGCCACCTGCCGAGGCCATGGACGCAGCTCCATGAGGAGTCCTCGACAAGTCGAACCTCGTCCATCGGCGGGGAGAACTCGAGGTACTCCCCGAATACGGTCAGGGAGGCATCTCTCGATCTCTCCAATGTGTCGAGGCAGTAGGCGAGCGCCATGTCCCCGTACTTGTGGTGGTGCCCGAATGTCTCCCCGTCGGTGGCCACCGAGACGAAGTTGGACAGCGCCGCGCCTCCGGGGAGCTCGTCCATCAGCATCCTTGCGAAGTCGCCTCCGTTGTTGAGCGCGTCGCCGAAGGCCACCTTCTGCGCCAGCGCCCCGTGGTAGAAGAAGACGGCGATCGTGCGCCCCGACCGGAGGGAGCAGAAATACGGCTGCCCGGTGTCCACCCTCTCGCCGGTCACGTCAATCCAGTCGGCGTCGCCCCCCTCGCGCACCGACGCAGCCTGGCGGGGGGCGAGTATCACGAAGCGGATGCCCCGCTCGGCCATTATATCCAGCGTCTCGGAGTCCACCGCCGTCTCCGGGAGCCACATGCCCTCCGGGTCGCGCTGAAAACGGCGGCGAAAGTCCTCCATCCCCCACTCCACCTGTGTGACCTTGTCCCTGTGGTTGGCAAGCGGCATGATGATGTGATTATATGCCTGGGCGATAGCCGGACCGTGGCCGGAGAAGCGCCTGGCCCCCAGGCGGTCCGCCTCCAGGATCGAGTAGTAGTGGAGCGGACGCTTTCTCTCCATCCAGGAGAGCAGGGTCGGGCCGAAATTGAAGCTTATCCGGGAGTAGTTGTTCACTATTCGCCTTATCCACCCCTGGTCGTCGTACAACCTGGCGGCGGAGTTCGGCCCGTAGCACTCCTCTGAGATACGCTCGTTCCAGTCGTGCCAAGGGGCGGCCGACTCCTGGATCTCGATCTCTCCTAGCCAGGGGTTCTCCCTCGGGGGCTGGTAAAAGTGGCCGTGCAGGCAGATGTAACGGGTCAAGAGTCCTCCCCTCCCATTCTCGGTTCCGTGGCCATAGTATAACCTTTATTTCGCTTCCTGGTGTACAATTATGGAAATAATAAGGAGGTGATCTCTCTGGGCAGGACCTGTGGAATTTTACTTCCTCTCTCATCGCTTCCAGGAAGATGGGGGATCGGCGACCTAGGGCCGGAGTCGCGGCGATTCGTCGATTTTCTTTCCCGTACAGGGCAGAGGATCTGGCAGATGCTCCCGCTGTCCGAGACCGACGGGGCCATGGGAAACTCTCCGTACAGCTCGTCTTCCGCTTTCGCAGGCAGCCGTCTTTACATATCCCCGGACGACCTGGTCGATCGGGGGCTGCTGACCGCCGATGAGGTCGAGGGCGCCCCGGTCTTCCCCTCCGACAGGGTGGACTACCGGGCGGTGCGCAGACACAGGGAACGTCTGCTGGAGAGGGCCTTCTCCAGGTTCTCCTCCGCGCGGGAGTACGAGGAGTTCCTGGAGGCCCAGTCATACTGGGTCTTCGACTACGCATTATTCGCGGCAATGAAGAAGCGCACGGGAGGCCGCTCCTGGGAGAGCTGGCCGGACGACCTGAAAAAGAGGGAGGTCCGGGAGATGGCACGGGCCCGCTTCTTCCTGACGGATGAGATTGACCGCGCCCTCTTTGAGCAGTTCCTGTTCTTCGAGGGAATGAAGAGGCTGAGGCGCGAGTGCGACGAGAAGGGGGTGGAGCTGCTTGGGGACCTGCCCATCTACGTCAACTACGACAGCGCCGACGTCTGGGCGCACCAGGAGTTCTTCCAGCTCGATTCGGACATGGTCCCTACCCGCATAGCGGGCGTCCCGCCGGACTACTTCAGCAAGACGGGGCAGCTCTGGGGCAACCCCCTGTACGACTGGGAAGAGCTCGAGAGGGACAATTTCTCGTGGTGGACCAGGCGGCTCAAGCACTCGCTCTCGTTGTTTCACCTGGTGAGGATCGACCACTTCCGCGGGCTGCTGGGCTACTGGGCGGTTCCTTACGGGGACAGGACGGCCGAGAGGGGCGAGTGGCGCAGCGCGCGCCCGGAGGCCTTTTTCGGGGAGCTGCGCAGAAGCTTGCCCGGGATGTCCTTTCTAGCCGAGAACCTGGGGGTCATAACCCCGGACGTCACCGAGACGATGGAGCGGATGGACTTCCCCGGGATGGCGGTGCTGCAGTTCGGCTTCAGCGGGGACGCGAGGGACAACCCGCATGCGCCTCACAACTACAGGGCGAACCTTGCCGCGTACAGCGGCACCCATGACAACAACACGGCGCTGGGGTGGTACAGCGAGGACGCCACTGCGGCCGAGAGGCTCGCCCTCGCCGAGTACGCGGGACGGACCCCGACGTCGGAGGAGATCCCGGGAATCATGGTCAGGCTGGTGCTCTCGTCCGTCGCGGAGAGGGCCGTCATCCCCTTGCAGGATCACCTGGGACTCGGGAGCGAGGCAAGGATCAACATGCCCTCCACCCCCTCCGGGAACTGGGAGTGGCGAGCGCAGGAGGAGCACTTCACCGAGGAGCTGGCACATAGGATAAAGAGACTCGCGGAAATATACGGAAGAAATTGATGAGGGCCTGCAATCGGCGCCCATTTCTGGTAGTATTCTATGCGAGGCGACCTTTCAGGCGCCTGCGCGGCAGAGCACTGTAGAAGAGGTGAGACCAAGCCAATGATAACTCCGCATCATCAAAGAGAACTGGGAAGCTCGATACGCAGGCTTATGGAGACGGACCCGGCGTTTCGGCCGGTGGCCTACCTGTCGATGGAGATAGGCATAAAGGAGTCCATTCCGACATACTCGGGAGGTCTCGGGATACTGGCGGGAGACATACTCAAGAGCGCCGCCGACCTGGGCGTCCCGGTGGTGGGGCTTACGCTCCTCTACCGCAAAGGTTACTTCAACCAGGGGTTCAACTCCGACGGGTGGCAGACGGAGAAACCGGTGCTGTGGCAGCCGGTGCAGGAGCTTACCCTGCTGCCGAACCAGGTATCGCTGACCCTGCAGAACAGGGAGGTCCACGTCAGGGCCTGGCAGTACGAGATACTGGGCAACACCGGGCACCCGGTCCCGGTCTTCTTTCTGGACACGGACTTCGACAACAACCACCCCGACGACCGCAAGTTGACCTGGCACCTTTACGGCGGCGACCAGATGTACCGGCTGTGCCAGGAGATGGTGCTGGGCGTGGGCGGACTTCGAATGCTGCGCGACCTGGGGTACAAGAACATCGAGACGTTCCACATGAACGAGGGTCACGCCGGCTTCCTGACGCTTGAGCTCATGAGGGAGCAGGGGTACTTCGATATCGACAAGATACGGGAGCAGGTCATATTCACGACTCACACGCCTGTACCCGCCGGGCACGACTTCTTCCGCTTCGACCTGGTAGACAAGGCGATCTCGTCCGAGGCCCTGTCCGACCTCAAGAGGATGCTGCCGAACTCCGACGGCGTGTCGATGACCGAGCTGGGCATAAGGTTCAGCCGCTACGTCAACGCGGTGTCCAAGAAGCACGCGGAGGTCAGCCGCAACATGTTCTCCATGCCCGAGATAGACTGGATCACCAACGGCATACACCCAGGCACCTGGGTAAGCCCAGGTATGCGCAGGCTTTTCAGCGCCCACATCCCTGGCTGGGAGAACAACCCCGGCAGGCTCGTCCAGGCGGTGAAGATCCCCTCCGACGATATCTGGACCGCCCACCAGGCGTCCAAGCTTCGGCTGCTGGCCCTGATCATGGAGCAGACCAAGCAGCAGTTCGACCTCAACGTGCTCACCATAGGCTTCGCGAGGCGGGCGGCGACCTACAAGCGCGCAGACCTGCTCTTCTCCAACATGAAGCGACTGCTGGAGGTGGGGGCGGGCAAGATACAGCTCGTTTTCGCGGGGAAGTCGCACCCGCGCGACGACGGGGGCAAGGCCGTCCTGCAGCGCCTCCTCAGCGTCTCCCAGAAGGTGGGGGACATGATCCCGATCGTCTTCCTCGAGAACTACGACATGGACAAGGGAGCGATGATCACCCAGGGGGTGGACCTGTGGTTGAACACCCCCCTGCGCCCGCGCGAGGCCTCGGGTACCAGCGGGATGAAGTGCGCGATAAACGGCGTGATGAACTTCTCCGTGCTGGACGGATGGTGGATCGAGGGGTGGCTCGAGGACGTCACCGGGTGGTCTATAGGGCCCGACCCCACGGAATCGGAGATGATCCACTACGACGAGTCGCTCGACGCCAACGACCTGTACGACAAGCTCGAGAGAAAGATAATCCCGACCTACTACAACAACAGGGAGAAGTGGGTGTGGATGATGCAGAGGAACATCGCGTTCAACGGGAGCTACTTCAACACCCAGAGGGTCGTCCGCGAGTACTGCGAGAAGGCTTACAACGTGAGCTTCAGGGGGATGTGATCCCAAGTGGCCGCCGCGTCCGATGCGCAGGATAAGAAGATACTGCATGTAGCCCCCGAAGCGGTCCCGTTCTGCAAGGTCGGCGGGCTGGCGGACGTGGCCGGCTCGCTTCCCCTATTCCTGAGCAGGGGAGGCGCCGACTGCCGGTTGCTGTTGCCTGCGTGGGACGGGGTCCTGGACACAGCGCGGGAGGAGGGGCTGAAGCTGGAGCGCCTTCCTAGGGGCGTCTGCGCGGCGATGGACTGGCGTGCGTACGAAGGAACGGTCTGGCGTGCCGCCTGGGGGGAGATGACCGTCTACTTCCTCGAGTCGCACCTCTTCCGCGGCGGGAAGATATACCCTGACCAGCTGGACCCCGACACGGTCCTGCCCTTTGTCTTTCTGTCCTATGCCGCGCTCGAGCTCGAGAATGCCGTCGATTGGAGGCCCGGCATCATTCACTGTCACGACTGGGGGACCGCCCCTCTCGTGATAGCCCTCGCATGGCACAGGCACTACCGTCACAGGCGGGACGGCTACGGCACGGTGTTCACGATACACAACCTGGCCCACCAAGGGCTCCTCCCCCTACAGTCCCCGCGCGAGTGGGGCATAGAGGACGATGCCTTCACGGTCGACGGGCTTGAATACTACGGCTTGGCGAACCTGATGAAGGGCGCGATCGCCGTGGCGTCGGCGGTGACCACCGTCAGCCCTGCCTACGCGCGCGAGATACAGACCGACGAGGGCGGCGCGGGGCTCGGAGGTCTTCTCAGAAGCCACAGCCACAAGGTTCGGGGAATCCTGAACGGACTGGACACCCGGTACTGGGACCCGGCGGCGGACCCGCTTCTGCCGTCCAACTACTCCAGCGCCAACCTGAGAGGGAAGAAAAAGTGCAGGGACACGCTGTTCGAGACCTTCGGCTGGAGGGACGACGGGCGTCCCCTGTTCTCATCGGTGAGCAGGATGGTCGACCAGAAGGGTTTCGACATACTTCTGCCGGCAATAGACAGGGTGCTGGACCTCGGATGCCGCCTGTTCTTCGTCGGAAACGGGCAGCACGAGTACGAAGACGCCCTGCTTGAAGTAATCGGACGCCGCCCCGACTCGGTCGCGGCGTTCATCAGGTATGACGAGCGGATGGCCCACCTGGCCTACGCCGCCGCCGATTTTTTCCTCATGCCATCCAAATTCGAGCCGTGCGGCCTGTCTCAGCTGATCGCCCTTCTGTACGGCGCACCGCCGGTGGCGCGATCGGTGGGGGGCCTTGCGGACACCGTCTTCGAACACGGAACCACCAGTGGAAACGGTTTTCTCTTTTTCGACTACAGTGCGGACGCCCTGCTCGACGCGGTCGGGAGGGCGCGCGCCCTCTTCCGCAACGACCGCGGGGGCTACCGTGCGCTGCAGAGGGAGGGGATGAACTCGGACTTCTCGTGGAATCGCTCCGCGCCGATCTACCGCGAGCTCTACCAGTCGCTCTCGCCCTGAGCGCGGGCCCCGGCAGCTAAAGGGGAACGGCACGAATCATGGATGAAGACATCGTCATGCAGAGGAGGGGAGAACCATGCAATCCGGAAAGTACGGCCGAATAATGGGAATGGTGCTCGCCGGCGGCAAAGGAGAGCGCCTGATGCCGCTCACGAAGTACAGGGCCAAGCCCGCCGTGCACTTCGCCGCGAAGTATCGGATAGTCGATTTCGCTCTTTCCAACCTGGTCAACAGCGGCGTCTTCGCGATCTACGTGATGGTACAGTTCAAGAGCCAATCCCTCAACGAGCATATTGAAAGAGGATGGCAGTTCGGCGGGGCCCTCAGGGGCAGGGACTACTTCATCACCCTCGTGCCTGCGCAGATGTGGCGCGGGGAGCACTGGTTCCAAGGGACGGCGGACGCCATCTACCAGAACCTTCACCTTGTGACCCTCTTCGATGCGGACAGGGTATGCATCTTCGCGGCGGACCATGTGTACAAGATGGACGTCGGCCAGATGATCGAGTACCACCTGGACAAACAGGCCGATGTCACCGTCGCGGCGAACGTTGTCCCGTCCTCCGAGGCCTCCGCCTTCGGCTGCATAGAGGCGGACGCCTCGGGGCGCATCACCGGCTTCGTCGAGAAACCGGAACAGCCGCCGGAGATCCCCGGCAGGCCCGGCTTCTCCTACGTGTCCATGGGCAACTATATCTTCGAGAGGGAGATACTCGAGGAGTCGCTGATAGAGGACGCTCACCTGCCCACGAGCCACGACTTCGGGCGCGATATTATTCCAAAGCTGGTGCCGGGGGCCAGGGTGTTCGCCTACGACTTCTCCACCAACGTGCTGCCAGGAAGGCAGGGATTCTCCTGGAGGGAGGACAAGCCTTACTGGCGCGACGTAGGCACGATAAAGACCTACTGGGAGGCTCACATGGACCTCCTCGAGTACAACTCGGAGATGACCTTCTACAACCCTCAGTGGCCAATGAGGACCGTCTCCTACGCGGACCCCCCATCCTATATCTGCCCGGTGGAGGGGCGTTCCTGCTACGTGCAGAGCACCCTCGCCGCGGAGGGGAGCCGGGTGCTGGGCGCCAAGGTCGAGCTCTCCGTAATGTCCAGGAACAGCGTCGTGCTGCCAGGGGCGGAGGTCGAGCAGTCGATCATAGGCGAAGGGGTCGTGATAGGCGATAACTGCAGGCTGAGAAAGGTCATAGTGGACAGCCACAACATCATCCCGCCGAACACCGAGATCGGCTTCGACCCCGAGCGCGACGCCGAGGCCTACACAGTCGACCCGGGCTCGGGCATAGTCATAGTCGGGATGCCCAAGATGAAGCTGCGAAAATCAACGGAGCAGCCCAAGGGACCCTTCTACTGGACCAACCTTAGCTAATCCGCGAACCAGCAGCAGGGAGGGGAGGCCTTGACCTCCCCTCCCCCGTTAAACGCTCAATCCCCGGTCATTTAAAGATTGACTCCAGGATCTTGTCTTTGATTATGTCCTCCGGCTTCTTCTCCGGCTCGGGGGTCGGGGCGGGCGAGTCGGGCTGTCCTGGCCCAAGCGGCTGATCGGGCTTGGGGGCGGGCTTGACGATCTGCTCCAGCAGCACCTGCTCCAGCTTCTTGGGCTCCTCCTTCGGAGCGACCGGCTGCCCGATCGGAGCCGGCTGCAGGGGCTTGTCCCCTCCCGGCGCCTGCGCTATCTTCAGGTTGGAGAATCCCGGCTTCTCCGTGGTCCCGCCCAGGGTGAAGGAGATGTCCCTGAAGTCGGCCTTCTCCATCCCCCCCTGCAGGCCTCCCAGCACTCCCTTGAGCGCGTCCTGAAGCGACGAGGCAGAAAGCCCGCCAATCGCGCCGCCGGTAAGGGCGTTCAACACCTGCAGGTTGACGTTGCCCGCGCACTGCAGGGTCATCGTTTTGTTCGGTCCTATCGGTCCCTCCGCGGTCAGATACCTGTACAGAGGGTCGTTCTGAGGCGCGTTCGCCCTCGTCCCCTTCTCCAGTATCAACTTTCCGGTCTCAAGGCGGAACGGGACCGTCACATTGCTGTAGCGCACACCGGACCTGTAGATGGCGGTAAGGGCCTGCACGCCGGCAAACCCGGTTATCGCTCCCTCCCCGATGGCCAGTGAACCCTTCCCGGAGTAGGAGAGCTTCGGGGAGATGCCGCCCGATATTGTCGCGGATCCCTTGGCCAGGCCGCCGATCTTGCCCCCCATGCCCCCGGTGAAGTCCTGCGCGACCCCGTTCACGTCGACGCCGTCGATCTCCAGAGAGTGGGAGAACTTCATCGTGTTGATGTCCAGCGAACCGCCGCCCTTGACGGTTCCTCCGTAGAAGGACAGGGACGCGCCCTTGGAGGACAGGGAGTTCCCTTCCAGTGCCACCAGGTAGGATAGGTTTGCCCCCTTCAGCCCCATGATGGTGAAGGAGGGCGACGAGATCGAGCCCTGCCCCTTGCCGGCCGTCCCCGCGAACTTTCCGTTGAACGTCACGTCGATCCGGCCTCCTATGCCCAGCTCCTTCGCGTCGGGCAGGCCGGACGCAAGCGCAGCCAGGTCGAGGTCCTTGCCGGACAGGTCGAGGGTCACGTCCGGAGCGGCTCCGAGTCCTACGCTACCCTTGGCCGACAGCGACCCGCCGCCGAAGGCCGCCCTAAGCTCGTCCACGACCATCCTGTTCGTGCTCCCGGAGAGGGACGCGGTCAGGTCGGTGGCGGTCATGCCGGCGACCGACACCTTCGGGGACGTAGCCTTCACCGCTATGGACGGCGAGTCCAGCGCCCCCTTCAGCGTGACGCTGCCGTCCAGCACCCCGGCGAGCTGAACCCCCAGGCCCCCCGCTGCCGAGACTGCGGCGAGGTCTGCCTTGGATATCGAAACCGAAAGGTCCAGCCCTCCCTTGTCCCCCTCCTTCGCCGGGAGGGCGATCGAGCCCGATGCGGACAACGAGCCTGCCCCGCTCCGAGCGGAGGCGGACTGAACGTTGATCGTGTTTCCGGTCTTTTTCAGCTTCAGGGAGATGTCGGAGAAGCCCAGTCCAGCGGCTGCGGCCGAGGCTGCGGATACGTCGAGGTCGAGATCGGCCCTGTCGATGGCCTTAAGATCGCCCGCCAGGATGGTCGACGCCTTGAGCCCCTTCAGCGTCGCGTCCTTGACGCCCAGGCTCGCCGAGGAGAGCGCAAGATCTATTCGCGGCGCCTTCGTGCTGCCGGTTACCACCGCCTTCGCAGCCACGGCCCCTTTTATCCCGTACTGCGCGATGTCGGGATAGAACGGCGCAAGGGCCGCCGGTTGAAGATTGTCCATCACAGCGGTGATGTTGAGTTTATCCCCTCCGGCAACGGTGCCCGACACGCTTATCGCCGCCCCGCGCCACTTCGCCCCGGCCTTCGAGACGGTGATGCTATCCCCCTTGAGCGAGATCGTCGCGGACGGAGACTCGAGCAGCTCCTTCATGACGGATATCTTCTCGCTCCAGGCCTTGACCGATACGTCGGGTGCCGCGGAAGTCCCCTTGAGCGCCACGTCGGCATGCGCGCCCCCCTGCAGGGCGAGATCCTTGAGCTGCGGAAAGGACGCAGCGGCCTTTGCGAGGTTGATATTCCGTATGTTCGCAGTAAGGTCCAGTTTCGGCGCGGTCATGTAGTCGCCGATCGTGCCCTGCGCCGTGATGGCCGCGCCCTCGAACTGGGACTTCGCGCTCAGGCTGGCCGCCGCAGGCGTCAGTTTGACCTGGGCGCGCGACTCCGTGACCGTGTAGCCCATAACCCCCAGCTTCGGGGCGCTGAACTCCACCACCCCGGACAGGGTGTCCGCCGTGCCTGCCAACTTGACGCTGAACTTGTCGACCTGGCCGGAGACCTCCCCCAGGTCGGGGTAGACCTTCTTGAGCTCCGACAGATCTATCCCGGAGCCGGAGAGGCCCAGGTCAACCACCGGCGGCTTCCCCGCGCCGAACGAGAGCGACATTCCCCCGGCGAGAGGCATGCCCAGCACCCGGGCGTCCAGCCCCTCCACCGACAGCCTGTCCGCTCCGAGCGACCACTTCGCGCTCACGCTGTCCACCGGGTACCCCAGCACCGACCTGCCGGAGTAATCCAGGTCTCCCTTCAGGATCGGGGCATTCCACTCCCCCTCTCCACTGAAGGAAAGCGACACGGCCCCGTCGAACCCCTCTGGCGACAGCGCGGGCCAGAACGACGCGAGCTGCGCCAGGTCGAGGTCCTTGACGGCGCCGGAGACCGCCAGCGATGGAGACAACCTGCCGGAAGCGTTCACCTCGCCCCCCCCGACCTTCAGGGACATGGAGCGGACCTCGGCGTCGCTCCCCTCGACTCGAGCGGTGATGGATCCCTTCACCGGCACGCTGTTGACCGCAAGGTCGACGTCGGCCTCGATATCGGGCCCCTTGACCGACAGGTCGGTCCTGGTGATGCCCACCCTGCCCCATTTCGATTTGATCGTGCTGTCGACCACGCGAACGGTCTCGATGGGCATCTCGCCTCCCCCTCCCTCGAACTGAATCTGGGCGACCTGCGCAGCGAGTTCGTCAGCATCGAGCTCCACTCCGCCGACCGTGAGCATGCTCAGTTTGGGAGATTTCGACAGAAGGGACATCAGGTTCAAGGAGACGTCGATATTCCGCGCGCTGAAGAGCTGCGCCCCGTCCCTGGAAAGAGACACATCCCTCATGGAGAAGCCCCTTATCGGGTTCCCGCTGATCTCCGCAACCCTGAGATCCGCGCCCATAAGCTCCTTGACCGCCGAGCCCGCCTCCCTTACCACCAGGTCGCCCGCGAAGTTCAGGGTCCATGCGGCTCCCCCGGCGAGCGCCACGAGCGCGACCAATGCTATTAGCACTTTCTTCATCCTTACCTACCTCCTTCTCTAGTACTCGAGGCGAATAATAACATCCTCGACAACTCAGACAATATTACCATCGCGATCTCTCTTTGCATGTGCGCACCCCTCCGGGGAAGAACAACCGACCGGTGCGTGCGTGGCAGGGAATCTGGGGACTAGAACAGCACTCCCTCCGCTACCATGACTGTCTTGCCCTTCAGGGATGCCGATATTCCTCCGTCCGGGAGATCGTAGCGCAGGGTCACGCAGTTGAGGCCCCCGGGGTTCTCCACCTCGACGAACTCCCGGTCCGGAGCTCGGCCGCCTCTCACGACCCAGGCTATCGCAGAGGCGGTGGAGCCGGTACCGCAAGAGTCGGTCAGGTCCTCCACGCCCCTCTCGTAGGTGACTGAGCGTATCCTTCGTTCGCCCAGATCCTCCGAGACAAAGTTCACGTTCGTACCGCAGGGGAAGAGAGCGGTGTCGTGCCTCAGCTCGCGCCCCGCCGCGAGCATCTCCTCGCGGACCAGGGGCGAGCCGCCCGCGAACACCACCAGGTGGGGAACTCCGACCACCAGGAAAGAGGCCGGGAAGGGCCTGCCGAGGGCGGTCACCTCCCTGTCGAACCACGAGCCGTCGAAGGATATGCGCCCCATGTCGAGGTCGACGAAGGGGGGTTCGACCTCTGCCCTCATGATGCCAGCCAGGGTCGAAAAGGCCTGGGAGGCGCCGGCTATGCCCTTCTCGAGGGCGTACCTGGCAATGCAGCGGGCGCCGTTGCCGCACATCTCGCCCTCGCTGCCGTCCGCGTTGAACAGCCTCATAGCGTAGTCCGCGCCATCCGCCCGCTCGACCACCAGGATGCCGTCCGCCCCTAGGGAGGATCGCCTGGGGCAGAAACGTCGCGCCATCTCCGGGAGCTCGCCGTCGTCGAACCTCCCGTCCCTGTTGTCCAGGACTATAAAGTCGTTGCCGTTGCCCTGCATCTTCACGAAGGGTATCATCTCGCCCGCCTCCTTGAGTGGTCACCAGTCTACTCTACACTTATTCACCGCTTTTTGCTATCATCGTCAGGAGCGATACTCGGCGACTGGAGGGGACTTTGTTGAAAAGAGAGGAATTCATCCGGTGGATAGAGGGGCATGACGGCGTGGTGCCGCTCGACGGAGGCATGGGGACGCTCCTGGCCGACAGAGGGTGGCAACCCCCGGCTCTCCCCGAGGAGATGAACCTGGATCGACCCGATGTAGTCTCCTCGATCCACGAGGCCTACCTGGACGCCGGGGCGCGAATAATCGAGACCAACACCTTCGGCGGGACGCCGGTCAAGATGGCCCACCGCGGGCTCGCCGGAAGGGCGCGCGAGATAAACGAACGGGCCGCCAGACTGGCGCGCGGGGCCACCCGCGGCGGCGCCCTCGCGGCAGGCTCGGTGGGGCCGCTTGGGGAGCTCCTGGAGCCTTTCGGCCCCCTCTCATTCGACCAGGCGTACCTGGCGTTCAGGGAGCAGATGGAGGGGCTCGTCGCGGGGGGGGTCGATCTGCTGCTGATCGAGACGATGATGGACCTGAGGGAGGCGAAGGCCGCCGCTATGGCGGCCAGGGACGTCTGTCCAGGGGTGGCGTTCGTCGTCAGCTTCACCTTCGACCAGAAGGGGCGCACCGTGACCGGCACCCCGCCGGAGGTGGCGGCGCGCTGGGCCGCGATGGCCGGGGCGGCGGGGGTCGGGGCCAACTGCGGCGTGGGTCCCGAAGCCTACGTGCCGGTCGCGCGCGTCCTGAGCGAGCATGCTGGCATCCCCGTCTTCGTGTACGCGAACGCCGGGCTGCCGGGGGAGGGCGAGTACTGCTCGCCCGCGGCCTTCGCGGAGTGGGGGAGGAAGCTGGCCGAGGCCGGCGCCTCGGTCGTGGGAGGCTGCTGCGGCTCCACGCCGGAGCACGTCTCGGCCCTGGTCTCCGCTTTGCGCGGGGTCGGGCGCAGGGGGCCCTCGCGCACCGGCGGCACCCCCATGGCGAGCCGAAGCCATCTCGTCCTTGCGGGCAGAGGTCACCCCTTCTGCATAATAGGCGAGAGGATCAACGTGTCGCGAAAGTCGACCCTAAGGGACGAGGTGGGGCGCTCGGTCTGGACGACCCTGAGGGAGGAGGCCCGCCTCCAGTCCGAGGCTGGCGCTCACGTGATAGACGTAAACGTCGGCCTGCCCGGGCTGGACCAGCAGGCTGCGATGAGGGCGGCGGTGGCCGCGGCGGGCCAGTCGACCAGGCTTCCGCTGTCGATAGACAGCGACAACCCGTCTGTGCTTGAGGCCGGGCTTGCAGTGGCGACCGGCATCCCCCTGCTCAACTCGTTCACAGCCAGGGAGGACGTCCTGCTGCCCGGGCTGGCCCTTGCCTCCAGGCACGGGGCCTCCGTCATAGTGCTGCCCATAGACGAGGACGGCCTGCCTGAGAGCTTCGAGGCGCGGAGGACGGTCATACGAAAGATCCTGCGGGCCGCAGACTCCGTCGGTTTCCCCCGCGAGGGGCTGATGGTGGACGGGCTGGCTCTGGCGGCGGGCGCCGACCAGGGCGCGCCGCGCGTCACCCTCTCCGCCCTGTCCTATCTGGCCGACGAGGGCGTGACGTCGGTGCTGGGGGTCAGCAACGTCTCGCACGGCATGCCTGCGCGCACCCTTCTCAACAGGACGTTCGCCGCCATGGCCATCTCTGCCGGCCTGGACGCGGCTATACTGAACCCGCTCGACACCTCGATGATGGAGACGGTCGCCGCCTCCGAGCTTCTGGCGGGGCGCGACCGAGAGGGGCGCAGGTTCATCGGTTCGTCCGCCTCGTTCGCTTCCGCGCCTGCCGAGACAGGGAGGGAGAATACGGGCACGAAAACACCCGCCGCGGAGGACGATCTTCAGGTAGAGTCGAATTTCGGGCCTCTGGCCTTGTCGATACTGCGCGGGGACGAACAGCAGGCGGAGTGGCTCGCCAGGGCCATGCTCGACGCGGGGACCGCCTCCATAGACCTGGTAAACAGGGGCGTGATTCCGGCTCTGGAGGAGGTCGGGAGGCGCTACGACAGGGGAGACTTCTTCCTGCCCCAGCTGATGGCCTCGGCCGCGTCGGCGCAACGGGCCTGCGACCTGGCGATGGAGCTGGTGGAGAGCGCTGGAGGCGCCGCATCCAAGGGCAGGATCCTCCTTGCGACCGTGGAGGGCGACCTTCACGACCTGGGGAAGAACGTGGTCGGGACAGTGCTCAGGAGCCACGGTTTCACGGTGGCGGACCTCGGCAGGGACGTGCCCTCCTCCAGGATAGTCGAGGAAGCGGATAGGGGCGGGTTCGACATAGTGGGCTTGTCCGCCCTGATGACCTCCACGATGAACAGGATGGGCGACACCACCACCGAGCTGGCGCGCCGCCTTCCCAAGGTCCTCGTCATCGTCGGAGGGGCCTCCGTCAGCGAGTCGTTCGCCCGCTCGATAGGCGCCCACGGCTACGCGCCGGACGCGGTGAGCGCGGTCAGGCTGGTGGAATCCCTGCTATCGGGCAGGGGGAGAGATTAGGGGGAGGTCTGCCTGTGCACATACACGAGATCCTGCGTCAAAGAAGACCGTCCATCTCCTTCGAGATATTCCCGCCCAAGCCGGAGTATCCGATCGAGACCATATACAGGACTATCGCGGAGCTGAAGCCCCTCGCCCCGGACTTCATCAGCGTCACCTACGGCGCCGGCGGCAGCAGCAGGGAGCGCACGGTGGAGATAGCATCCGCGGCGCAGAACAGGTGGGGTCTAGTCTCGCTGGCCCACCTCACGTGCATGGGGTCCACCCCGGCGGAGGTGGAGGGAATCCTCGAGGAGCTGGAGCAGGAGGGGGTCCGCAACGTCCTGGCGATGAGGGGCGACCCGCGCCCCGAGGGGGGCGCGAGCCACTTCCTGCACGCCTCGGACCTCATCAGACACATCAGGAGGGGGCACTTCAGCGACTTCTCGCTGGGCGCGGCCTCTTATCCGGAGGGTCACCCCGAGTGCCCCTCCCTGGAGGAGGACCTGGTCCACCTGAAGGAGAAGGTGGACTCAGGGGCGGACTTCCTGGTCACCCAGCTCTTCTTCGACAACGAGATCTTCTTTCGCTTCATCGACATGGTGAGGACGGCCGGGATCGAAGTCCCGGTCCTGGCCGGCGTCATGCCGGTGCTGAACTCGCGCCAGATCGGCAGGATCGTGTCTCTGTGCGGCGCCTCAATCCCGCCCCGCTTCGCGCGCATCATGTCCCGGTACGAGCACTCGCCCGACGCGCTTGCCGAGGCCGGGATCGCCTACGCCACCGAGCAGATCATCGACCTGCTCTCCTGGGGGGCCGACGGGGTCCATCTCTACACCATGAACCGCCCCGACGTTGCCAGGCGCATCATGGAGGGGCTATCCACCGTCCGCAGGGCTCTGAACGGGGCGGAGGGGGCCTGATCCCTAACCTCCCAGGTAGGCCCTGCGGATCTCGGGGTCCTCGGCAAGCTCAAGCCCGGGGCCGCTTTTCACGAACCTGCCCGCGTCCAGTATGTACCCGCGGTCCGCGATCTCAAGCGCGCGGGCCGCGTTCTGCTCCACCAGCAGCACGGTCACGCCCTCGTTCCTGATCCTGAGTATCGTATCCATCAGGGCATCGACCAGTATGGGCGCAAGGCCCAGGGAGGGCTCGTCCAGCAGGAGCAGCCTCGGCCTGCTCATCAGGGCGCGGGATATGGCGAGCATCTGCTGCTCGCCGCCGGAGAGGGTCCCGGAGCGCTGGGACAGCCGCTGTTTCAGGACAGGGAACAGCTGGAAGCAGCGCTCCCTGTCCTGTTTCGTCCCTTCGTCGTCCCCCCTGAGGTACGCCCCCATGACGAGGTTCTCCTCCACCGACAGGTCGGAGAACAGGCGTCGCCGCTCCGGCACGAGGGCCAGGCCACGGGCCACCACGTCGTGAGGCCTCGAGGGCAGCGGCGACCCGAATAGCTCAATCACCCCGCCGGAGCGCTCCTTCACGCCCGAAAGAGCCCACATGATGGTGGACTTGCCCGCGCCGTTCGACCCCACTATGGCGACGACCTCGCCCTCCGCCACCGCGAACGATACCCCCTGCACGGCATGGACCGCGCCGTAGTGCACGTTAAGGTTCTCGACGTCCAGTGCGTTCATCGTTTCCTCCCCGCCCCGAGGTATGCTGCCACGACCTCGCCGTTCGCCCTCACCTGGTCCGGCGTGCCGGACGCCAGCAGGGTGCCGAAGTTCATCACCACGATGGGCGAGCAGACGTTCATCACCAGGTCCATGTGGTGCTCGATGAGGAGTATGGTGATGTCGAACCGCTCGCGGACCTCCGAGATCAGGTCGGCCAGCTTTTTTGTTTCCCCAGGGTTCATGCCCGCCGCGGGCTCGTCCAGCAGCAGCAGCGACGGCTCGGTGGCGAGGGCGCGCGCTATCTCCAGCTTCCGCTGGAGGCCGTAGGGGAGGGTCCCGGCCTCCGCGAGGGCGTACCTCTCCAGCCCCAGCGTCATCAACAGCGAGCGCGCCCGCTCCTTCAGATCCCGCTCAAGCCTCCGCACGGAGGGGAGCCCCAGCATGGCTCCGACGAAGCTGCATCTCACCCTCTGAAGCAGCGGCGTCAGCACGTTCTCCAGGCATGTGCGGCGGTTGAACAGGCGGATATTCTGGAAAGTCCTGGCGATCCCGAGCCTCACGATCGCGTCGGGCCGTCTGCCGCCTATCTCCCCCCCCCTGAACAGCACCGAGCCCGAGGATGGCCTGTACAGGCCCGTGACCAGGTTGAACACGGTGGTCTTGCCGGCCCCGTTCGGGCCGATGATGCCCGTGATCGATCCCTCCGCCACGTCGAAGGAGAGCGAGTCGACCGCCCGTATGCCGCCGAAGTCCCTGGTGAGGCCGCGGGCCGAGAGCAGGGGCTGTCCTTCGTTCATGAGCGCCTCTCCTCCTTCCCGCCGGTCCCTCTTCGGAAGAGGGACGACAGCTCGGAGTAGCCCAGAAGCCCCTGCGGCCGGAAGACCATTATCAGCACCAGCAGCAGCCCGTAGGCCACAAGGCGCCACATCTGCGCCACCCTCAGCGCCTCGGGCAGGGCGATGAAGACGAAGGAGGCGACCAGCGGCCCGGAGATGCTGCCCATGCCGCCTGCGATAACCGCCGCCAGTAGCTGGGTGGACTGAACCAGGGTGAACATCTGTGGCTGGATGAAGGAGAGAAAGTGGGCCAGCAGCCCGCCGGACAGGCCGCAGTAGACCGCGCTCACCACCAGCGACAGCAGCCTCGTGCGGAAGAGCCTGACCCCAGCGGTCTCGGCCGCTACCGGATCTTCGCGGATCGCTATGCAGGCCGCCCCCCAGCGCGACCTGAGAAAGTTCCTCGCGACGAATACGCCCCCTGCGAGGCAGGCCGCCACGACCGGCAGGGTCGTGAAGCTGTCGATGCCAGGCAGGCCGCGCGCTCCGTTGGTGATATCCAGGTTCTCCAGCAGCACGCGCAGGGCCTCGCCGAAGCCGAGCACCGCTATGGCGAAGTAGTCGCTGCGCAGCTTCGCCCTGAGGGTGGGCGCGCCAATTATCAGGCTGACGGCTCCCGCCGCCGCCGCCCCGACCGCCAGGGCGACATAGTAGTTCACGAAGTAGTAGTAGGTCAGGATGGCCGAAGTGTAGGCCCCGACGGCAACGAACGCCGCGTGCCCGAGCGAGAACAGGCCGGTGAACCCGGTGAATATGGACAGGCCCAGCACAGCGACCATGTTTATCCCGCCGAGTATCACAATGGAGAGAATATAATCCATCGTCAGACCTTCTCCTCTCCGCCGCGGCCGAACAGACCCTCTGGCCGCATCACCAGGAAGGCGATCAGCAGCGTGAAGCTGAAGACGTCCCGCAGCACGCTGGACACGTAGGTCGAGACGAAGGTCTCGACAACCCCGAGTATCAGCCCCCCGGCCAGCGCGCCCGGCAGACTGCCGAGCCCCCCTATGACCGCGGCTATGTAGGCCTTGTTGGTGACCCAGCCCATGGTTGGGTAGACCAGGTACTTGATCCCAAGGAAGACCCCGGCCACACCGGCGAAACCGCCGGCCAGCAGGAAGACTACGGCTATGAGCCTGTCCAGGTTCACCCCCATCAGGGAGCACATCGTCATGTCGGACACGCCGGCCCGTATGGCTATCCCGGTGCGGGTGCGCCCCACGAACAGGTGCAGCCCCCAGATGGCCAGCAGCGAGAAGACGAACGCGCCCGTGTCCAGCAGGCTGACGCTGCTCCCCCACAGGCTTATCACCTGCCTGCCGAAGAACTCCGGGAAGGCGTAGAAACGCGAGCCGATGGTGGCGTATACCATGTTCTCGAGGAAGACCGAGCACCCCATCGCGCTTATCATGAGGTAGAGGGAGGGCGCCTTTCTTCTCCTCAGGCTGGAGTAGGCCAGGCGCTCGTTCAGCACGGCTATGATCCCCGCGCCGGCCACGCTCCCTGCAAGCACCAGGCCGAACCCGAGGCTGAGCTTCGTGGCGAGCGCCAGCCCGACGTACGCGCCGAGCATTATCACCGCGCCATGAGCGAAGTTGCTGAAGTTAAGCACGCTGAACACAAGCGAGTAGCCCACGGCCATGAGGGAGTAGATGCCCCCTATGGAGAGGCCTGTTATCAAGGTTTGAAGGAACAATGCGGCTCACACTTTCTTTTTTCGGGGGCGGGGAGATCACGCCCCGCCCCCTGTGTTTTGTCTAGTCCTCGACGGATACGTATTTCTTGACGAACTTGAACGCGGCGTTTGCCACGTCCACCTGCTGGATCACCGCGGGCTTGTCGAGCGGGTTGTGGTCCGCCGGGTCCACTGTGAGCACTCCGCTGGTCACCTTGAGGTCCTTGATGGTCGCAAGGGCCTCGGCCAGGGCCTCGCCGCCCGCGCCGCCGCTCCTGTCAAGGGCGTCGGCGATCATTAGAAGCGCGTCCTGGGCCATGACCGGGTTGGGAAGCACCGGGTCCTCTCCGAAGGCCGCCTTGTACTCCGCTACGAACTCCTGTATGTCCGGGTCGGCCAGGTCGGTCAGGTTGACGAAGTACCCGCCGTTGATCGCGCTGCCGCCGAGCTCTATGAGGTCGGGGCTGCCCCAGTTGTCGGTACCCAGCAGGACGGCCTCGATGCCGAGGTCGCGCGCCTGCTTGGCGGCCATCGCGGCCTCCTTCTGGCTGGTGGGTATGAAGATGACGTCGGGCCCCAGCTCCTTGATCTTGCCGAGCTGGGCGCGATAGTCGAGCTCCTCTGTCCTGAAGGCCTCCTTTGCAACTACCTCGCCTCCCTTGGCGACGAAGGCCTCCTCGAAGTAGCGCGCGAGCCACTGGCCGTAGTCGGAGCCTACGTCGTAAAGGATGGCGCCCTTCTTCGCCCCGAGGTCCGTTATGGCGAACCGGGCGGCCACCGTACCCTGGAAGGGGTCGATGAAGCACGGCCGGAAGGCGTACGGACGGACCTTGTCGGTGCGCTGGTCTATGGTGACGTAGGGGTTGGTCGCGGTGGTCACCACCATCGGGATCTCAGCCCTCTCGAACACCGGCGCGGAGGCTATCGCGTTGCCGCTCTGGGCCGGGCCTATCACCGCCACCACCCCGTCGGACACCAGGCGCCTGGCCACGTTAACCGACTCCACCCCGTCGTTCCTGTTGTCGTAACGGACAAACTCAACCCGCTTGCCAAGGATCCCGCCCGAGGCGTTGATCCTGTCGGCGAGCATATCAAGCGCCCTCGCCTCCGACTGGCCCCACATCGAGGCGCCTCCGGTCAGGGAGACCGAGTGACCTATCCTCACGACCTCGTCTCCGGCGGCGGACCCCGCCGCGCCCAGCAACGCCAGCGCGCACAGCAGCAGAACAACTCTTCTCATATCTGTTCCTTCCCCCTTTCTTATGGTCGCTTGCTTCGTGCCCCCCGAATACGAGCCCGAAGCCTCCCGCGGCCCGGCGCACCCGGGCCGCGCTACTCCAGGTGCCCTGGTATGACCTCGCCGCGCACCAGGTCCTCGTAGCTCTGGCGAGGCACTATCACGTCGGCCCTGCCCTCGCTTACCAGGACCACCGCCGGTCGAGGCAGCCGGTTGTAGTTGCTCGCCATGGAGAAGGTGTAGGCGCCCGTGTTGAGCACTGCGACGATGTCCCCCCTCGACAGCGGCGGGGTCTTCATCCCCTCCACCAGGATGTCGCCCGACTCGCAGCACTTGCCCGCCAGCGTCACGACCTCCGTCGCCTCCTCTTTCATCCTGCCGGCCGCCACCGCGCGGTACTTGGCCCCGTAGAGGGACGGCCTCGGATTGTCGCTCATGCCTCCATCCACCGCCGCGTAGGTCAGACTCCCGTCCAGCCTCTTGACCGCCTGCACGGAGTATAGGGTCACGCCCGCCTCGGAGACGATCCACCGCCCCGGCTCTATCACCACGCGAGGGCGCTCGATCCCGAGTGCGAGGCACCGGTCGGACAGCCGCGCCATCATGGCATCCGTGAACTCCTCGATTCTCGGCGTCCTCCCCTCCTGGGTGAAGTCGACCCCGAAGCCGCCCCCCATGTTCAGCTCCTCCGTCACCAGCCCCAAGTCCCGCCTGAACTCCGCCATGGCCCCCGTCAGAATATCGACGGACATCACGTGGGAGTCCTTCTCGAAAATCTGCGACCCTATGTGGAAGTGGAATCCCTTGAGCCGGACGCGGGACGACCCCATCGCGCGGCGGACGGCCTCCCTCAGGGAATCGCCCGCCACCGGAAAGCCGAACTTCGACCCCGTGTGACCGGTGACAATATACCTGTGGGTATGCGGATCCACCCCGGGGGAGACCCTCAGCAGCACGGACGCCGTCCTCCCCGACGAGGATGCCACTTCCTCCAACGTCTCCAGCTCGGACATGCTGTCCACCACGATTCGACCCACTCCCTCGGCCAGCGCGAGGGCCAGCTCCTCGCCGGTCTTTCCGTTGCCGTGCAGCAGGGCCCTGTCCAGGGGGAAGCCCGCGGCTGCGGCGGTGAACAGCTCGCCGCCCGAGACCAGGTCCAACCCGAGCCCCTCGGACTGCACTATCCTGCACATCGCCAGGGTGAGAAACGCCTTCCCCGCGTACACCGCGGATACATTGTCCCACCTGTCGATGAAGGTGTCTCTCAACTCCCCGCACCTGCGCCTGATCGCGCCCTCGGAGAGGACATAAAGAGGCGTGCCGAAACGCCCCGCAAGCTCTACAGAGTCCCATCCCTCGAGGACCAGACGACCTTTCTCATTCACAACCAGCCAGTCACTCATATCCTGCGCCTCTCTCCTTCGCGCCGTGTCTGTAAAAAAAACGGCTCGCCCCACTGAAGGGACGAGCCATCTGTCTCGCGGTACCACCCTGCTTGGGCGCGCCCCCGCGCCCCGCTCAAGCCCTGTGACGGGAGCCTCCCGTGGGCGTACTGCCGGCCATGCGGGCCGTTTCAGCCCCCGCTCCGCGGTCTTTGCGCCCTTCGTCGCTGCCGGGGGAGCCTCTCAGCCATCGGGCTCCCTTCTCTGGCGGCAGCATATAACTAGGACAGTCCGCCTCATCGCGTTTACTCAACCATATTTGGCGGCATTATAGCCAGTAAGTATTGAAACGTCAACCGCCCTATTCCTTCAGTCGTACCTTTCGCTCCTCCTGCTGTGCATGACTGCGTCAAGCAGGATGGACGCGATCCGGGATGGATCCCCCACGTGCGCGGCCGCGCCGAGGCGGACCGCCTCCCCCGGCATCCCCCACACCACCGAGCTCTCCCTGTCCTGGGCGAATGTGACGGCACCGAGGGCGCGCAGCTCCCCCAGCTCCACCGCGCCGTCACTGCCCATGCCCGAGAACAGGATGGCCGCCGCCCTGCCCCCGTGGACCGCCGCCACGCTCCTGAAGAGCCACGAGGCGGACGGGCGAACCAGGTGTTCCGGCGGATCATCCGAAAGGGTCAGCAGTCCCCCGGTGCCCAGGCCCATGTGAAGGCCCTCCGGGGCCACGTAGACCAGGCCTCCCTCCGGCCTCTCCCTCTCGCGGGCCACGACCACCCGAAGCCGGGCGGCCCTCCCAAGCCAGTCGACCAGGCCCGGTGTAAAGCCCTTCGCGATGTGCTGCACCACCAGGATGGGGCGGGGGAAGTACTCCGGCAGGGGGGCCAGGAACTCCGCCAGCGCCTGGGGCCCCCCGGTGGACGCCCCCACCGCGACGATCGAGACTCGGCCGACCTCGGCAGCAGGCGGAGTGCGCGCCCCTACCGGGTTAACGTCGTCCGCTCGTTCGCCCGGCCTGGTCGCGTTCCCCCCTCTGCGCCTGAGGCGGTTTACCCTGGAAGCGGCCGCCTCCTTGACCGTCCTCAGCAGCTCCCTGGAATATTCGTCGCTCCCCGTGACCGCCCCGGGCGGCTTGCCCAGTATCGCTACCGCTCCCGCACTCATGGCCTCGAACGTCTTCTCCACCTCCACCGGGTCCCAGCACGAACTTACTATGACCACGGGAAGAGGCCGGTCGGACTCCATTATCGTCCGCGTGGTCTCGAACCCGTCCATGCCTGGCATGTGGATATCCATGGTGACGACATCCACCTCCCTCCTGGCAAGGAACTCCAGTGCGGCCTCGCCGCTGTCGACGCTGCCGGCGACGTTCAGCTCCGGATCGCAGTCCAGGATCCCCCCGAGCAGCCTGCGCAACACGGGGGAATCATCAACCACAAGCACGTTGATCATGAGGAAGACGACCTCCCCTCTACAGAAGCCGGTGCAGCGCCTCCAACAGGGCCTCCCCGTCGAAGCCGCTCTTCACTATGTAGGCGTCCGCCCCGGCCTCCGCTCCTCTCTCCCTGTCCTCCTCGGACTCGAGCGACGTCACGAGCAGCACGGGCAGGGCAGCGGTGGCCGGCTCCGACCGCATCTTCCGCACAAGCTCAAGCCCGTTCATGCGGGGCATCTCGACATCGGCGACCACGGCGTCCACCTCGCCGACGGAGAGGAACTCCCAGGCCTCCTGCCCGTCGACCGCCACCCCGACGTCGTACCCGGCGGCGGTAAGTATGCTTCGCAGCAGGGTGCGCGAGGTTATCGAATCCTCGACCACGAGGATCCTCCGGCGCCTCGCGCACTCATCGAGGCCTCCAGGCGTCCGTCCGGCATCGCCCCTTCTGAGCGACCGGACCAGGTCGGCGGAGTTCAGGACCGGCACCACCTCGCCAGTGCCGAGGACCGTCGCCCCGGCCACGTTGCGCACCCTCGCCAGCAGGCTGCCGAGGGATTTCATCAGCATCTCCCGCTCGTCGAGCACCCTGTCCACGCGGAACGCGCCGACCAGGCCGCCGGCCTCCACCATCACGTAGGTGAGTCTGCCGCCCTCCGCCGCATCATCCCGCGCGGGCATCTCGAGGACGTCGCCAAGGCCTGAGAGCGCCACAGGCACCCCGTCGACCAGGATGCTCTCGGACCGCCCTATCCGCCTGACCTCCGACCTGTCCACCCTGCCCACTCTCTCTATGCTGGCTGACGGGATGACGAACAGCCAGCCCCGCTCCTCCACGAGGACACCTCGAAGGGTGGCCAGCGCAAGAGGCAGGTTGAGGCGGAAGGTCGACCCCCTGCCCCTCTCCGATTCGATGCTCAGCCTACCCCCCAGCCCCTCGACCCCCTCGCGGAGTATGGCCATGCCCAGGCCTCGTCCTGAGATCTCGGTCACGGCCGCGCTGGTGGAAAATCCTGAGCGGAATATGAGCTCGAGGGCGGACGCGTCGTCCAGGTTCTCCGCCTCTCCCTGAGACATCCCCCCGGACTCGACCGCCTTTTTGCGCAGTTTCGCGGCGTCTATCCCGCGTCCGTCGTCCGACACCAGCAGCTCCATCCTGCCGCCCGCTACCTGGGAGGCGGATATCATCAGCCTGCCCGACGGGGCCTTGCCAGCCGCGCGCCGCTCCTCCGGCCGTTCCAGTCCGTGGTCGACGCAGTTGCGCACCAGGTGGACGAGCGGGTCCTTCAGCCCCTCCAGCACCCGCTTGTCGACCTCGGTCTCGCCCCCCAGCAGGACGACCTCCACCTCCTTGCCCAGGTCGCGGGAGAGATCGCGGACGATCTTGGGAAATGCGGACAGGAGCGATGAAAGCGGCAGCATGGCCGCGGTCCTGGCATCCTCGATGAGGTCGTCCGCCAGCCCCACTGCCATGCGGTGATCAGCGCGGAGGGAGTTCTCCATCCTTCGCAGCCTCTCGCGTATCCTGCCCAGGGCCCTCCTGCCGGAGCGCATGAATACAGCGGTTTCGACCGGCGATCTCGCGCCGCCTCCCTCTCTGCTGAGGGAGGCGAGGGCGGAGTTCCACTCCCTCTCCAGCTCCGACTCCAGGTTCAGCAACTCCTGGGCGTCGCCTATGCGTACAGCGAGCGAGATGTTCATCGCTATCAGCTCCTGGGCCTTCAAAAGAAGGGAGTCGAGCTTCGATGAGGCGATGCGCACCGTCTCGTGCGCCTGAGTCCGCATGACCGCGCTCGGGGCCCGGTCCCCGCCCGGCGAGTCCGTCTTCGCGACGGAGGCGGGACTTGCGGACGCCGTCCGGCCGGCGTCACCCTCGAGCAGACCCTTTATCTCGCGAACAAGCGGGGCCGTGGCGCCTGCGTCCTCGCCCTCGTGCGAGTCGACCATGCCCGCCAGGGTGTCAGTCGCTCGCTGGAGCAGGTCGAAGCCGTCAGCGCCGAGCTTCAGCGAACCTTTTTTAATACGCGAGAAGACGCTCTCCATCGCCTGGCAGGCGGAGGCTATCGCGGGGAGTTCCACAGCCTGGGCCGCTCCCTTGAGGCTGTGGGCGGCCCTGAACAGCTCCTCGACAGGCCCCGCCGCATCCCCCCGGTTCCTCTCGAGGTCGAGCAGGCGCGACACCATGGTGTGCAGGTACTCGCCCGCCTCCTCGACAAAATCCTGTCTCAGTTCTTTCAGAAACTCCCTGTCCACCTGGTTCATGGGGATCGCTGTTCGTTCTCCCGCTTCACAGTCGATATCGCTCGACGAGCTGGGAGAGGTTCCGCCCCATCTCCCTCAGGTCCACGGACGCCGACTCGAGGTCCTTCATCATGGCGACGTTCTGTTCACCCGCTGTCTTGATGCTCTCCATAGCCTGCGCCACCTGGTCCACGCCCGACAGCAGCTCGTTGTTGGCGGCCGCGATCTGGGCCGCGGACTGGGCCGACTGCACGAACCTGGCGGTCAGGTTCTGGATGGACTCCTTCGAGGGGACCGCGTCCACCGCCCACTGCTCGACGGCCTTCGACCCCTGCTCTATCACCATGACGGAGGCGCTGGTGGCCTTTCTTATGTCGCGAAGAATCCTCTGCACCTCCTTGGCCGACTGCTTCGACTGCTCGGCGAGACTCTTTATCTCCCGGGCCACTACCGAGAACCCG
>CAYWKH010000004.1:0-56385 GCA_964458805.1 uncultured Synergistaceae bacterium
TCTGTGGGAGCGACCGAGAACCTTATGATGGCCGCCGTGTTTGCCAAGGGAGAGACCATCCTGGAGAACACCGCCAGAGAGCCCGAAATCTTTAACCTGGTGGACGCACTTCGCTCCATGGGCGCTATCATAGAGGCGGATGGAACCGGGGTAATAAAAATCCAGGGAGTGGAGGGCCTGAAAAGCTCTTCGGCGAACATCATCCCCGACAGGGTCGAGGCGTCGACTTACATACTCGCCGGCGCCGCAACCAATGGCGAGGTGACAGTCGCAAACATAATACCGAACCACATCGACTCCCTGCTCGCGAAGCTGGAGGAGGCGGGGGCGCTGCTCTCCGTAGGCGACGCCGAGGTTACGATTTTTCCCTCCGGTCGGCTTAAAGCTGTATCGCTAAAGACCCTTCCGTACCCGGGCTTTCCGACCGACCTCCAACCCCAGGTGATGGCCGCTCTCTGCCTCGCCGAGGGGACGAGCGTCGTCCAGGAGAGCGTGTTCCAATCGAGGTTCCTTCATGTCAGCGAGCTGAACAAGATGGGCGCCAGGATAGATATTCAGAGCAACTCGGCCATAATCAACGGAGTAGGGTCTCTAGCCGGCGCCGACGTGCTTGCCACCGACCTGCGGGCCGGCGCGGCCCTGATCATCGCCGGACTGGCGGCTCGGGACACGACCTACGTTCATAACCTTGGGCATATATTCCGCGGTTATGAAAAGTTGGAGGACAAACTAAGAGCAATTGGCGCCAATATATCGATTCTACCGTCGGAAGAGGACGTCAAGGGCGTCTCCGAGTTGCCCCGTTCCTAGCAGATGCCGTCGATTGATCTGCCCAAAACCAGGGTAATCGCCTTCGTAGGGCCTGCCGGAACCGGCAAGAGCCAGAGGGCGCAGGTGGTGGCGCTGGAGAACGAGGTGGATTATATAATCGATGATGGACTTATCATCGCAAAGGGTCGTATTATGGCCGGAAAGAGCGCCAAGGCCGAGAAGAACCTGGTCAGAGCGATCAGAAGAGCCCTGTTCCAGTTTCCCGACCACAGAAAAACCGTCCTCTCCTTTCTCGACAAGAAGAGGCCGAAGAAATTGATGATCATTGCGACGTCAATCTCCATGGCGGAGAAGATCTCGCGCGCGCTGCGCCTGCCGTATCCGGAGATGATAATCGACATAACCGAGGTAGCGTCGGCAGAGGAGATAATCAAGGCCAGAAGGGAACGCCACGAAAAGGGGCAACACGTGATCCCGGCCTCAAGGACCCAGATAAGAAAGAACTTCGCGGGGAAGCTGGTCGGACACCTGAGAGGGCTCTTCAAGAGCGTGGACAGGGAGGACGGGGAGCGGACCATCGTGCGCCCGCCCTTCAGCTTTTATGGAGAGCTGTCAATCGAGTCCTCCGCAGTCCTGGATATCGTGCGACACGTCCTTAAGTCAAACCCCCAAGTGGCGTCTATCAAGGATGTAAAAGTCCGCTACCGGGAGGAGGCTGTTTCAATAGAGGCGTCGCTCCAGGTTTTGCCGGGGAAGATGGATTTTCGACAGATAGGTCTTGTCAACCAGAAGAGAGTGGCATCGGCCGTCAGTTATTTTACCGGTATGGATGTGGAGGAAGTGGACATCCATATAGTGGAGGTCAGGTTGCGATGAATGTCTTCAACGGAGGGAGCGATACGGGCCTTGCCTGGGAGGAGCTGGAAAGGCGGGTGGAGACCTGCGCCGCCTGCGAGCTGCACGCCTGTCGCAACAGGCCGGTGTTCGGCCAGGGCAACCGCTCGTCTCCGCTCGTTTTTATCGGAGAGGGTCCCGGAGCGGAGGAGGACGAGCAGGGCATCGCTTTCGTCGGCAGAGCGGGGAAATTGCTCTCCAGCATACTTCAGTCGGTCGGAATTGACAGGGACGACGTATTCATAACGAACGTGGTCAAGTGCCGACCTCCTGAGAACAGGACTCCGCTGGCGAAGGAGATGATGGCCTGCAACGAGTTCCTGGAGGCGCAGCTGGCGTTGCTTCGGCCCAGAATTGTCGTCTGTCTCGGCAATACCCCGGTCAAATGGCTTTTAAAGACCTCCGAGGGCATCTCGTCGCTCCGCGGCAGGTGGTTCCCCTGGCGCGGAATACTGGTCTTCCCCATGTTTCACCCGAGTTACCTTCTTCGCAACGACTCAAGGAAGAAGGGAAGCCCTAAGGATCTGACCTGGCAGGATATAAACGCGCTTAAGGGCAGGCTCTCTACGATGAAGCAGGGGGGGGATAATTCTTGAATACGGGGGGTTCTCAGCCGCGTCACGTCGCGATCATCATGGATGGCAACGGGCGCTGGGCAAAGAAACGAATGCTGCCGCGTCTGCTGGGGCACAGGGCCGGCGTCAAAGCTATCGAACGAACGGTACGCGAGGCCGACGCCATCGGGATCAAGTATCTCTCTCTCTACGCGTTTTCAACCGAGAACTGGAGAAGGCCCGAGAAGGAAGTGTCCGGACTCATGAGCATCTTTCGATTCGTCCTGCGCCGCAAGGTTGACGAGATGAAAAGGGAGAACGTAAGACTGCGCTTCGCCGGGTGCAGGGACACCATGCCCGCCGACATAGTAGAATTGATGGGGTGGGCGGAGGACGAGACCAGGAAGAATACCGGCCTCACCCTTATTCCGTGCTTGAACTACGGCGGCCGCCAGGAGATCCTTCACGCCGTGGAAAGGGCGATTCGCGCGGGCATCGAGTTGCCTCTCACCGAGGATATGTTCCGCTCCTTCCTGTATCTTCCGGACATCCCGGACCCCGACCTCTTGATCAGGACGAGCGGTGAAATGCGCATCAGCAACTTCTGGCTGTGGCAGAGCTCGTACAGCGAACTCTATTTTACCGACGTGCTATGGCCGGATTTCGGAGGGAAGGAATTGGCCAAGGCCATGGAATTTTACGCGAACAGGGAGAGACGCTATGGCGCTCTCAAGTGACAAGATCCGAGAGCTCTCGGTACGTGGAGGCAGCTCGCTGGTCATAGTCGCCGCCACCATGACTTCCCTGTACGTGGGAGGGATGATATGGACCTTCTTCGCCGCGGCGGTCGCCCTTGCATCGCTGGCCGAGTACTACGGGATGCTCTCCCGCAAGTTCAAGGTGTCCAAGGGCATAGGATTTCTCACATCATGCCTGATTATTTTCTCGGCGTCCGAGGGCATTCACCCCGTCTCGCTCGTGCTCGCACTGAGCGTCTCGGCCTTCGCGGTCCTGTTCATCGAGATAATCAGGAGACAGCTCACCGGCGAGAGCTTCGCGGTCTGGAACATGGGCGGCACAATCTCGGGAATAGTCTACATAACAATCCCATGGGCATTCATGATACTGCTACGTCGCCTGCCCGGGGGAGGACTGTTGCTATTGGCCATGTTCGTATCCACGTGGAGTTGCGACGTGGCCGCGTACCTGATCGGATCCAGGTGGGGCAAAAACCTTCTGTGCGTCAACATCAGCCCGAACAAGACCTGGGAGGGATTCGTAGGCGGCTTCTCGGCCTCGCTGCTCGCAAGCGTGCTGCTGGCTCTGTTGATGGAGATACCCCCGATGCCGTTTCTGTATGTCGGGGGCATATGCGGCTTTGCCGGCCAGCTCGGCGATCTGGCCGAGTCGGTGATAAAGCGCGAGAGCTGGGTCAAGGACAGTGGCGGCCTCATACCCGGACACGGAGGCGTGCTGGACCGGTTTGACAGCACGCTTATCAACGGGTTGCTCGTCTATATTCTATTCGGGGTGATACTCAGATGAGAAAACGCCTCTACATCATCGGCTGCACAGGAAGCGTCGGCAGTTCAGTCCTGTCGGTCTGCCGGGCCTTCCCCGAGCACTTCGAGATCGCGGCCCTGGCGGCCAACTCCTCGATCGAACGTATGATCGCGCTGGCGGAAGAATTCTCCTGCCCGTTGCTTGTCTTCTCCGACCATGCCGCGGCGAGGAGAGCCAAGGAGATCGTCTCGCAATCCACCGGCAAAGTCGGACGCGTGAAGGTTTTGTCCGGCGAGGAGGGCCTGCGGGAGCCCGCTTCCAGCCAGGATACCGACCACGTCGTGGTGGCCTCATCGGGCATCGGTGCCGTAGGGGCCCTTATGCAAGCCCTGAGAAGCGGCAAGGAGGTCTCCCTGGCCAACAAGGAGAGCATAGTAGCCGGGGGGCCCTGGATAATGCCCCTGGCGAAGAGAGAGGGGCAGTTGCGCCCCCTCGACAGCGAGCACAACGCAATATGGCAGTGTCTTTCAGGCGAGGGCGCGGGTGCCGTGGAAAAGATCTACCTCACGGCATCGGGCGGCCCGTTTCTAAACTTCTCCCGGGAGGAGCTGGAAAAAGTGACGCCGGCGATGGCGGTCGCTCACCCGGTGTGGAGCATGGGCGCCAAGATAAGCGTGGACAGCGCCTCCCTGATGAACAAGGGGATAGAGATACTAGAGGCGATGTATCTGTTCTCTCTCTCGGCGTCGCAAGTCGATGCGGTGGTGGCGCCCAATCCGTTCATCCACGGTATCGTGCTCTTTTCGGACGGCTCTTTCAAGATGTGCGCGTCCGCCCCCGACATGGGCATACCGGCGATGTCGGCGCTCTTTCACCCGGCCCGCAGCCCGCGCGACCGCGGCAACACACCGGCCCTGGAGGGATTGACAATAAACTTCCAGGCCCCGGACGACGTTCGTTTTCCCTGTATACGCCTCGCTAAAGATGCCGCACACAGGGGGGGCGCCTACCCTGCGCTTCTCGTGGGGGCGGACGAGGCCGCGGTTGGATGCTTTTTGGATGGCAAGATAGGTTTCATGGATATCCCGGCGATCGTCGAGGAAGTGTTGGAGCGCTACACGGGGCCCGCCCCGCTTGCGCTCGAACACGCCCTGGATATCATGAGAGAAGGAAGAAGTATGGCGATGGCCGCCTGCGAGAAGCGATGCGGGTGATGCGTTTAAGGAGACGTTACTAATGGCGAGCATTATCTCTTTTCTGCTGGTAATCGGCGTGTGCGTAATAGTACACGAGTTCGGGCACTTCCTTACCGCGAGATTCTTCGCCGTACAGGTGCACGAGTTCGCCTTCGGGATGGGACCTGTCCTGATGAAACGCTGCGGCACGCAAAATGTCTGGTCGCTTCGCGCCCTCCCCGTAGGAGGGTTTGTGCGCCTGGCCGGGATGGGAGAGGAGAGAGAGGACGAGACGGTCGAGGAGGGCGCCGGGTTCTACGACAAAGCCCCTTGGAAGCGCTTTATGATACTCGCCAACGGGTCCGTGAGCAACATCCTCCTCGCCATGCTGCTGACCGCCCTCTTCCTGTACGGAAACGGCGTAATGGATCTCTCCAACACAGTCGTAGGAGAGACGATGGAGGGTTATCCGGCCATAACAGCCGGGATACGCGAAGGGGACCGGATAACAGCGGTCAACGATGCAAAAGTCTCATCCTGGCTGGAAATGTCGGAGAGAATCAGGAACGCTGCGCATCGAGGGCCGGTTCAAATCTCCCTGCAGCGCGGCGACGAGACCATGTCCCTGTCGGTATCCATACGCCCGGACGAGAACGGGCACGCCCTTCTCGGAATAAGGCCGGCCCTGAGGCGTTACTCTCCCGGGGAGGCCATGGCGTCCTCGCTGTCGTACACTCTGACAATGACAGTGGAGATGCTCAGGAGCATAATTCACTGGCTTACCGGCGACGAGAAGGTAGACGTGGCCGGCCCCGTGGGCATCGCCTCGATGGCAGGCGAGGCCGCCAGAAGAGGGCTGTGGCCGTTTATCACGTTCCTGGCACTTATCAACCTGAACCTGGGTCTTCTCAACCTGTTTCCATTTCCCGCCCTGGACGGAGGACGTCTTCTCTTCACAGCGGCCGAGATGCTGACGGGCAGGCGACTTCCGGAGAGAATCGAGAACTTTATCCACATGTCGGGTTTTGTCATTCTGGTAATGCTCATCGTCTACGTGACCTGGCAGGATATAGTACAATTTTTCATCACGAGGTGACCCCATGAGCACCAGGCAGTTGAACATAAAGAACCTCAAGATCGGCGGCGGCGCCCCGATAAGGGTCGAGAGCATGCTCAAGATTCCCCTCTCCTCGAAGGAGGAGTGTCTCTCGCAGTGCCAGGACCTGCACATGGCAGGAGCGGAGCTGGTTCGGGCCGCCTTCCCGTCCGCCGACCTCGCGGGGGAACTGGCGTGGCTGGGCGAGCGCTCTCCCATCCCCCTGATGGCCGACATCCACTTCGACGGTGCTCTAGCCCTGGCGGCGCTTGAGGCGGGCATACCCTCCGTGCGAATCAACCCCGGCAATATGCCCGCATCCAGGCTTCGCGACATAGTGGCCTCGGCCCGGGAGAAAAGCGCGGTGCTGCGAATAGGCGCCAACGGGGGCTCTCTGTCGTCCTCCCAAGTGAAAGAGGCGGGCGGAGTGCGGTCGAACGCCCTTGCTGCGGCGGTCGAGGAGCAGCTCAAGATACTGCTGGACGAGGGATTTTACGATATCATCCTGTCCGCGAAGTCCACTTCGGTGATGGAGACGGTGAGGGCCAACACCCTCCTGGCCTCGAGTCACCCCGACTTTCCGGTTCACGTGGGCATCACCGAATCCGGCTACGGAAGGGATGGCCTTGTCAAGAGCGCGGCCGGGCTCTCGCTCATGCTGGCCCAGGGCATAGGAGACACCCTGAGGATAAGCCTCACGGGCGACCCCAAGGAGGAGATCCTGGCCGGATATTCGCTCTTGAGGGCGCTGGAGATGAGACACCGGGGTGTCAACATAATCTCCTGTCCAACATGCGGCCGCAGGCGACTTGACGTCGAGTCCATACTGAAACTGCTGGAGCCCTCCTTCGCCAACTTGCCGGACTCCCTCACCGTGGCGGTGATGGGGTGCGAGGTCAACGGTCCGCGAGAGGCCATGGACGCGGATTTCGGCGTCGCGGGGTCCGCGGCCGGAGCAGTCATCTTCAAAAGGGGCGACATATTGCGAGAGGTATCCCTGGAAGAACTGCCTGTTGTGTTCGAGGAGTTCATCCGCTCTTCAAAATAGCTGGCGCCACAGTTATAATGAGCAGTATATTTCTGAAAGGAGATTGATTTATAATGCCGGTCAACCTCAAAGGACGCAGTTTCCTCACTCTCATGGACTTTACCCCGGAGGAGATCCACTACCTTCTCGACCTGTCCGCCGACCTCAAGGCCAAGAAGCGCTCCGGTACAAGGGGAACCGCCCTTCAGGGCAAGAATGTCGCGCTTATCTTTGAAAAATCCTCCACGAGGACCAGGTGCGCGTTCACCGTAGCCTGCATAGACGAGGGCGGACACCCTGAGTTCCTGAGCAAGAACGATATCCACCTCGGTGCCAAGGAGGACGTGAAGGACACCGCCAGAGTGCTGGGCCGGCTCTTCGATGGCATCCAGTACCGCGGTTTCGAACAGTCCCTGGTGGAGGAGCTGGCCCGCTACGCCGGAGTGCCCGTGTGGAATGGCCTCACCGACGTGGATCACCCCACCCAGATACTCGCTGATTTTCTGACCATCCAGGAGAATTTCGGGAAGAGGTTGAAGGGGATCAGGCTCGTCTACTGCGGCGACGGAAGGAACAACATGTCCAACGCCCTTATGATCGGCTGCGCCAAGCTCGGAATGCACTATGTGGTGGCCTCCCCGAAGGCGCTCTTCCCGGAGAAGGACCTGATGAACCGCTGTTCGGAGATAGCCGCGCAGACCGGCGGGTCGATTTCAGTCTTCGAGGACCCGTACGAGGCCATGAAGGGCGCCGACGTCGTGTACACCGATGTGTGGGTCTCCATGGGCGAGGAGGACAAGAAGAAAGAGAGACAGGATCTGCTGACACCATACCAGGTCAACATGAAGCTGTTCAAGGCCTCCGGCAAGGACTCCACGATCTTCCTCCACTGTCTGCCGGCAATCAAGGGGCAGGAGGTCACCGAGGAGGTCTTCGAGTCGGCCGCATCGAAGGTATTCGACGAGGCAGAGAACAGGATGCACACAATAAAAGCGGTAATGGTGGCTACTATCGGCAACCAATAACGCCCAGTCTCAAGGGAGGCGATATGATGGCGCAGCCGGCATCAAGGCTATTCAGGTGCGCCGCGTGCGGGGCGGAGTTTCGTGCGGACGAGCGCGAACGATCCCCGCGTTGCACCGAGTGCGGAAGCAGGGTGTTGATACTCGTCGAGGGAGAGAGCCTGTCGCGAGGAAGATGCAGCGGGTGTTCCGCGTCCTCGTGCTCAACCTGAGGCGTCTGACACGGGGCGGCGGTTCGCCGCCCTTTTTCATAGTATTATGGATATCGACGGGTCCATGCTTTTCAGTCCCTTCAGCGAGCACAGCGCCTCGACCAGCCGCCTGACAGATTCGGCGCCACCCTTCACGACTATGCACTCGAGGCAGTGATCGTGGTCGACGTGGACGTGGGTGGTGCAGACTATGCTCTCGCCGTGATCGTGTTGCAGCGCCGTCAGATCTGCCACGGTGTCCTTGCCGTGATGGTCGTACATGATGGTGACAGTGCCGTACACCGTCCCAGTGCCGCTCACCCACATCTCCCTGGAGAGCCGCTCCCTTATGAGCTGGCGCAGCGCCTCGGATCGATTCGGCATTTTCATCTTCTCGACCAGCGAGTCGAATTCCTCCAACAGGGACGACGGGACCGCCACTCCAAAGCGAACAAGCGAGTCCATGTATAGTCCTCCTTTACCGATTATTTAAACGCATCCGGACCTCGATGCCGGGCTAACAGCCACTGTAGTATAATACAAGCACAATCCTCCGAAGGAGGATCCCGGTTGCTCCGGTATCCGTATTTCGCAATAAAGGCGGGTGTTATGGCTTTGTCCCGATGCAGCAATGCTGCCCGCATCTGCACGACAATAGAGGCCTGGCTCGCGCAGCGTGTAAAGGAAGCGAACGCTGCGGGCGGGGTTGTGGGGTTGAGCGGTGGAATTGACTCCGCGGTGGTAGCCGCGCTTTTAAAAAGGGTTTTCGACGCGAACATGCTGGCGGTGTACCTGCCATGCGACAGCCTGGATACGGACAGGGAAGACGCCCTCATGGTCGTGGAGTCATTCGATTTGCCCTTCATGGAGGTCGATCTCTCAGCAGCCTTTAAATCGCTGGAGAGGGACATCAAAGTTCCCCTGTCACCGCTCGCGACAGCCAACATCAAGCCCCGTCTTCGGATGACCGTCCTCTACGCACTTGCCCAGAGTAACAACTACCTGGTCTGCGGGACGGACAACAAAGCGGAAAGGCAGATAGGGTATTTCACGAAGCACGGAGACGGCGGGTGCGACCTTCTTCCTATTGGCGATCTGCTCAAGAGCGAGGTCCGGTCCTTGGCCGGTTACCTGGGGATTCCCGAGCCGGTGATCAAGAAGCCTCCCTCCGCGGGACTCTGGCCGGGGCAGACGGACGAGGCGGAGATTGGTCTCGGTTACGACCAGATCGACGCGTATTTTTCCTGCGGAATTATCGACGAAGAGGCGGCGGGGCGGATCGAACGTCTGCAGAAAGCGTCCGAGCACAAGAGGTTACCGCCGCCCGTGTGCGTTATTTGACCGAAATACGAATTTTCTCAAAGGAGTGATTCCTGTTGTCTGGCCATTCTAAATGGGCGAATATCAAGCGAAGAAAGGGCGCTCAGGACGCAAAGCGCGGCAACCTCTTTCAAAAGCTGGTCAAGGCGATAATAGTGGCGGCGAAAGAAGGGGGCGCAGACCCCAATATGAACATGCGCCTCAAGGCCGCGATAGAGAGGGCGAAGGCTGCGAGCGTCCCGAACGACAACATAATCCGAGGGATAAAGAGGGGCTCCGGCGAGCTTGAGGGAGGGCAGTACGACGAGATAGTCTACGAGGCCTACGGACCAAACGGCGTAGCCATCCTGATCGATGTGCTCACGGACAACAGGAACAGGACAGCATCCGAAATGCGCGCCCTCCTGACCAGGAATGGCGGCTCCCTGGGCGAGGCCGGAAGCGTGGCCTGGATGTTCGACAGGAAGGGAGTAGTCGAGGTGACGGGCAAGAACCTCGACGAGGAGGCCCTGATGACCGCGGTAATCGAGGCTGGAGCCGAGGACCTTCAGGACCAGGGAGAAGGGTTCCTGGTATACTCGGAGCCCGCCGACGTATCCTCGGTAAGGGAGGCCCTTGAGAAGGCCGGATACATGGTGGAGAGGGCCGAGACCGAGATGGTCCCGAAGAACACTATTCTCATAGAGGATCCGGAGAAGGCGCGCAAGATACTGCGGCTGATGGACTTGCTGGAGGAACATGACGACGTGGAAAACGCCTATGGGAACTTCGACATCCCCGACGAGATTATGGAAAGCCTGGACGATTAGGCGTTGCGAAGATGCATAGGAATCGACCCCGGGTTGGGCAGAATGGGAGTGGCGACCGTGCTGCAGGAGGGACACGCATTCCGTCTTGTCTCCTGCGGGTGCATAGAGACGCCGCCGGACATGGAACTGCCCCGCCGCCTTGAGATGATCTTCAGAGAACTCGGGGAGCGGATAGATTCCTGCTCCCCGGATTTTATGTCGGTGGAGAAGCTCTTTTTCGGCAGGAATATCACTACCGCCGAGTACGTGTGGCAGGCTCGCGGAGTCGCACTTCTTCAGGCCGCGCTGAACGGGCTGGAGGTATTCGAGCCCAAGCCCTCTCAGGTGAAAATGGCTGTATGCGGCTACGGCACGGCCCCGAAGGCCCAGGTTCAGAGGATGTCGCAGAAGCTTCTTGGCCTCGACTCCATTCCGAAGCCGGACGACGCCGCCGATGCGATAGGTGCGGCCATAGCCGGTTTTTTTCTTTTGGCCGAGAAGAGACGCATGCCGCGGGCAGGAGGCGCTCATGCTTCGGTTTCTATCAGGTAAAGTCAGGTCCGTCCGTGACAACCAGGTGGTGCTCGACGTAGGGGGCATTGGCTTCGAGCTGCTGTGCACCGGCAGAGCGGCGGCGCACTGCGCAGAGGGAGATGCTGCGGATCTCGTGACCCATCTTCAGTTTTCGGAGTCCGGGCCCACCCTTTTCGGCTTCTGTGACGAGAGGGAGAGAGCCCTGTTTCTGCGACTGGTGACGATAAAGGGCATCGGTGGGAAGATGGCGATGAATATTCTCAAAAGCACCCCTCCAGACCGCTTTATTTCGTGGGTTCTCTCGTCCGACATCGACGCGATGACGAAGATTCCGGGCGTAGGGCGAAAGACCGCCGAGCGCCTGTGCTTCGAGATGCGCCCCTACTTGGCCGAGGATGGAGCGTCTCTATTGGCCGAGTCATCCTTCTACGACCAACTTGTCTCGACCGCCGCCGAGGCGCTCCGCTCGCTGGGTTTTTCCGCAAGCGAGGTGGGGGAGGCGTTTTCAAGGCTAAGAAGATCCGGCCTGTTGGACGACGAGGAACTGACGGACGAGAGAATCGTCCGTCTTGCCCTCAAAGAGCTGAAGAAGAATTGAGGTGATGGATCGTGCCGGTCGAAGCCAACCGTTATTTGGACCCGAACGACGGGCCCGGCGAGGACGATAACAGCCTCAGACCACTCTCGCTGGACGATTTCCTCGGACAGGAGAGGCTGAAGGAGAAGCTCTCCATCTTTATTCGGGCGGCGCGGGCAAGAGGAGAGGCACTGGATCACACCCTGCTGTACGGCCCTCCTGGACTGGGGAAGACTACCCTCGCCGGGATAATCGCTCGCGAGATGGGGGGTCAGCTCAGGGTCACGACGGGCCCCTCCCTCGAGAGAACCGGAGATCTTGCGGCAATCCTGTCCAATCTCGAGCCGAACGATGTTCTGTTTATCGACGAGATTCACAGGCTTCCGAACGCGGTCGAGGAGATCCTCTACCCGGCGATGGAGGACTATGCCCTGCATATAATCGTCGGCAAGGGCCCCCTGGCCAACAATATCTGCCTCCCCCTTCCCGGCTTTACGCTGGTGGGAGCGACCACGCGCCTCGGACTGCTGACCTCGCCGCTGCGCGCCCGGTTCGGGATCGTGGAGCAGCTGTCGCCCTACTCGGAGGTGGAACTAGTCAGAATAGTGGCGCGAGGAGCGAGGGTCCTTGGCCTGACCATACTGGAGGAAGCGTCGATGGAGATCGCAAGGCGCTCGAGGGGCACCCCCCGCATAGCACTCCGCCTGCTGCGCAGGGTGCGGGATGTGGCCGAGGTGCGATCGCTCGACGCGATAGACGCTGGGACCGCAAACGCGGCGATGGACATGCTCGGGCTTGACGACCTGGGACTGGACGAGGGCGACAGGAGAATCCTCAAGGTTATTGTCGAACTCTTCAACGGAGGGCCGGTGGGGCTGTCTACCCTCGGCGCCGCGTTGAACGAGGAGGTGCAGACGATAGAGGACATCTACGAGCCCTTTTTAATTCAGCAGGGATTCATAGAACGCACCCCCAGGGGGCGCAGGGCCACGAGAAACAGCTGGCTCTACCTGGGGAAGACCCCGCCGCCGGAGGAACTGGACCAGTGGCAGATGAGTCTCCCGATCGAAGAGGGTGCCGAGACATGAGTGGTGCCTGGAGGACGATGATCCTGCTGGGAGCAATTCTAGTTGTCCTCGGCATCGTATTATTTCTTTTAGAGAGGGCGGGGATCTCCCCCGGGCGCCTGCCCGGGGACCTGTTCTTCACGAGGAAGAATCTGACCATCTTTCTCCCTGTCACCAGCATGATATTATTCAGCATCGTGCTGACAGTTGTCCTAAACATCCTATTCAGGTGGATGAAATAGCTATTTCGGAGGGTTCCAGATGCCACGTATCAAGGAAGCGATTTTTCTCTTGGGACAGATGATGAATAGAGGCAACGTTCTCTTGGCCGCCTCTGTGCAACGCGCAAATTACGACAACGCAAGCCGCGCTTCTCGCGGCTTCTTCCCTGTCTTCGTCGCCATCTGCCTGCTGATCCTGTGCAGCTCGTCCCCGGCGCTCGCCCGGACCATCTCGGTGGGGCTTTCCATGGGGCAGTCGGCAATATCCGTAAAGAGTTCCGCGGCAATAACCGCGGTGGACGGCGGCGGGAAAAAGTACGCGCTTGGAAACCAGGCTGACTTCAAGGTCACCGGCAAGGGGGTCGTATCTACCGGAAAACACTCCCTGAAGTTGCCTGTTACCCTGACCTCGGGCAAGCCGCTCTCCTTCAACGGCAGGCGATACAGGGGCTCGTTCCGCCTGATAGTCTCCGGCTCGGGGGCGACACTCCTGAACCTGCTCGAGCTCGAGGACTATCTCCGGGGCGTCCTGAAGATGGAGGTCAATCCTCTCTGGTCGATGGAGGCGCTCAAGGCCCAGGCCGTGGTGTCAAGGACCTATGCCCTTAGGAGCATACAGAACAATCATGGCAAGGGGGGGTACGACCTGTGCGACAGCATCTCCTCGCAGGTCTACCGCGGGATCAACGCCGAGGATCCGAGGACGGACCAGGCGATACAGGCGACCAGGGGGATGGTGCTGAAATTCGGAAACGGCGTAGCCTTTACCCCTTTCCATTCCTACAGCGGTGGCGCGACCGCGGATGTATCGACCGTGTGGGGAGGAGACGTCCCCTACCTGAAGGGAGTGAAGGAGGATTTCAACACCGACTCGCCGAACAAGGCCTGGGAGGCCAGGCTGACGGCGGCCCAGGTCGAGGCCGCGCTTCGTTCGACCGGTGTGAACGTCGGGAGCTTGCAGGAGCTCCGAGTAGAGAAGACGGACAGCTACGGCAGGGCAATACTTCTTCGGGCCATCGGGACCGGTGGAAGCCAGACCTTAAAGAGCCATAGCTTTCGTATGGCGGCAGGAAGCAACCTGATCAAGAGCACCGTGTTGACGATCTCGGCGCCGACTGGCTCTCAGATCACAGCAGTGGAGAGGGCGCCCGCCCCTGTTCAACCCGCGACGCCCCTCTCCCGGCCCGTTGCCCTCGCCGACGTGCCTACCTCGCTCACGCCTCTCAGCGCCGCTGAGGAGACCAGGCTGACCGAGCTGACCGCACAGGGCGCGTTCAACGCGGAGGAGCTGATGGACATGCTCATGAATCCCGACAAGCGGAAGGGGTACCTTGTCCGCGCACTACGCACTCAGATGCCGGAGATCCCTTTCATACCAGTCCCCCAGCCCGTGAGCCCCGTGCGCGGCCAATTCGTCTTCAGGGGCACTGGGTGGGGTCACGGGGTGGGCATGTCCCAGTGGGGGGCGAAAGCCCTGGCGGACCAGGGGTATGATTTTAAAAAAATCCTATCGTTCTACTACCCGGGGACAAGGCTGGACGGAATGTAAAAGCCAATTATGGCGAGACACGACCTTTTCAACATCGAATCTTACGACTTCAGCTTGCCCGAGAGGTTGATAGCGCAGGACCCCGCGTCCCCGCGGGATTCATCGAGGCTCCTGGTCCTTGGCCGCGAATCCGGAGAGATGCGGCACGGGTCCTTCCGCGACATCGCGAACCTGCTGAACGACAGGGATCTGCTTGTTTTGAACGACACCAAGGTGCTGCCCGCCCGTCTGAGAGGCTCGAGGCTGCCGGGTGGCGGCAAGGTGGAGCTCCTTATGCTGAAGTCTCTCGATAGAGAGCGGCTGGAATGGGAGGCGCTCGTAAAGCCGGGGAGAAGGCTTCGCCCCGGGACTGAGGTCCTGCTTGGCGACGGGACGGTCGTGACGATAGGAGAAGCCCTGGGGGAGCCCAGGGGCGTGCGCAGGGTGCGCTTCCCTGACGGCGTCTCGGCCTCGTCGTTGATGAACGAGATAGGCGAGGTCCCCCTGCCTCCGTACATATCTCGCTCAAGCGCTCCCGGTTCGGCCTACCAGACCGTCTTCGCGTCCAGGGAGGGATCGTCGGCCGCACCGACGGCAAGCCTGCACTTCACGGAGGACCTGCTTACGCGGTTGAGGCAGGAGACGGGCGTTTCTATCGCGTGGATTACGCTGCACGTCGGCCTGGGTACTTTTCGCCCCGTGCAATGCGGAGACATAAGAGACCACAGGATACACGAGGAGTACTGCGTTGTACCGGCCGAGACGAGGGAACTCGTTTCGAGGACGAAGAGGGCAGGCGGCAGGGTGGTTGCATCGGGAACGACCGTGGCCAGGACCCTGGAGTCGATGGCCGCGACAGAAGGAGGGTTGCGATGCGGGGAGATGAACACTGACCTGTTTATCTTTCCGGGTTTCAGGTTCAACGTGATCGACGCCCTGCTCACCAACTTTCACCTGCCGAAGAGCTCGTTGCTCATGCTGGTTGCCGCGTTCGCCGGGTACGATCATGTGATGAACGCCTATATGACGGCCGTTTCCATGGAATACCGCTTCTTCTCGTTCGGGGACGCGATGTTCATAAGCTAGAGAGGCCGACACGACCGGCACAAGGAGGCGATGCAGATGTGGTACTGGGAGTGCTACACTCCCCACCCCCCGATAATAATCCCGGACGTGGGGAGGGGCAGGGAGGCCGAGGCCTCCGCGACCATCGGAGGGATGAGGTTCCTCTCCAGGCTGACGGCGATAAACAGGGCGGACACAATTCTCATTCTGTCACCTCACGCTCCCTTTTTCGGGGGGTTGTCCATGTCACTCGCCCGCGACTATTATGGAGACTTCGGCATGTTCGGGGCCCCCGGGGCAAGCCTGTCTATGCCAGGCGCCCTGCAGGCGGGCGAGGCACTGGCCTCTCACCTTGAAAAAAAATTTTACGTGGTTAAGAGAAGACATGAAAAGTGCCCCCTCGATCACGGGAGCCTGGTCCCCCTGTCGTTCATCGCTGGCGGCGGTAGCTCGCATGTACCGTCGTTGGTCCTGGCCAACCCCATCGGGCTCTCTCCGTCGGATGCTTTCGCGCTTGGCAGAGCCCTGTCCGAGGCTCCTGCGGACGGCAGCTGGGCCCTGATCGCTAGCGGCGACCTGTCACACAGGGTTACCAGGGACGCACCGGCGGGATACTCTCCCTTCGGAGCGGAATTCGACAGGATGATAGTCGAGGCCTTCGAGAGTAACGACCCCTCGCGTCTCCTCTCCCTGCAACCTGATGAGATCGACAGGGCCGGGGAGTGCGGCCTGCGATCGGCGCTGGTATTCCTCGGATTGGCAGAGGGACGTAGCATCAGGTCCATCTCCTACGAGGCGCCCTTCGGTGTGGGGTATGCCACCGCCTTCGCACCCCTGCACAGCGCCACGCTTCTTGCAAGGGCCGTCCTCGAGGAGTGCGTAAGAAAGGGCAGGAGGGCGGCCCTAGAGGCATCCTCGCGCTTCTCCGCCTTTCCGGAGCTCAAGTCCAGGTCCGCCTGTTTCGTGACCCTGAAGACCGGAGGAGAGGAGCAGCTCAGGGGATGCATAGGCACGATACTCCCGGCGCGGGATACGCTCCTCGAAGAGATAACGGAGAACACCCAGTCCGCCGCCCTCAGGGACCCCCGATTTCCCCCGGTAGCGAAGGAGGAGCTGGGGGACATCTCCCTTTCCGTCGACCTGCTGTCGCTACCCGAGTCAGTGTCCTCGCTCGACTCTCTCGACCCTGCGAAGTTCGGGGTCATAGTCGAAAAAAACGGGCTCAGGGGAGTGCTCCTCCCGGCCCTCGAAGGCGTTGACAGCGTTGATCAACAGATAGCGATTGCGGCGCGAAAGGCAGGTATTCATTCGGCCGAGGGTGCCTCGATTTCGCGCTTCACCGTTAACCGCATAAGGGAGGAGCATGAATGAGCGCTCGTCCTGACCTCCCCCCGATGACCGGGGCGAGGTGGTGGAGATCGGAGGGAGAGGCGGTAAGATGCCTGCTTTGCCCCCACGCCTGCCTCCTCCCTCTCGGCGAGGCGGGGCGCTGCCGCGTCCGGGTCCACGTGCATGACACAGGCCTAGTAACAGAAAACTACGGGATGGCATCCTCCATGGCGGTGGACCCTGTCGAGAAGAAGCCTCTCTACCACTGGAAGCCCGGGACAGAAATACTGTCCATCGGCTCGGTGGGCTGCAACATGAACTGCCCGTTCTGTCAGAACTGGCCCCTGGCGGAGCGGTCGACCTCCGTGGCTTTAACAAGAATGGATCCTCGCGATCCGGCGAGGATCGCGTCGGAACGAAAGATACCCTCGGTGGCCTTCACCTACAACGAGCCGCTGGTCTGGCTGGAATTCATTCTCGATGCCTGCCCCTATCTCGCCGAGGAGGGGATACCGGTCGCGCTGGTCAGCAACGGGATGATCAACCCCTCTCCCCTCAAGGAGCTCCTTCCTCGCCTCGCCGCGGCCAACATCGACCTTAAGGCCTTCAGCAGGGAGGCCTATCGATTCATGGGAGGCGACCTGGATACCGTAAAGAGGAGCATAATGGCCCTGGTATCCTCCGGCGTACACGTGGAGACCACGTTCCTTCTAGTCCCCGGGATAAACGACGACCAGGCGGAGTTCGAGAGGATGACGGAGTGGCTTTCCTCCCTCGACCCGACTCCGGTGCTTCACATCTCGCGTTATTTCCCCAACCGCAGGTGGAGGGAGCCCCCCACTTCGCTCGCGCTTCTGGAGGAGTTCGCGCGAATAGCCAGAGAACGACTGCCCTGGGTCTACCAAGGAAACACGAACGGGGAATCAAACACCATCTGCAGTTCGTGCGGCGCCGTCCTGGTACGCAGACGCCGTCTCGCCGCGATTGAAATCAACCTTGACGATGAAGGGCGGTGCTCCCGTTGTCATCACCCGTCCCCGATAGCCCTCTAGCTCCACGCGGAAGGTCGGTCGTATGAAAAAACTTGCCATGATCCTGCTGCTGCTCGCTGCCGCGGCCTCCCTGCTCGCCTGGTCGATCCTGTTCCACCCGGAACGGTGTCCCTTCCCGCTGCCGGAGGGAAGGGGGGAGAGGATCCCCGTCCTGGTCCGCGCCGGAATGAACGCCAGACAGGCCGCCGAGGAGTTCGTGAATGCAGGAGTACTCGACGAGGGAGAGGGCGCTGCCCTTGCGCGCTGGATGGCGCGCTTCTCGATAGACCGAAACCTGCGCCCCGGGCTCTACCGAGTGAGGAGAGGCTTCCCGTGGGAGGTAGCGCGCCAGATGAGGGGATGCGAGCCCGAAGTCTTCTCCGTCACCCTCGTCCCCGGGACCGACGTCTTCTCCGTTCGATCGGTGATTGCAGGTGCGCCGTTGACGGAGGAGGAGCTCGAGCTGCTGCTGTTGGATGACGCACTGTTCCCGGAGACAATGCGCCCCCTTCTGCCGTCCACGGCCGAGGGCAGGATCGCCTTCATTCTTCCCGAGACTTACAGGCTCTCATTCCCCGACAACAGGGAGCTCTTCTCCGCCGCCGCCGCACTGTGGCGGAGGAGGATAGGCACTACGCTGGCGAAGGAGCTTTTGAGCAGCGAGTCTCTCCACGAGCTCGCGATTGTCGCATCACTGGTGGAGCGAGAGGGGTTCGAGGATGAAGAACGCCCCAGGATAGCGGGGGTGATCGCCAACAGGTTGAAAAAGGGGATGCCCCTCCAGGTGGATGCGACGGTCGTATACGCCTGGAAGAGAAGCGGCCGGTTGATCAACCGCGTGTTGTTCAAAGATCTCGAGATAGACTCTCCCTTCAACACCTACAGGGCCTCCGGCCTGCCGCCGGACCCGATCTGCATCCCGTCGGAGCCCTCGTGGAGGGCTGCCCTGGCGCCCGAGGCGCACGACTACCTGTACTATGTCGCCAAGGCGGACGGCAGCCACCTGTTCGCCGAGACCTACTCGGGCCATCAGAAAAACATTAACAAGGCAAGGACAAAGTAATGGGATCGTCCTCTATAAAGGAATTGCCGCTCGATATGGGGCGCATCGAGATGGAGATGCCAGCCTCCAATATTGTACTATTAAGCTGGATAGTGAATGAATACGATGGCCTGGGATTTGTGAGAACTGACTCAGTGTCTCCTCCGCGACCGCCGGCAATCAGGACGGGAAGGGTATCGCTGTTTTTTCCAGCGGAGAGACGCGAAGACGTGTTAGAATTACTAAGAAACCTGGAGGGCGACGGGGTCAGCCTCAGGGTTCTTTTTGAGACCGGGGCCTGCATTTCAGGTGGGGACGGTCACGATAAAGGTATTGGGGGCATTTAATTGTCAACAAGTGTCGATAAAAGGCTTGGTTCCATGCTGAAGTCCGCGCTGTGCGCAGGCGCGGACTTCGCCGACCTGTATTTCGAGGTCTCCGCCTCGCACTCCTGCTGCTTTGAAAATGGCGCGCTGGAGGAGGTGTCGTCCTCCTCGTCGGAGGGAGTTGGCGCTCGAATCATCAAGGGGGAGGCGACCTCCCTCTCGTACGCTCCGGGAGCGGATCTTGCCTCCGGTCTGTCATGCCTTCGCACCGCAGCGGAGGACGGAGGCCTGAAGACTTCAGTAGGCGAACCCACGTCTGTCAGGGTCATAGAGGTCGGAGCTTCTTTCCCGTCCCCCGACCACTCCTTCTTTCACAAGATCAATGATAGCCTTCGGCAAAGATCTGACAGGATTCGCCAGGTCTCGATAAGCCTGAACACCGCTCTCAAGCGTTTCAAGGTCTTCAACAGCTACGGCACGGCCGCCGGGGACACCAGGTCCTACACTTATTTCAGCGTGGAGGTCACGGTGGAAAAGGACGGCGTAATTCAGACCGGCTATGAATCGGAGGCCCTGCCTTCCGACAGTCCCGCCTTCTTTTGTGCCGTCTCCCCGCTTCGCATAGCCGAGACGGCTCTCTCGCGGGCGCTCATGATGCTGGACGCCCCTCTGTGCCCCGCCGGCGCCATGCCGGTGCTGCTGTCCGGTGAGGCCGGAGGCACCATGATACACGAGGCGTGCGGACACGGATTCGAGGCGGACATAGTCCAGAAGGACTTCTCCGTCTACCGTGACAAAATCGGCAAAAAGGTGGCCAGCCATCTTGTGACCCTTGTGGACGACGGAACTCTGCCCGGACGTCTAGGCAGCGGCGCTTGCGATGACGAGGGAGTTCCGTGCGGACGAACCGTCCTGATTGAGAATGGGGTGGCGAGGGCATACATTAACGACATCGCCTCCGCCAGGCGAGGGGCCCTTCCCCTGACTGGAAACGGGAGGAGGAGCTCGTACCGCTCCGTTCCCCAGCCAAGGATGACCAACACCTACGTGACGCCAGGGAACTCGTCCGCGGTGGAGATGATGCGCTTCCCAGGAAGGGGGCTTCTCGTAAAAAGGATGGGTGGGGGAGAGGTGGACCCAACCTCCGGTGATTTCGTCTTTCACGTCACCGAGGGCTACCTGCTCGAGGACGGCAGGGTCATGCACCCCGTGCGCGGCGCGGTGCTCGCTGGAAACGGACCCGAGGCCCTGATGGACATCAAGGCGGTGGGCGACGATCTGCACTTCCTGCCCGGAATATGCGGCAAATCGGGCCAGAGCGTGCCGGTCACGGACGGGCAGCCCTCGCTTCTCATAGGATGCCTTACCGTAGGCGGCGAGCTGATGTAAATGGGCTACTTCTCCGGAAAGAAGACAAGAAAACCATCCGCGAAAAAGGGCTCTTCCGTGATCGAGCGCAAGGTGTCCGAACGCGGAACGGGAAGACGGGAGAGCGGCGGGATACTTGCGCTGTGGATAGAGGTAGTAGTCTTTCTGATCTTCTCACTGCTGCTTTACTGCCTGGCCTCCCTGTTCTCGGTCAACACGGGCTCCTGGGGCGCGCAGATACGCTTCTCTCTGCTGAGAAACTGGGGGGGCGCGACGGTAATACCGATTCTCTTCGGTTGTTACCTCTGCATCTCCTACTTTCTGAAGACAGGGGCGGCGGGAATGCTGTCCCAGGCCGCCGGCACTTTTTTGCTCTTCCTGTGCACGGCCTTCCTTTTCGGACTGTTTCAGACCGTGGGGATGTTCAGTGGAGTGCAACTTTTCACCCCCGGGTACCTGGGGCAGGGCCTGGCCGTGTTCTTCGACAGGCAGCTGGGTCACATCGGCGCGACACTCCTAGCAGGCGCCCTCCTCCTGCTATCGGCCACGTTTTACGGGGTATTCAACCCAGCCTCGGTAGTCTACAGAGTCTCCAGGGTCGTCCTTTTTATCCGGGGGTTGTTGACCTCCCTCAAGAGAAAGAGAGAATACGAGGATGAGGTGGATTCCACCCCCCGCCCGGTGGAGCCAAAAGAGCCGGAGGACGAGATGGACTTCCCGTCACGGTTCGTGATGGTTAGACCGCCTGTGCACGGAATACCCGAGGATGTCCTGAACGAGATAAGGGAGAGCAGCGAATACGACATTGAGCGCTCCGAGCCGCTGGCAGAAGAGCTCGTCCGCGGCCCGGACCCGGAGTCACTGGTCAGGCCGATGCCAAGTCCGGCGGAGGCGCCCGAGGTACCGACTCCGTCCGCGGATGACTTCCCCGAGGAGAACGCCGCGGCGGCAGGTCAACAGGAAGACCTGTTCATCCTGCGCAATCCGTCCGATTTCCAGGACGAAGGGGCATCCAAGGCTGCCGACGAGGACCGCGAAATCGAACTCGCCAGCGGCTTCCCCGATGGAGCGATGCCCGAGATTGACTTCAGCGAGATAGATGAAGAAGAGGACGCGAGAGGAGGGACCTTTCCGCCTCCGCTTGAACTTTTCGGCTCCAGGCAGGATATCGAAACAGCGGAGGACAACCTGACTGTGCGCGAGCAGGCCGCCTCCATAGTGGCGACGCTCGCCGACTTCGGAGTGAACTCCGAGATGGCGGACGTGGTGATAGGCCCGACGGTGATCCAGTTCCAGCTTCAACTGGCGCCCGGAGTCAAGGTCAGCAAGGTGTCGGGGCTCAGCAACGACCTCGCGGTCGCGCTCACAGTGCCGTCGTTGAGGGTGGAGGCCCCTATTCCCGGCAAACCCTACGTTGGAGTGGAGATACCCAACCCGAAGCGGAAGGGCATCATCCTTCGCACCATACTGGAGTCCAGGGCATTCCAGGAGTCGGAGAACGACCTGCCGCTCGCCATGGGCATGAGAGTGGATTCAAGTCCGCTTGTAGTCGGGCTCGAGGACCTGCCGCACCTCCTTGTCGCCGGCACGACCGGGTCCGGCAAGAGTGTATTCGTAACAAGCTGCATCACCGGCCTGTGTTCGCACAGGACCCCGGACGAGCTGAGGCTTATCCTGATCGACCCCAAGAGGGTGGAGCTAAGCGTCTACGAGCGTCTGCCACACGTGCTTGCTAAGCCCGTCGTCTCTCCGAAGAAGGCTGTGCAGGCCCTTGCCTGGGCAGTCCGCGAGATGGAGAGACGCTACGAGGTATTCGCAAGGGCCAGGGTGCGCAATTTGAAGTCCTATAACTTGAAGGTCTTGCCGAAGGCCAAGCTCCCGAATATCGTCATCGTGGTCGACGAACTCGCCGACCTGATGTTCACCGCTCAAAAGGACGTTGAGGACTACATCTGCAGGCTAGCCCAGATGGCCCGTGCGACCGGCATCCACCTGCTTCTGGCGACCCAGCGTCCATCAGTGAACGTGATAACAGGCCTGATCAAGGCTAACATCCCCGCGAGGGTCGCGTTCACCCTCCCGTCGCAGACGGACTCGAGGACGATAATCGATGTATCGGGTGCCGAGCGCCTGCTCGGCAAGGGAGACATGCTGTTCGTCAGCAGCAAGTATCCGCGTCCGCTGAGGTTGCAGGCACCCTTCCTCGACGATGCCAGGAGCATGGAGATCGTCGAGTACCTGGAGAACTACTTCGGGCCGCCCGAGTACGTGGACATCGAAGCTCAGGGGCCGGAGGGGTCTGGAAGCGCCTCTTCCGAGGGGTCCTTTGCGGACGATCCTCTGCTGGAGGAGGCGGTGGAGATAGTCATGGACACCGGCATAGCCTCCGCGAGTCGGCTCCAGCGCCAGTTGCGCGTAGGGTTCACCAGGGCCGCCAGGCTGGTCGATACCATGGAGCGAATAGGCATAGTGGGCCCCCCCGACGGATCCAAACCGCGGGACATCCTCGTGGACGACGAGACCGCGAAGAGCCTGCTGGCCCGCGTCATGTCGGGAGAGGTCGACTAGCGTTGTTCTCCCTCTCATTGCCTGGCATCGAGGCGAAGTTCAGCATGGAAATATCCGATTCGGTGCTTCTCGTGGCCGGCGGCAGGAGGCCGGACCCCGCTTGGCTCGGGCGGATACTGCCGACCTTCGGCAGGCGCTGGTGCGCGGACTCGGGCCTGTTACCCTGCCTCGAGGCCGGGTGTATTCCGGACAGGCTGATAGGCGATGCGGACAGTACCCCGCCGGATCTCTGGAGGAGCGCTTCGGAGGCTGGCGCACAGGTGACCAGGCACCCGCGGGACAAGGATCTTACCGACCTGCAGCTCGCTCTGCAAACGATCTCAAAGGAAATCCCCGGCGCGGCGGTCGTGGTCACCGGATGTTGGGGAGGACGGTTCGATCACATGTACTCAAACGTCTTCTCCGCCGTCTGGGCACGGGAAATCGGCACTCGCGTCCTCGCGTTCGTCGACGACAGGGAGTGCATGTTTGTACTCGAGGGGGAGGGCACGCTCGATATTAGGGCGGACGGCGCGGAGGCAGTCCTGTCGCTGCTTCCGATCACCTGCGAGTGCCACGGGGTTTGCATTAAGAACACGAAGTGGGAGTTGGAGGATTCCCTTCTGTCGCAAATGTATCCCTACTCAATTAGCAACAGGACCGAAAGCGGCCTGGCATCGGTTAAGGTACAGAAGGGAATCCTTGGTGTATACTACGGATGGCTCCGGGAAGGGTAAGGACCGTTAAGAGGCCCGTCTGACTTTGCCGGAACGGAGACACCGGGTGCATATTCTCATGCGAAGAGACTCACCGCCGCCAATGTCGGCCTTGACGCTCTTAAGGTTAATCAGCCAGCGCCTCCTTGTATGACGGTTTGAGTGGCTGACGGCGTTCCCGGTGACGGGTCCGCGGCCGCAACACTCGCATACTTTAGCCATTGTTTTCGCCCCCTTGCTGCGATTGATTTCGTTCAAACAGGGGAATTTTAGCACAGAGGGACGTTCGTAGCAAATACTTTTGTCCCCGGGAGATGATTCGACAGAATGAGTTTCAGTAAAAAAATGGAGGAGCTGGAGATGATCGTCGCGAGCATCGAGAAGGGTCCAATGCCTCTCGAGGAATCGCTTGCGCTGTTTGAAAAGGGCATCGGGCTCGTCAGGGAGTGCAGGAGCTACCTTGCCGAGGCGAAGATCAAAATCAATATTCTGTCCAAGGAGTGCGAGGTCGTCCCGTTCGCGCCCGATGGCGATCAGGAGGGCGAGGAGGAATGACGAGAAGCCCGGTCGATTTCGAAACCGTGCTCGCCGATGCCCAAGCCTATGTTGAGGCGCAGATCCAAGGTCTGTCCGAGGCCCTGCCACCACCCGTGCCGGGAAGGCTAAGGGAATCGATGCTATACTCTCTACAGGCGGGAGGGAAGAGACTTAGGCCAATTCTGTGTCTTAAGGCAGCAGAGGCGTTCGGCGTGTCCCAGGACCGCTGCGTTCCGCTGGCCCTTGCATTTGAGATGATCCACACGGCCTCGCTGATCCACGACGACCTGCCCTCCATGGACAACGATGTACTCAGAAGGGGCAAGCCCACTAATCACGTCCTGTACGGAGAGTCGATGGCCATACTGGCAGGGGACGCCCTCCTGGCGTGGGCCTTCGAGTACTCGCTGGCGGGGCTGGCCAGGGCGCGGATTCCTGCAGGCAGGACCTGCAGGGCTATGCGGATAATGGCCAATGCGCTGGGGCCATTCGGGATCTGTGGAGGGCAGGTGCTGGACACTGATCCGCAGAGCATGGAGGATGGCGAGGACTTCCCGTTCAAGGTCGCCGCGCAGAAGACTGGAGTTCTTATCGCCGCATGCGTCGAGGCCGGGGCGGTGGCGGGAGGCGCGGATAATAAGGGGGCCGAGGCCTTCCGTTCGTACGGGATGCACCTTGGCACAGCCTTCCAGGTGATAGACGACATACTTGACGTCACATCCTCCGCACTTGAACTAGGCAAGACACCCGGGAAGGACGCCGCCCTCGAAAAGAGGACCTTCGTTTCGATCTTCGGGATGGATGGCGCCCGGGAGCTGGCGCGGAAAGAGAGCGACCAGGCACTGGAGGCCCTTCTCGGGAGCGGCGGCGAGGTGAGTTTCTTCTCTGCCTTGACGGATTATCTCATGGAAAGGACGCGATGACGATGGCCGTACTCGAGAACTTAAAGCACTACTCGGAGCTGCGAGGTTACTCCAGGGAGACATTAAACACCCTGGCAGCCGAACTGAGGGAGTATATCGTCTCCGTGGTCTCCAGGACCGGGGGGCACATGGCTTCCTCGCTCGGAGCCGTGGAGCTGATACTGGCCATTCTTCGCTCCTTCGATCCGGAGGAGGACAAGATTGTCTTCGACGTAGGGCACCAGGCTTACGCCTACAAGATCCTCACAGGGAGGAGGGACCGCTTCCCAACCCTGAGGCAGTGGGGAGGAATAAGCGGATTCCCCAAACGATCCGAAAGCCCGTGCGACCACTTCGATGTCGGACATAGCAGCACCTCCCTGTCCGCGGCCCTCGGATACGCGAAGGCCAGGGATATCCTGGGAGGGGATGGGCACGTGGTCGCGGTCATAGGGGACGCCTCCCTGCTCAATGGCCTGGCATTCGAGGCGCTCAACTACACCAAGGAGTCGAATACCAAGGTTATCTATATACTGAATGACAATACCATGTCCATAAGCCCCAGGGTCGGCGGATTCGCTACACACCTGGCCAGGCTCAGCTCAAGCACGGCATACAACTCGCTAAAGAGGGCGATAAAGGAGTCATGCTCCTCTCTGCCCAAGGGACAAGCTCTGGAGAACGCGCTCGGGAAGCTGAAGGACCACATCAAGTCCATCGTAAAGCCGATAAACGTGTTCGACGAGATGGACATCAACTACTGGGGGCCGTTCGACGGCCATAACGTCGAGGAGATCGAGTACGTCCTCGAACTAGCCAAAAAGTACGACAAGCCGGTGCTCATACATTTGGTCACGGTCAAAGGCAAGGGGTTCGAAGAGGCCGAGAGGGAGCCCACCAAGTTCCACGGGGTGCCGCCGCTCGCGCCCAAGCGGGATGGTCAGACTCCCCTTCGTTCGTGGAGCGAGGCTGCTTCAAGCGCCGTGTGCGATCTGGCGGAGCGCGACGGTCGCGTGGTCTGCCTGACGGCGGCGATGAAGTGCGGGAGCAAGCTGGACGACTTCGCGGCGCGCTTCCCGGAACGTTTCTTCGACGTCGGAATAGCCGAAGGGCACATGCTTACTATGGCGGCCGGCATGGCTGCCGGTGGCCTTCGCCCCGTCGTCTTCATTTATTCTACTTTCCTCCAGCGGGCTATGGACCAGCTTGCCCACGATATCGCAATGCAAAAACTGCCCGTCGTGATCGCGGTCGATCGCTCGGGGCTGATCGGAGACGATGGCGAGACGCACCAGGGTCTTCTTGACATCTCCTGGTCGCGCTCGATACCCAACCTCATGGTGACCGCCCCCAGGGATGAAGAGGGGCTGAACTCGCTGCTGGAAGTGGCGATGCGGAGGGACGGGCCTACGGTAATCCGCTTCCCGAGGGGAGAGGCCATCCCGTCGCTTCATAGGACCAAGGCGCGCGGCGAAGTACTGATGGACGATCTTCCCGTGCCGGAGATCCTGGAGAGGGGAGGGCAGTGCGCCCTCATCGGGTACGGCAGGACGGTGGAGCTGATGCTCAAGGCTCATGAGGAGATAGTATCGACAGGAGGAACGCCGCCTACCGTGGTCGACCTCAAGTGCGTGAAGCCCCTTCCCAGGACGGCTATCGAGGAGCTTCTCGCACAACACGACCTGCTGATCGTAGCAGAGGACGGGTACAGGGAGGGCGGCGTCGGCGAGGCGATAGCCACGCTGGCCGAGACGATGCGCTCCTCGCAAAACCCCGGAAGAGTGATAACCCTCGGTATTCCGGATATCTTCGTCCCCCAGGGGACAATGAGGGAACAGGCCGAGTTCTGCGGCCTTACACATCAAAGAGTGGTAGCCGAGTATGAAGAACACCAAAAAAGAGAGAATAGACGTCGTACTGGTGTCAAGGGGGTTCGCTGAGTCAAGGACAAAAGCACAGGGCCTGCTTATGGCCGGCAGGGTTATCGCCGGCGAGGCCAGAGTTGACAAGCCTGGAGCCATGGTTCGGCTTGACGTCCCCATAGAGATAAAGGGCGACGGTTGCGAGTGGGTCGGCCGCGGGGCATATAAATTGCTGAAAGCCCTGGACTCCTTTGAAGTGGCGGTTGAGAGGCGGGTATGCGTAGATGTGGGAGCCTCCACGGGAGGGTTCACCCAGGTGCTACTGTCAAGGGGGGCCGGCCTGGTGTACTCGGTGGACGTTGGATACGGACAGCTTGCCTGGCAGCTCAGAAACGACAGCAGGGTAGTGGTCATGGAGAGGACCAACGCCAGGGACCTCACCCCTGACAGTTTTACTGTTGCCCCCGACCTCGCGGTCATGGACGCTTCATTCATCTCGCTGAGGCTTCTGCTCCCCCCGGTCGACAGGTGCGTGTCGGAGCGCGGAGAGGCCGTGGTTCTCGTCAAGCCCCAGTTCGAAGTCGGCAGGGACGGAGTTGGAAAGGGAGGAAGGGTGCGTTCCAGGGATGCGCACATCGCAGTCTTGGCCGGGCTTATCGATTTTGCGTCGGAGTCGACGTCCTTCTCTCCCTTCGGTTTAACGTTCTCGCCTGTAACGGGGGCCAAGGGCAATATCGAATACCTCTTATATCTAAAGAAATATCAACGGGCTCCTTCTATCCCCTCTGCGGACAGCGTGGTGGAGGAGGCGCACGCCTACTTCTCGAAGGATCGCGGCGGTGACGACCATGAGTGAGATTTGCATCGGGATGCTTGTCAACACCAGGAAACCAGGTGCCCTGGAGATGGCCGGGACTCTGTTGCAGTGGGGAATCGAGAATGGAGTGCCGTTACTGTTGCCCCCTCACGAGGCCTCGGTGATGGGAGTCCAGGGTCTGAGCGACGACGACTGGAAGGACAGGGTCGATGTTGCCCTGGTCATAGGGGGCGACGGCACGTTTCTTCGCGCGGCGCGCTTCGTACTTGGCTCGTCCGTCCTTCTGTACGGAATAAACCTCGGACACCTGGGGTTCCTGGCCTCCGGGAAGGCGGAGGAGGCAGTTCAAGACGTCATGACAATCCTGGAAGGAGAGTACACTGTCAGGACGCACAGGGTCCTTGAGGGAACCGTTTCAAGGGACAGGCACGACACCTACTGCCTTTACGCTCTCAACGACCTTGTTTTGGCCAAGGGCGCACTGGCGAGAGTGATGCACATCGAGGTGCACATAGGTGAAAAACTGCTGAACACGATACCCGCCGACGGACTTATCGTGTCCACGCCCACCGGCTCGACTGCGTATGCCCTTTCGGCCGGCGGACCCATTGTCCCTCCCCACGTGCCGTGCATGCTGGTTGTCCCGATATGCGCCCACACGCTGTACTCCAGGCCGGTAATTGTGGGAGAGGAGGACTCGGTTACCCTCGTGCCCAGGGGAAACCACAGGGATCTCATCCTGACGCAGGACGGGCAGCTTGGTTATGAAGTGCTGTCGGGAGACCGAATCGAAATTTCGCTGAGCCGTTCGAGGAAGATCGACGTAATCGAACTGTCCTCCCGCAGCTATTATGACCTTCTAGAGGAAAAACTTCGGTGGGGGCAGGGGATTGTCTCCTTCGAAAAGGAGTGACCGGTTTGATCGGGGCAATTTCCATCAATAACGTCGGCGGGATCGCATCCGCCTCATTGTCGCTTGGAAAGGGCTTTACCGTGGTCACCGGCGAGAGCGGCGCCGGAAAGAGCAGTTTTGTCCGTGCGCTCGAGCTGATAGGGGGAAAGAGAAGCCAGATACTGTTCATACGCTCCGGCGAGGACGAGGCCTCGGTGGAGGCAGTGTTTTCGGGCGATAACCGAGACCTGTCGCGAGACATGGATTCGCGCCCGGAACCGACGGTGCGTGCCCGTCGAACCCTCTCAAGGGCCGGCAGAAACCGGTGTTTTTTCCAGGACAAGAGAATTCCCTTCGGCGAGTTTTCCGCGATTATGAACGACAAACTGCGAATCCAGAGCCAGTTCGCCCAGATGGAGCTGCTGGACCCCAAGCGCCAGATGGACATCATCGACCTCTGCGGAGGCATGGAGGCAAGACGACTTCGCGCCTCCCTGAGGACGACCATTTCGGATGCCGTGAACTGCGACAGGGAACTGCGCGCCTTGAAAACCAGGGAGAGCGAGCTGGGAAAGAAGTACATAGACGCCGAGGCAATAATCGAAGCACTTAGGCCGCTAAACTTATTTCCAGGATGCGAGCCTCTCTGGGAGAGGGAGCTCGAGGAAAAGACTCGCGTACTTCACCAGTCGGTCAAGATAAAGGAGAGGATGCTCGAGCTGACCGGCGGGATCTCCGGCGGGGGAGTTTTCGATATATTGGAGGCCTGCGGGATCGACCTGATCAGGCGACTTTCGCTGGAGGGGACCGAAGCAGCCGAACACTTCGACGAAGGAATCGACTCGATCCACGAGTTCGTCGAAGTCGTCGGACAGCTGTCATCCTCTCTCTCTCCCGAGAAGATCGAGTGTGAGCAGTCCGCCCTTGAGAAAAGGCTCGGCACCCTGAGAAAATTGAGGAGGGCTACGGGCAGCAGAAACGTGGAGGAGCTGACCGCATGGACAGCGGACGCCCGCGAGGCCGTCCTTTGGCTTAGAGAATCGGCCCGCCAGGCGTCCGTCCTGGCTGACCGGGTCAAGGACCTGCGGCGCGAGGCCAGCTCGCTTGCAATGAACCTGCGTTCCCTGCGACGAAAGGCAGCCAGCGCACTTGAAGGGGATGTAAACTCGCACTTGAAGGAACTAGGCATGGAGGAGACGCGCTTTCTAGCGCGAATTAAACCGCTTGACAAGATTCGTGAAAACGGTGCCGACGACATCTCTTTCAATATTGCGACAGACGGTTCGGACGAGCTGCCGGTAAACAGGTCGGCCTCAGGAGGAGAGCTAAGCAGGCTGCTGCTGGCTCTTCAGCTCTCCCTGCCCGAAGAGACTCTCCCTTCCACACTGGTCTTCGACGAGGTGGAGGCCGGATTAGGCGGTAAAGCCGCCCTGTTGACGGGCTACAAACTTCTCGCCCTGTCGAGGAAGACACAGGTTATCCTGATAACCCACGAGGCGACAATAGCGGCGCTCGCCGACTCTCATTTTCGAGTTCGAAAGATACCGGCGGGGGTGGAGATAAACAGCATCGACGGAGACGACCGAATCGGCGAGCTGGCCCGCATGCTGTCAGGCGACTCCATGCTGCAGGAGGCCCGGGAGCACGCGATTCGCCTTGTTAACTCGGCTGCCGAATGTGCGGTCCCCTAATTTGGCGCAGGTAGCACGACCCTCTGAGCGGGGTCAGTCGGCCCTTCATATTCTGCACGCCGGTTCAGCACCCCGGCAGGACAGGCTATGAAGCCGTTTTTTGGGTTCCGCCTCGTTAATTTGACTTAGCGCCGGATGCTGAGTATAATACTTCGGTTAATGCAAATATCGCACGGGGCGGGTTTAAGCGGACTTTTCCGCACCTGGGCCGCCGGCGGGAGGAGGAAAACGATGTACGCGATAATTGAAACTGGGGGAAAGCAGTACCGTGTGCAGGAGGGGGATCTCCTGAAAATCGAGTCCCTGGGACTTGACGAGGGTTCTTCCGTGCTTTTCGACAGAGTGTTGCTGTTGGGACGCGACGAGGGCGCGGTAATAGGTTCCCCCTACGTGGAAGGAGCCTCCGTGAGAGCCTCCGTCAAGGCAAATGGCAAAGATCCCAAGATAATTGTCTTCAAATACAAGAGCAAGAAGAACTATCGCCGAAAAAAGGGTCACAGACAGCATTTCACAGAGGTAAGGATCGACTCGTTGATCGTGGAGCCCTGACCTTGACGGATATTTCCGTTACGCTGGACGGAGATATTGCAATAGCAATCGAAGCCCAAGGCCACTCGGGCTTCGCCGACAAGGGAGAGGACATCGTCTGCGCAGGAGTGTCCGCCCTGTTGCAGGCTCTTCTCTACGGCTTCAAGAACGTCCTTGACTTGAGCTCCTATTTCTACACGATAGAGGAGAGCGAAGGCAGGATGACAATCGACTGGAGTATGTCCAGGAGCCCGGAGGCGCGCCTGCTTGCCGATACAATAATTGGTTCTTTAAAAGAGATCGCGCGGGCATACCCCGGGCATGTACGGATTATGGAGGTGCACACCGATGGAATTTAAGTTTAATTTGCAGTTGTTCGCGCATAAAAAGGGACAGGGGAGCAGCACAAACGGCAGGGACAGCGAGGGGAAGAGACTTGGCGTGAAGATTTACGCCGGCCAGACGGTGAAGGCTGGCAACATCCTGGTAAGGCAGAGAGGCACGAAGATACACCCCGGCAAGAACGTGGGGCTCGGCAGGGACTATACGATCTTCGCAAAGGCCGCCGGAACAGTCAACTACGAGACAAAGGGGAGCAAGAAAGTAGTTTCGGTCATCCTGAGCACAGTCGAATAAACTGAATCCGAGGTCTGCTCCAGAGCGAGACACCCCCGACGAGGGCCTTCACATCGCCTTAGGGCCGGACTGCGAATGCAAGTCCGTTCCTGCCTTAGGAGATTTCAAGGGCCCTCTGTCTGTTAGAATATAAAGGAAGATGGCTTTATCGCCGGTGATAGAATGAAATTTGTCGACTTTGTCGAGATCTCGGTCCGAGGTGGACGGGGAGGGAATGGTTGTCTGAGCTTCCGTCGCGAGAAGTTCGTCCCTAAGGGCGGACCTGACGGCGGAGACGGCGGAAGAGGCGGAAACGTCGTCCTGCGTGCTGCCTCCGGAGCGCTTACGCTTGCGGATTTTGAATTTGAAAAGGACATCCAGGCCGAGGACGGGACTGCGGGCAAGGGCGGGATGAGGACGGGAAAGGCCGGTACCGACAGGGTGATCGAGGTCCCCTGCGGGACCATCGTCTACGATAGGGACACAGGCCGAATCCTGGCCGACTTGGTGGAGCCCGGGGAGAGCATCGTAGCCGCCAGAGGAGGACGTCCCGGGAGGGGGAACGCCCACTTCGCGAATTCGATCCGCAAAGCGCCCCGCTTCGCCGAGATGGGGGATGAGGGCGAGTCGAAGTCCCTGCTTCTCGAACTGAAGCTGATTGCCGATATAGGGCTTGTCGGGGCGCCCAACGCCGGCAAGTCGAGCCTGCTTGCGGCAATCTCTTCCGCACGCCCGAAGATCGCGGGTTATCCCTTCACGACCCTGTCACCGAACCTCGGGGTCCTGTCTGTCGACGACCAGAAGATAGTGATCGCCGATGTGCCCGGGCTTATAGAAGGGGCCCACGAAAACAGGGGATTAGGCGTCTACTTCCTGCGGCACATCGAGCGCACGCGTTTTCTGGTACATGTACTCGACCTAAGCGTTGGATCCGCGGACGACGTGATCGCGCAGTGGCGCGTACTGAGATCCGAGTTCGAGGCATACTCGAGTGCGACGGACGACGAAAGCGTCCTGCCTCAAAGAGAGAACATCCCCGCAAAACCGTATGTCATACTGGGGAACAAGATCGATCTCGAGGCTGCCAGGGCAAATGATGAGAGGGTCGGCTCATTCTTCAAGGGGCTGGAGGAGCGGTATTACTCCCTTAGCGCTCTTACTGGAGAGAACGTGGATGGCTTCGTACAGGTTCTGGCCGACCTTGCCAGGGAACACCGAAGAGGAGAGAGCGAGGCAAGATTGGCACCGATGCTGGTGGATACAATCGAGCCGACGCGAAGAAGGGGAAGGCTGGAGCCGGCCTCTATAGTGAGATTGGGCGACGGCTCCGGGTTCAGGGTGATACATACCAATCTCGAGAAAACCCTGTCGAGGTACAATTTCGAACACGAGGACGCCCTTCCCAGGTTTGCAAGGCTGGTCAAGAAATTCCGGATAGAGGAGCGCCTGGAGGAGATGGGGGCAATTAAAGGCGACAAGGTATTTATAGGCGACCTTGAATTCGACTTCGAGCCCGAGATGGCGGCCCTCGACGGTTCACAGAAGGAGTAGTCGCAACGAAGGAGCCCGGGAGGTGAGGCGGTGTCAAGCAGCCCGAAGAGCAGCGCCAGGAGAATCGGCATAATGGGGGGGACCTTCGACCCCATCCACTACGGGCACCTGCTCGCCGCGGAGGAGAGCAGGACGGTGGTGGGGCTGGACGAGGTGCTGTTCGTCCCTGCCGGTGACCCCGCGCACAAGCGCCTCCGCAGAGTAGCATCTTGCGAGGACCGGTACATTATGACCCTTTTGACGACTCTTGAAAACCAGAACTTCACCCCTTCCCGCATTGAAATCGACAGAAAAGAACCCAGCCACACGGTCGATACCCTGAGGGAGATGCGTCACTGGTACGCCCCTGAGAAGGTGGATTTCTTCTTCATCACCGGACTGGACGCCGTCCTTGGCATGACCTCCTGGAAGGAATCCGAGGAACTTCCAAAGCTTTGCAGGATTGTGGCGGTCAACCGCCCAGGTTACCCTCAAAAGGCTCTTGATGCTCTCCCGTCAGCCCTGCGGGATGCGATAATCCCCCTCGAAATCCCCCTGCTTTCCATATCCAGCACGGAGATCCGGAGACGTATCGAGGAGGGGAGGAGCATCAAGTACCTTCTCCCCGAGACGGTGGAGCAGTATATTTACAAAAAAGGACTCTACCGTAAATATTGGAGGACATCTATCAATGAAAATACTGCGCATAGCGGCTGTACTCCTGCTGGCGATGGGCGCGGCCTTCGCGGGGGCGGCCTTAAAAGTAAAGACCTTTGTGGAGCCTAAACCTCAGACGATAAAGGAATCCATCTCGTTCAGCGAGGAGTCCGGCTCCATAAACCTCCTCCTTATCGGCATAGACGACGTCGACGGCGGCAGGAGGGCCGACGCCATAGCATACGCCACGATAGATATAGACAACAAGGTAGTGCGACTCATGTCCATCCCCCGTGACACCAGGGTGCAACTGCCGAAGAAAGGCTGGGATAAAATCGCCCACGCTTACGCCTACGGTGGCGTGAACCTGTTGCGCGAGTCGCTGGTGAACTACCTTGGCATGCCGATTAACTACTATATACTGGTGAATTACGACACCTTCCCGGCGATCATCAACCTGATCGGAGGAGTGGAGGTGGACGTAAAAAAGCACATGGTCTACAACGACTACTCCGGGAAACTATTCATCAACATTCCGAAGGGGCTCCAAGTATTGGACGGCAAGAATGCCCTCCATTACGTTCGGTTCAGACACGACGCCCAGGGCGACATCGGACGGGTGAAACGACAGCAGGATTTTATCAAGGCGGCCCTGCAAAAGCTCCAAAGGCCCTCCATGATCCCGAAGATACCGGAGTTGGCCGACAAGATCATAGAGATGGTGAACTCGGACATGACCCCGGCCCAGGGGCTTCAGCTTGCGTCCTATCTGGTGTCAATGCCGCCGGAGAACCTGCACTTTTTCACCATGCCCGGCAAAGCCGCCTACATCTCGAACCTGAGCTACTGGATCGGCGACACGGCCGCGGCCTCGGCGCTTCTGACCGGGCTTCCCGAGGAACAGGAAGTGGTGTCGGCGGATATCGCGGCGGCTCCGGTCGACGACGTCGAGGCTCTCGTTTCGTCCATTACCGGGCCGGTGGCGGTGCTGAACGGAACCGGCACCACGGGGCTGGGCAAGACCGTGGCCACGGCTCTGCAAAAGCTTGGAATCGACGTCAAACACGTGGGAAACGCGCGCCACTTCGACTACAGGACCACAGCCATCAACCTGCCTGAGAAGGCCGGGGAGCAGGTCGTCCATGCGGGCGCGACCCTGGCTGTTCTCCTGGGCGTCAATCCGAGACTTATCTCGAGGACATCCAACGTAAACCAGGCCACCGTAATAATTGGGAAGGACAACGCCGTCGTGTTAAAACGCCTGGAGGAGCTGGCCAAACAAAAATGAGGGTATTACCGAATAATCGATCGACAGGAGGATGGAGGATGAGAATTGGATAATCACGAAGACCGCCTGGCTGGCCTGGACTTTCTGTACAGTGCCCTGGCCGAAAAGAGGGGACTCGACATAGTTGCCCTGGACCTGGAGGGCTCTTCGGCGGTTTCAGATGTTTTTGTCATGGTCACCGCCAACTCGGACGTCCACATGGATACTCTGAGGGACACCGCCCTTGAGGCGTTGCACAAACATGGCTTCAAGACGACCGTGGAGGGCAACGAGAGCTCCCGCTGGCGCTTGATCGACGCGGACGAACTCGCCGTCCACGTGTTCAGCAAGGGCGGCAGGGAGTACTACAACCTGGAGAAGATCTGGCGGGACGCTAGAGCCTATAGGCACACATACGAGGATTGATTCATAATAGTTTCCTTGGCTCGCCGAGTCGAGGCTTGCGCGCCTGAATATAGCCGCCCCTGTACAGGCTGCAATCCTACCTGCAGAGGCGGCTTATCGTTGAGATTCTAGCTTCTCGCCGAGATGCTTGCCTTACACAGAGGGCCCATATCTCGCAAGAGACCGATAGATACATCGCGATCCAAAATACCTCAATGATGGGCTGTCAGTAGTGTCTTTGACCGCGATTCGATGTCCTATTAGAGCACTATGAAATACTCGCAACCCGATGTCCTATAAGAGCACTATAGAATACTCGTGACCTGATGTCCTATAAGAGCACTATAGAATACTCGTGATTAGATGTCCTATAATGTATCTTATGTTACATTACGCCTCCTTCGGCCTGCGCCCGGCGGTAATTCTCGTATATCCCGAGGAACGACTCCACTTTGAGCGAGGCTCCTCCGACGAGCGCGCCGTCAATATCGTACCGGGACAGGAGTTCGGCGGAGTTCGAGTCCTTGACGCTTCCTCCGTAAAGGATCGGACAGTCGGTGTCGGGGCCGAAACGCTCCTTGAAAAGGCTTCTCGAGAAAGCACATACCTCCTGGGCATCCTCGGGGCGCGCATTGCGGCCCGTCCCAATGGCCCATACCGGTTCGTAGGCCAGCAGTATCGCGGGAATCGAGCGCCCGCCTGCGATCTCGGCAGTGTCTATCCCTTCCCAGGCCGACTTCAGCTGTCTCTCTATTACTTCGGTGGTCTGTCCTGACTCGCGCTCCTCCAGGGTCTCCCCATAGCACAGGACCGGGACGAGCCCGGCGTTCAACGCCTTTCGCAGCTTACGTCCAACGAGCATGTCGGTGTCGCCGAAGATACTCCTTCTCTCGCTGTGCCCCACCAGGACGTGGGTGCAGCCGATGGACCTGAGCATGTCCATCGACACAGCGCCGGTGTAGGCACCACGGTCCTCAAACCATCCATCCTGCGCACCCCCCCTGATGATCCCGTCATTGGGCAAAGCCTGGACCACCGGGTCTATGGAGATGTACGTAGGAAACAGCGCTATCTCGATCGAAGCCGCATCATAAAGGTTGCCTTTCGTGCGTGTAAGGAGATCGTTACAAAACGCCTGCGCCTCTTCAGGCAGCATGTTCATCTTCCAGTTTCCGTAAAGGAATATTTTTTTCATCGCGGTCAAAAATACCTCCGGTAGCTATTCAATCAACGGTACGATTCCAGGCAGAGCCTTGCCTTCGCAGAACTCTAGGCTGGCTCCGCCGCCCGTGGAGACGTGCGATACACCATCGGCGAAGCCCAGCGACGCGGCCGCGGCCGCAGTATCGCCTCCGCCGATTACAGTGATCCCCCCCCTGCGCGTGCATTCTGCAACCGCGTCGGCGATGCCCTTTGTCCCCGCCGCGAATCCGGGATTCTCAAAGACTCCCATGGGTCCGTTCCAAAGCACCGTCCTCGCGCCAACGATTCTTTCCTTGAACAGGGCCACGGACCTGGGGCCAATGTCGAGCCCCATGAGCCCCTCGGGCATGGATTCGACTGCCGTGACTACGGCGCCCTCGGATGAATTCGGGGAGATGCCGGCGACCACGTCGAGCGGCAGAAGAATGTCCACCTCGTGGCGTTTGGCCTTCTCCATCATCTCCTGGGCGAAATGTATCTTGTCCACCTCGAGAAGAGAGCGCCCGATGGGCTTTCCAAGAGCCTTGAGGAAGGTGAACGCCATCCCTCCTCCGATAAGTATGCTGCTCGTCTTCTCCATCAGGTTCTCCACGACCCCGATCTTGTCAGACACCTTTGCACCGCCAAGGATCAGTGCGAAGGGCTTCTCGGGGTTTCCGCTGACCCTGGACAGCATCTCGACCTCCCTTTCGATCAGGAAGCCGGAGTACGACGGAAGCATCTCCATGATCGCGCTGGTGGAGGCGTCGGCCCTGTGAGAGGCGCTGAAGGCGTCCATCACGAAGATGTCGAACGGGGCGGCCAGTTTCTCAGCGAATGAACGGTCGTTCTCCTGCTCCTCCTTGTAAAACCGGAGATTTTCGAGCAGAAGAAGTTCACGCCCGACAATCCCCTTAAGCGAGGCGTAAACCGATGGACCTATGCAGTCCTCGCAAAAGCGCACCGGGGCTTTAAACACCCTCTCGGCCTCCCCTGCGACATGCGAGAGGGACATCTCTGGCACTATTTTACCCTTCGGACGTCCCAGGTGAGAGCATAATGCAACCCTTGCCCCGGCATCGAGCAAGGCTGCGACGGTAGCGCCGTGGGCTTTAATCCGAGTCGCGTCGGCCACTTCACCATTCTTTAGAGGAACGTTAAAGTCGACGCGGACGAGCACGTTTTTCCCACGGACATCGATCCCTGAAAAACCTCTGAGTTTCATGTTATCTCCAAGCCTCCTTTTTTCCGGCATAGTACGCTCGACACACTCGCTGTCTCATACAGCCCCTCGCCACCCTGCCGGCATCCCGGGCACAAAGCCATAATCAAGGCGTCTTAAGGCTGTCCGCTATCTTTTTCCACCGATATTTTACCGTACTCTTGCTCACGGGGGGTGACAGCATTCGCCCCAACTCCTCGAGGGTTATGCTGGGGTTGGAGAGTCTCGCGGATATGAGTGCCCTCCATGCCGGCGGCATGGAGCGGTAACTCGGGGACGCGAGCGCGTACCTTGCGATCTCTATCTGCCTCGCGGAGGCTTCAAGGCTCTTTCTTATGTTTGAGGCATCGCAGTTCACGAGTTTATTGGCCTTGTTTCTAAGCTCCCGGAATATTGCCTTCTCCTCAAGGACCAGCGTGCTCCTAAACATATTGAATCCCGCTAGCATGTCGACGATCTGTTGTTGATCTCTCATGGTGATTTCGTAAGAGCCTTGGACGCGCCTCCTGCCTATTGAAAACCCCCTCGACGAGAGAATGTGCGCCGCTCTCTCTTCGGTCGAGCACGAGGGCACACGGAAGCAGAGATAGTAACCCGTTCTGGGGAGATACAGCGAGCCGCAACTTCCCCAAAGCCCCTTAAGCCAGGCCATACTGCGAGGGGGGAGCTCCGTTTCAAGGGGTTCAAGGATGTGGCGGGGCAGACGAATATGCACCCTTCCCTTCATCGTACGGGGAATGCTGAGCAGCGAGGCAAACTCAAAAGGCTTCGAGACCTCCCACTCTTCCCACAAGGCCTTCAGCCTTCGAAATACCCACAGGCGGACGCTTGAAAAAACGACCTCCTCATCGTTCTCCCGAGCCCTGGAAAGGCCGTCTATCAAGCCTCTGATCTCATCGGGGGCAGCCGCTCCAGAGCCGACCGGAGCGGTGGTCCAGTCGTCCCACATTTTCGAGGCAAGCCAGGTTCCTGCATCCACGGCAGGCTACACCTCTTCAAGCTCTCGGCACAGACGCATAATTATCTCGGATAGCGCCTGCCCATTGTGACGCACGACATCGCCGTCCATTATCCTGACGAAATCCCCCCGGATAATTCGACAGCCCATTTTTTCAAGCTCCCACTCCTCTTCCTCCGAGATATAGAGGGGCTCGGCACCGTCCTTCAGGTATTTGGCCACTAGAGTTTCGGGTATCACCCCATCGTTGACCAGGATGTAGTCCGGGGCGACTCCCATGGCAGCGCTTATCCACCTTGCGTGGTCAAGTATAGTGAATCCCTGGGTCTCAAGTGGCTGGGTCATCAGGTTGGCAATATAGACCTTCGGAACCTCGCTTTGCCTCAGGTTATCCGCAACCTGCTTTATCAGGAGGTTCGGTATGATGCTGGTAAAAAGGCTACCAGGGCCCAACACTATGATATTGGCCTCGTCCAGTGATCTCAAGACGTCCTTCAGTGGCTTGGCGTCCTTAGGCTCCAGCCATATCTTTTTTATCTCGTAGCCGTGGTCGGAGACGGATAGTTCTCCCTTTACCCTGGCGCCTCCGTGCGTCTCCGCGACGAGACTTACCGACTCCGTGGTGACAGGGAGGACCCTGCCCCGTATTGCCAGAAGGTGGTTCATCTCCTCCACGGCGCGGCGAAAATCTCCATACTGCTCGGTTATGGCGAGGAGCATCAGGTTCCCAAGGCTGTGTCCCGCGAGGCCTCCACGGTCAAAGCGGAAATCGAGCATGCTCCTCAGGGCATTGTCGTTCTCGGCAAGAGCTACGATGCAGTTCCTGACGTCGCCCGGAGGTAGCACACCCCACTCCTCCCGCAGTCTGCCCGAGCTTCCACCCTCGTCTGTGACCGTCACTACCGCAACTATGTTGCGAGTGAAACATTTCAATCCCCTGAGCAGGGTGGACAGGCCGGTGCCGCCACCAAGCGCCGCCACCAGCGGACCCATAGAAAGCCTGTACTCAATCGCCTTCGTCATGGGGGTCTTGGTCTCCTGTCGCCCTCCTCTAATGACAGCTCTGATCCTTTTGCCGCTCCCCGGCCAAAAAAAGGCGGCAAGCAAGACTACGGTCATGAGTCCGAGTATGTAGCTGAAAAGAAGGTCCACCCTCACCACCCCTGTTCCCTGTCTACATCCCTGTGCCGCAGGATACAGGGCCTAGCGGATCTCTGAAGGTGAGCGCACAGGCGTTCCGCGACGGCTACAGATCTATGCCGCCCTCCAGTACACCCTATGCCGATGTGTAGCTGCGTCTTCCCTGAACGCAGGTACAGGGGGATAATAAAATCAAGGAACTGCGTCAGCTTCTCCCAGAAGGCGCTCGCTCCGGCAGAATCCCATACCGCCTCCTGGACCGCGCTCTCCTTGCCTGAGAGAGGCTTCAAGTCCGCGTTGTAGAACGGATTGTCAAGAAAGCGCACGTCAAAAATATAGTCGCAGTCAGCCGGGGCCCCATGTTTAAAGCCAAACGACGAAATAATGAGGGGCACTCCGGCGGAGTCTCCGAAAAACCTGGCCACCAGCTCGCTGCGGAAAAGAGTCAAGGATAGGGCAGACGTGTCTATGACCGTATCGGCGCAGTCCAGTATTGGCTTCAACCTCTCCCTCTCCCTGGCTATGCCATCGACGAGGGACCCTTCGGTCATGGGGTGGCGGCGACGAGTCGACTCGAAGCGTTTTAAAAGCACGTCGTCCTGGGCATCGAAAAAAATCGCGCTGACATGATGGACCTGTTTTCTCAACAGGGCGAGGATGGATGGAAAGTCGTCCAGAAGAGAGTCTCCCCTGACATCCACAACCGCAGCCACTCCCCACCTGACGGCGGCGCGGTGCTTCTCCAGTATGAATATCAACTGCGACAGCAGCGCGGGCGGGATATTGTCGATCGCAAACATTCCCTGGTCCTCAAGTATCTTGAGCGCAGTGGATTTTCCCGCTCCCGACATGCCCGTAATTATGACGCATTTGCTGACGCCGGCATTCTCCATCTCTACGTCCACGCGGCACCTCCCCTTTCCGTCAATGGGGCACGGGCCGTTCCCCGCACTCGCCGTCCCACCCGCAGAGGATCTCTATGCCGTGCCTCAGGGCAGGAGCTATGGCGGCGAAACACTCCGTGGACGCCTTCTCGCTGCCCGGAAGTGCCACGATGAGGGTCTCGCCGCGGATGACTGCGCACAGGCGGCTGAGCATGCCTCTGGGCGTCACTTTCATCGAGGCGCTCCTCATGGCCTCTCCAATTCCCGGCACATGCTTTTCCGCCACTGACGAAAGAGCCTCGGGAGTGACATCTCTTCTGGCGAACCCTGTCCCCCCGGTCGTGAGCACGAGGTTGAGCCTCAGTTCGTCGCTCCAGTTCTTCAGCTTGCCCGTAATCTCGGCGGTGACATCGGGGACCACGCCGACAGCCTTGACCTCGGCTCCGAGGGCTCTGACGCACCGCGCCAAGGCTGGACCTGAACGATCCTCCCTCTCGCCCCTGCTGCCCTTGTCGCTTACCGTAAGAATCCCGACCGAGATCGGGCGAAGCGCTTCAACCCTTGCAGATACCGCCAAAAACCCTCCCGTCTCAACTCTAAGGACGGGCAGAGAGTCTCTCTCCTCAATCTGCGCGACGAAATCCTCTCCTATGGAGAGAAAATAGCCTGGCTTCACAGCCATCCGGGGGACGACCACACCGGCTCCTCCCTCCGGCAACTCCTTCAACCCGCCGGGAGCGAGTAGAAACAGGGTCCTCCTCTCTCCGTTGAAGGAGGCTTCGCCAGTCCGGTTCAATCCTGCATAGGCCAGGCAGCGGGATACTACCTCCGACCCGGTCCTCTCGATAATGGCGAGCACTCTCATGATCGTCCTCCACTCGCGGGCGTCGCCAGGTACTCGCCGCTCTTGCCTCCGGTCTTTCGGACAAGCCGCACGCCCTCGATAATCATGTTTTTCGAGACCGCTTTGCACATATCATACACTGTTAGCGCGGCTGTCGAGACCGCAGCGAGGGCCTCCATCTCGACACCGGTGACATCCTTGGACCTTATCCTGCTTCGTATGTATATCCTTCGCTCCTCCGGCTGGAAGTCGCATTGAACCTCCACGCCGTCCAGTCTTATGGGATGACAGAGCGGGATGATCTCCCAAGTCCTCTTGGCGCCCATTATTCCCGCCGTCTCAGCGATCCTGAGCACGTCTCCTTTTTTTGACGACGCTCCCTCGCTCATGAGGTTGCAAACCGCTTCGTCCAGCGACACCCACCCCTCCGCCTCCGCCGTGCGGAGGGATACGGATTTGTCGCCGACATCCACCATCCTCGGACGTCCATGCTCGTCAAGGTGCGTCAGAGGGTTTTTTATCTCTTCAACCTTGGCCAAGTTCATCTCAGCCTCCTATCCTGGACATATGCCTCTCCGCTGTGGAACACCCGGAGTCAACAGAGGGTTCCTCCTTGTCCGCGCATACGATGGGGCGCCGCGGAGCTACCGGGTCGTCCGCATTTTTGACCGGCAAGCCCGTGCCTCCCTCGTGCGGCTTATGCTTGACAGCCATCAGGAAGGCCTCCCTGACAGCACCGGCGTCACGGTCTTTCAAGGCTTCAATGATTGATATGCCCGCATTGCTGAAGAGGCACGGTCGAATCTCGCCCGTCGAAGTGACCCTTAGACGATTGCAAGTGTGGCAGAAATGGTCGGACACCGCCGAGATGATGCCTACCTCCTGCCCGGTGTCGCTGTTCCTCAGGTACCTGGCAGGCCCGTTTGGCGTGTCCACGCCGTTCTGGTCGACTTCTTGCGGGTGGAGCCACGAGCCCGGGCCGGGGAACAGGGAGATCACCTCGTTGGCCGGCACGTACTGTCTCTGCGACCAAACATCCGTGTCCAGCGGCATGAATTCTATGAACCTGAGCAGAGCGCCGTTTTGCGCCGCATAACGAATAAGCGCGGGGACCTCCTCGAGGTTGAATCCTCGGATCACCACGGTGTTTATCTTGAGAGGGACCCCTGCGGCGGATACCAAAGCGATGCCGCGAAGGACGCGCTTCAGATCTCCGGCCCTGGTTATCTCCGCGAACTTCTCCGGATCCAATGTGTCAAGGCTGACGTTCAGCGACTGGAGGCCGAGTGCAGCAATCTCCTCGGCATAGCGCTCGAGAAGCGAGCCGTTTGTCGTGACCGCGACCGCCATGGAAGGGAAATCGCGACGAATGTCGGTGATAAATGGCAGAAAACCCCTCCTGACAAAGGGCTCTCCCCCAGTAAACCTTATCCTCTTCACCCCCATGTCCTCGAGGGTCGAGACGAGAAATCGGATATTCTCGTAAGACATAATCCTCTCGTGCGGAATCCAGTCTATCCCTTCCTCAGGCATGCAGTACCGGCAACGGAAGTTGCACCTGTCGGTCACTGAAATTCGTATGTAATCAAGAATCCTTCCAAATGAATCCTTCAAGATCAGGGCCATCGATAACCTCCCATGCCGGATACAACGGCGCGCCAATCCTCATCCTGCAGGGAGTCCAGCAGAGCAGCGACTCCCGTCAACCGCGCGTACTCCTTAGGATATACGAGTTCGAACGGCTCCTCCGCTATCGGGACAAATCCGAGTCCAAGCGCGTCGGCCACGGATTTTATCCCCAGGGCCGCATCGGCGAAGCCGAGCGCGACCCTGTTTGCGGATTCAAAGTGCGTGGGACTGAGGTTCCCGTAGCCTCTAACCGAATCCGTGGGAATGGCGGCTTCAGCAAGAAGCGCGTCGAGCAGGACGCGGGTTCCCGCCCCGCTCTGGCGGTTCACGATACGCACGTCCTCCCTGATAAGGTCCTTAACCCCGAGGATCCTTTTCGGGTTGCCGCTTTGGGTTATGAGCCCCTGTTCTCGGAAGAACAGCACGAGCCGAACTATATCGTCCGGATCCTGAAAAAGACATTCTATGAAGGATGTGTTGTACTCCCCTGATTCAGGGTTCAGCAGGTGGGCAGCCGCCGCGTGGCACTCCTTCCTGGACAGGGCTGCAAGTCCCGCCAGGCTTCCGACGGAGCGGAGCACGAGGTCCCCCCCGTATCTGCGCACGAACGTCGGCAGCCTCTCCAAGGCCGGGTCGTTGGAACCTTGAAACAGGATTCTCTCTTTCCAGGGGACGGGGCGGATGAACCAGGTGAACACAGTCGTCCCTCTAGTCAGCTCGGCACTCTCGACCGGCAAGAGCGAAAGCGCGTCCGTCTCCGCAAGCGCCCAGAGGGAACCCGCCCCCGAGGGCAGGGGATAGGCCCTTTTCACGCCGTCTATCTCGACGCACTTAAGTCGCAACCACTCCTCCCTGCCAGGCGTGGAGGAGTGAGGCCCCAGCAGGGAGACCGGCTCGCCGCCCTCCGCTCCCAACGCCTCCTGTACGACCGTCGCGTCATCGAAGTTCCCTCTTTGAAGCAATTGCAGGATTGGATAGACCACCGACCAGAGGATGACGGCGTTCGACATTGGAAACCCCGGCAGGTTAACAACGACTGAACCGCCCAGCAATGCAGCGGATGCCGGCCTTCCCGGCTTCATCAGCAACCATCTGAAAAGCGGCTCTCCATGCCGCTCGAAGACCCTGAACGTGTGGTCCTTCTCGCCCTTGGCCGACCCTGCTCCGACAAGGATAAGATCGTACTCTCCCGCCCTCTCCTTCAAGAATGATGACAAGACCTCCGGGTCGTCCGGCAGACACGGGGCAACGTCGACGGGAAACCCCCAACGTCCGAAGTAGCCTGCGACGAGGAGCGAGTTGCTCTCCCCCACTCTCCCGGCTGGAGGCTGCTCCGCCTCCAGCCACTCCGTCATCGGAATTATCTCGTCGCCCGTCGGTACGTACACGCTTCTTGGACGGGGCAGCACCCTAACCGAGGGGATGCCCGCCGTTGCGAACAGAGACGCCGCGGCCGGGGTAATCGCCTCCCCCGCCCGTGCGACAACCTGTCCCCGGAATACATCCTCGCCTATCGGGCGGACGTTCTCGCCGGCTACAAGGGACTTGATGACTGAGAGACGGCTGCCGTCCTCGGCCGAGGCTGCCTCCTCCTCCATGACGACCGAATCGAACGCGCCGGGCAGGACTCCTCCGGTGTTCAGCCAGGAAAACTGCCCCTGCTCCAAAAGAACCGGGGACGATGTAGTTGCGCCTGCGGTCGACTCGGAGGATACGGCATACCCGTCCATGGCCGAGGCGTTATAGTGGGGCACATTCCTTAAAGAGAGCACATCCTCCGCAAGCAATCTCCCCGCGCACAGGCGGACCGGGCAATCCTCCGCGGGCAACATCCTGATCGCGCTTCGAAGGATTTGCCAAGCTTTTTCAAGAGTAATGTGCGTATTATTCTTCACCATAGCCAAGCCTCGACCTCCTCTCCGGTCCTGGCCGTCTCCCTTGAGACAGGAAGGCGGATCAGTCCGTCAGCCTTGGCAAGCGTCCTCACAAAAGAGGATTTCGTCGGCAAGGGCACCGCTCGCCCTTCCCTTAAGACGAAGGGAGTAAACTCCTCGATTCCGGTGTGACCGAACACTGGTTCTGCTGCCTGCAGAAGTGCGGTTCTCCATGGCACGACCGGGATTCCGGTGTGGAGGGAATGGATGAGAGGCAGGGCCACGTTGTACGCGGCCAGGAAGCAGGAGAACGGATGCCCCGGAAGCCCTATCACCAGCCTTTGTTCCCTCTTGAGGCCGGCGATAAGAGTGGGTTTGCCGGGGGACATAAGGATCCCCCTTACCAGCAGCCCGGGATCCGATAGAGATTCTAGAAGCTCCGAGGTGTGATCCCTGGAGCTGACGGAGGAGCCTCCGCTGATCAGTACGACGTTGCATTCTTCGAGAGCTCGTCGAAACAGGCCCTCGAGCGAATCGTAGGAGTCCTCGGCAATGCCGTAGCACCGGGGCTCATACCCGTGACTCGACAGCAATCGGGAAAGAATACTTGAGTTGACATCCCTGAACTGTCCCGGCAGCAACTCCTCGGTTTCGCAGGGCACGATCTCGTCTCCCGAACTGATGACTCCCACCTTCAGGCTCAGGACACGGACCGAGGAGACCCCTGCGTTCGACAGTATCCCGACGGTCCTGTAATCAATCATTGTCCCCCTGTCAAGAAGAATCGAGCCGACGGAGAACTCCTCTCCCTTGAAGACGATATTCTCTCCCCTCTGGACTGGCTTCCTGACCTCAACCCACTTGCCGGCACGCTCCGCGTTTTCCGCCATGACAACCGCGTCCGCCCCTGCAGGGAGGATCCCTCCAGTGTGTATAGCTGCACATTCGCCGGGCCGGACAGAGAAACCGGGGACTACTCCCATCGGGACCTCGCCTGAGACCGCCATGAAGGCAGGGTTGGATGTCGAGGCACCGTAGCAGTCTCCGCTAACTATGGCGTATCCATCCCTGGTGCTTCTGTTGAATGGGGGGAGAACCTCCGGGCACTGTGCATTCTCCGCCAGCCTGCGTCCTCCGGCCAAAGCCGGGGAAACCAGCTCGCTCTCTATCCTCCACGGCACAGCCAGCGACGAGACCGCGTGGTCCACGGCCTCCTGCCTGTCCGTCAGATCCCGTACAAATCCGGCCAATCCTTTCTCTCCTTCCTCCGTCTCTAAACTCTCGAGCATGCTACTGCATGGACACCACAAAAACCGGGAAACCGGCCTTTGTCAATCTCTGGGAGAGAGCCACTGCGTCCGACCTGACGTTGCCCGCGGGCACGGTAACCCTGTAGTAAGTCCTGCCCTTGACCACCCCCGATGACAGAACGGCCTTGAAGCCTGCGCTTTCCGCCTGCCGCCGCACTGTCTCTGCGCTCTCCTTAGAGGTGAACGATCCGATCTGCACTCCCCAGCGTCCCTTGGTGGACGGCGCGGGTGGAGGAGCAGGAGCAGGTTTGATTACCGGAGCCGGGGCAGGCTTCGCCACAGGGGGCTGGGGTGACTGAACTGGTTTGGGCACTTCTGCTGGAGGTCTTGCCGTGACTCCGTCGCCGCCGGAGGAGACCGGAACCGCCAGAAGAGGCGACTCCTCGGTCGGAGCCTTTGGAGGAATTTCATGTACTGGCTTGGCAGAAACAGGCTCGACTCCCTGGTCGATGGACAGGGGAGTATAAGGAGTATATTTGTCTCCCGTGAAGAATATCAGTTTTACCCCGACAACCAGGAGTCCCACGGCAACAAGCCCGATTACAGGTAGCATTATATCGCCGAAAGGAATTACAGACTTCCTCTCTTTGTGTCTTCTGCTCTCTCTTACGGACATTATTTCCCCACCGGCCTCCTTTTAAAAAGCAGGGAATCTCTTTCAAGACCCCTGCTTCCACATGCGCCGGGTGATCCCGGAAGATTCCACGGAGAATACTGTTTTGAGTTAAAGTTCAAGCCTCAGCTCGACTTCTTGTTTCTCCGAATTATCGAAGGAATATCATAAGGGTTCTTTGGCACTCCACTTATCGAGAACATGTCCTCGTCCTGGACGGGGAGCACCTCTGCCTCCTCCAATATTACCCCGGAGGGTTTCTGCTTCGGCGCTGTGTACTTTGCTGATATATTCGACATGGTCCTTTTCTCTTTTTCAGAGCTGAACCCGGTTGCGATCACCGTTATCTGGATCTTCTCGGACATATCCTCCGCCACCGTGTGTCCCCAAATGACTATGGCATCCTCGTCGGCGGTCTCGGTTATTATCTGCGCAGCCTTTCTTATCTCGTGGATGCCGAGGTCCGATCCGCCGGTGATGTTGAACAGGATCCCCTTGGCACCCTTCATCGGGATCGACATGAGGGGCGATTTTATCGCAGCCTTGGCGGCCACTTCCGCGCGATTCTCCCCCTCCCCCGATCCAATGCCCATGATCGCCGAGCCGGCGTTAAGCATCACTGTTCGCACATCCGCGAAGTCGACGTTGATCAGGCTGGGCTTCAGGATGAGGTCGGTTACCCCCTGGACCGCCTGTCGTAATACCTCGTCCGCCAATTTGTACGCCTCGGAGTGCTTGGTCTTCTCGTCGGTCAGCTCCAGCAGGCGGTCATTCTCCACCACCAGCAGAGCGTCGACTTTCTCCTTGAGTACGCTTATCCCCTCTGCGGCTTGCTTCCTGCGTCTGTTCATCTCGAAGGAGAACGGGAAGGTCACGACCGCGACCACGAGAGCTCCGGCCTCCTTCGCCACCTCGGCTATCACGGGGGAAGCTCCGGTACCGGTGCCTCCGCCCATCCCGGCCGTTATGAAGACCATGTCTGCCCCTGCGACCACTTCCCTTATCCTGTCTATCGACTCCTTTGCGCTGTTCATGCCCACGGACGGGTCGGAGCCGGCCCCCAGTCCTTTGGTCAGTTTTTCTCCAAGCGTAACCTTGGAGCTAGCCTGGGACAGATGCAGGGAGCCCACGTCCGTATTCGCAGCGATGAAGTGAACGCCTGTCACGCCGCTGCGAATTATGTGGTTCAGCGCGTTCCCTCCGCCTCCGCCCACGCCGATGACCTTGATGTCCTCCCGGTGGGGCCTCGGAGTATCATTTACCTGAAATACATGCTCCATGTCCATTTCCTCCCCGAATACGGAATGGGCTTTTTAAAAAAGCTCTTTTACAGACTTTTTTAAGTAATCCATAAATCCACGGATGCCTTCCGTGCGGTCAGCTGTGCTCTTTCTCTGAAATTTAGCCGCTACACTCGGTGCAAACTGGGCGGCGCCCGAACGCAGCTCGGATATGGGGGTCTCTATGTACCTGTAGGGGTTTCTATCCCTGCTGGTCATGTACCGTACCACTCCTGCCACCGTCGTGTACTCGCAGTCGTTTCTTCCCGGAGGCATCTGGTACACGTCAAGGGGTTCGGCAGTCCTGACCGGCATGTTCAGCAGCTCGGAGGCAAAAAACTCGATACCGCGAGTCTTGGCAACCCCGCCGGACAGGACGACACCAGCCGGGAACATGTGCGGGCTGAATTCAGTTAGCTGCTGTCTCACGTGTTCTCCGAACAGCTCCTCCAGGCGGCAGTTTACGACCTCTGCGGCCTCGCTTGTGCTGAAGGTCTTCAAACGCCCCCGGACATCGACGTCTAGATCCTGCTGGTCGACCTCCTCGGAGTTGAGAGAAACCAACTTCTTCACTTCTTCCGCCTTGCTTATCGGGATTTTCATAACGTAGGCCAAGTCGTTCGTGATGTGATCCCCGCCTATCGGGATAATGGAGAGTTTGACGGGCCTTCCGTCGGTGTAGAGGGCCACCCCGGTCGTCCCTCCTCCTATGCACAGTGATATCACGCCCGCGCGAGTCTCCTCGTCGGTGAGCGAGCCAAGGGCGCTAGCCAGGGATTTTATCACCAGCCCGCTGACCTCGATCCCGGCGTTCTCCACGCAGTTTATTATGTTCTGGACCACCGTTGTAGGCACAATGACGGATTGAAGCTCCATCTCCAGTCTAATGCCTGTCATACCGAGGGGATCGTCAATGCCGGAGTTCCCGTCTATCGAGTACTTCACGGGGATGGTGTGAAGGGTTACACGATTGGGAGGTATCGACAGCTCGCTCTGCGCGGCCTCAATAACCCTCTCCACGTCGGATATGGTGACTTGCCTTGGAGTCCTGCCGAGGGATACCATCCCCTTCGAGTTCACGGAGGCTACCTCCATGCCGCTGAAGGCCACGGTCGCATCCTCTATCTCGAAGCCCACCATGTTCTCCGCGTCCTTGACCGCCTGTCTGACGGAACGAACCGCCTGTTCCAGGTTTATTATCAGTCCCTTGCGTATACCCTGTGAAGGCGCGTAACCTACGCCTATGATCTGTGCCTCCTGGAAGCGGGAATCTCTCTCCGCGATTACGACGGATATTTTGCTCGTACCAAGATCCAGCCCAACCAATATTTCCGGCTCTTTGTACATTTATTTTCCGCTCCCTTCCTGATCGCCGCGCTCTGCGCTCCGGACGATGATCCTGTCGGTATATGTGGTATCTATTATAATGTCGTCGCCGAGAAAATGTAACTGCTCCACAATTTGCGTAAGAGCAGGTTTCAACCCTCTCCAGCTGCCCGCCTCTCCCCACATAAGGATATGGGAGGCGCCCCTGTTCAGGACCAGACGAACGAGCTCTCTTCCCTCTCTTCTCGCGACGAATATTTTCTCAACCTGTAGCCCCCATCCAAGGGCAGAAAGGCCCCGCAGCCACTCGTCTATGGTGTCCATCGAAAAGACTGCTCTCTTCACTACGACAGAGTCATCTTCCGCAAATGGGGGCGGGAAGTCATCCGTGAAGATGAACGGCGGGGTCGCGGGGGGCTTTATCCCCTTTAAAATGCTGTTTAACTGGATAGACCTATCCCATGCGCTCCCGTCGCGGGCGACGAAATACTCCTTGTCACCCCATTTTGCCATTATCCACGGAACCAACGGCTCGATATTTATATCTGTCCCTGTGATGCCCCTCCTTGAAATTGTACACTTGAGGGGCGAAATACGCTCAATTCTTGATCGGATCTCTCCTCTTTCAGTGAAAAAGAGGGGCCAATACCTCAAGGCATCCGGGTCGATGCACTCCCAGAAGAACAATTCCGCGACGGGGTCCAGAGACTCTACCCGCATACTCTTTGTAGAGAGCCATAGAAAGTAGGACTCGCACCCCCATATCGACCCGAGAAGCAGTGCAAAGAGAGAGAGAACCACACGCCATCTTTTCATTATACATCAAAGCAATTTGCCCACAAACCGGGGCATCATGGATTTCGAGTTCAGTTCAAAGAACGTAAATATACTAAGATTCAACTCGTCTTTAAGCCCGTTGAAAAGGGTGACAGTCCACCAGATGCCCTCCCGCCAGCACCGGCATTGCGCAACCTGCCTGGACTCCGGCCTGCTTGGCCCTTGCCAGCAGCAACTCGCCGATCAATGATACATCCCCGGCGCCAATGGTCAAAACCACATCCCCCTTGATGCAGATCTCCTCAAGTTGTGCAGCGGCATTCTCCAGGGAGACCGCCATGGAGCACACATACCTGCTGCTCTCCGGCAGGCTGTCGGCAATCAGCAGAGAAGTAATCCCGGGGATTGGGTCCTCGTCAGCTCTATATACAGGCAGAAGCAGGAGTTTTCCGGCCTTTGACAGCACATCGGCAAACTCCCTGTAGAGGGCTTTTGTCCTTGTGAATCGGTGAGGCTGAAAGGCCACCACGAGTCTTCTGCCGGGGAACATCCGGTCCAAGGCAGAAAGGGTGGCGGCGATCTCCCTCGGATGATGACCGTAATCGTCGTATACATCTATTCCGCCGAAAGACCCGATGTGCTGGAGGCGCCGTTTGGCTCCTCTAAATTCTCTAAGGGTCTTTTTGACTATGGAGAAGGGTATTCCTAGTTTGTGCGACACAGCGCAGGCAGCCAGCGCGTTCAGGATATTGTGTTCTCCGGATATTGACAGCTCGACGTCCCCTAAAAGCTTACCGTCGTGCAGAAGCGAGAATGTGACTCCGCCCCCGGGCTTGTGTTGAACCTGGGCAGCCCCCCAGTTCCAGGAGGTACCCCAGCCGTACGAGATCGAGCCACCCGGGACGAGGCCTTCCGCCACGAGCCTGGAGAGGCCCGGGTCCTCCGCGCAGTAGACGAGCAGGCCGCCCTCCTTCAAATTGTCAATATACCTGGTGAAGGCGTGAAGAACGCTCTCGTAAGTGGGGTAAAAATTAACGTGATCCCAGTCTATATTCGTGATGACCGATATCTCCGGATGAAACTTCTCGAAGGATCCGTCACTCTCATCCAGCTCCGCGACCATATATTTTCCTCGGCCGAGCTTGGCGTTGACGCCTATGTCGCAAAGCTCTCCTCCAATGGCCAGCGTGGGGTTGAAACCAGCCCTGTCAAGGATCATCGAAATCATGGAGGATGTGGTGGTCTTCCCGTGGGTACCGGCAATTCCTATTCCGCACCGGGAGTCAAAAATCCAGCTGAGCACCTCTCCTCTCTTCGCCACGGCCACACCCTTCGACCTTGCTGCGGCTATCTCTGCGTTATCCTCCGGAATAGCGCTGCTGTAGATTAAAAGGTCGGGAAGGAATTTATCCATGTGTGCGCTGCCGTGGCCCAGTACTACCGCGACATCTTCTTTTAGGACTTTATCTATGTACGAGGTGTGGATCATGTCGCACCCGCTGACCTCGAAGTCCAGTTCCGCCAGCAGAAGTGCAAGTCCGCTCATACCAGCTCCGCCAATGCCCATTAGATGTATTCTGTGAATACCAGCGAAGTTCTGTATAGTCTTATCCAAATTAAACAATCTCCCTTCCAATGCTGGACGAGATCAGCCGCCACAATGATTCAGACTCATCTCCGACTTTTTTTTCAGACCTAACGGACTTTCGTGCGGCACCCAGGAGGTTCAGCACACTCCTCTTCAAAGCCCCGGGAGGATCTCCTTCCAACCACACCTCTCCGACGTTTTGACCGGCAAAGAGGCGGGCGTTCAGCTCCTGGTGGTTGCCCGCGGCCCCCAGCCAGGGTACGACCACGGCCGGAATCCCCAAGGCGGCCAACTCTGCCAGGGTCGAGGCGCCGCCGCGCGTTATTACAAGGTCGACCACGGAGAAAAAACTACTCATATCCGACTGCCTTTTTACATAAAAAAGGGCCTCCGATGCGCACTCCGGTTCCTTTGAGGGGTCGGAAAGGCTCTTTTCTCCAATGAATAAAAATGAGACGTCGGCAAAATCCCGATCAGGCACTACCTCGCCTACTAATTGTACCAGTCGCGGGCTCAGAAGGGAACCTCCAAGGACCCCCACGACAGTCTTGTTGGGGGGCAACTCCCCCAGGCCCATTGATTTCCACGCCTCATGCCTGGGCATTCGTGAAAACGGCCGTATCGGGATCCCCGTACGAATAAATTTTCCCGGCGACAAAGGCCTGCACTCGCTCCAACCCGCGGCCACCGGTTTTCGCAGCGACGAAGCCAAGCGCGTCAACTTTCCTGCCACTGCATTTTGTTCGTGGATGACTACAGGGATTCGACGCAGATGTGACACCAAAAGAGGGATAAATGAGACGTAACCTCCAAAAAGAACACAGACATCAGGAGGGTTTCGCCGTAAAAAAGCCCTGAAAGCATGATAAGAATGAACAATGCGCCACGCACGTCCAAATCTCTTTGAGAGACCGGCAGTACCGAACGGAGAGCCGTCAAGCGGAAGAATAAAAGGTTCCAGGCCTGATTCGCCGTAGATCTCCCGCTCCAGCGGACGGGCGCCGCACACGAATGAAACGGACACCTCCCTTACATTCATCTTTATCCACTCGGCGAAGGCTATCGCGGGAAATACGTGGCCACCCGTTCCGCCGGCCACAAGGCATATGCTGATCATGACAGCGCGGCCTCCTTGCAGACTCTCATGATCAGCCCCACCCTGACCCACATGAAGAGAAGAGAACTGCCCCCGTAGCTTATGAACGGGAGCGGAATGCCTGTCAGGGGCATGAGCTTTAAAACGCCGCCCAAGTTTATAAACAGGGGAAGCAGGACCGAGGCCGAGACTCCCCACACAAGGGCAGAATGAAAAGGATCCTTGGCGCTTCGATATAATCCGTATGAGCGAAGGGTCCAGAGCAGGAAAAGGAAGACGACCATGCTTGTCCCAACGAAGCCGAACTCCTCCCCTATTGTCGCAAAGATATAGTCCGTCTGTGCGGCAGGAAGATAGTTTAACTTCTGAAGGCCCTTGCCCACTCCTACTCCAAGGAGACCTCCATTTGCAAAGGCCACCATTCCCTGGATCACCTGGAAACCGCTTTTTAGCGGCTCTTCCCAAGGGTCCACGAAGGCCATGTATCGGCGCAGACGGTAACCGGCCTGTATGATGATGAAGAAGAAGAATGCGAATCCGGTACCACCGAAAAGGATGGGCCAGCCCCAACCCCTCGTCTCAACATGAATCGCCATTGTCAGGGCGAAGATCAGGATCGTACCCCCCATATTGGGCTGAAAGATCAGGGGAAGAGCCGAAAAACCAAGTATTGGAGCTGTCAATGAAAAGAAGGCCTTCATACCGCGTTTCGAGGACTTCGTCATTATCTTCGAGAGATGCACCGCCACGGCGAGGGACAGCAACTCTATCGGCTGGAAACGGAGGCCGCCAAAGCCAACCCACCTCCTGGCCCCCCCCGCCTTGATGCCGACGCCCGGTATCAGGGTGAGCACGACGAGAAAGATGGACAACAACCACAATGTACCGCTGTGCTTGCTCCATACGGAGAGCGGTACCAGGTACACGAGCAGCATGGCTGTCAGCGAGAAGGCCATCCATTGTACCTGGCGCATGCCGAGGACAAATGGCGAGCCGAACTCCTCGAGGGCGGTATGTGATGTCAGTGAAAAGATCATAAGAATGCCAAACGCGTTGAGCACCAGCGGAATGATCCACAAGAAAGGATCTACTCCGACGCTGAGCCTGTCATTCTCTAAATGAAGCTCAAGGACGTGCTCCGCGTCGGCGGTCATGGCGCTTCTTCGTCCTTTAGCGCCTGCACTATTCGTCTGAAGTGCAAGCCTCTCTGTTTGTAATCGGAGTACATGTCCCAGCTTGTGCAGGCCGGAGACAGCAGTACCAACCCGCCTCGAGGGGCAAGTCGCGCTGATAGGCCGACCGCCTCCTCCATGGAAGTAACTTCGTGTACGCCCGGATATCCAGCATCACGGAGTGCCTTAACGATCTTTTCCCTCTCGGATCCCAGGACAACCGCGGCCAACGCCTCTCTTTTCACCGCTTCCGCCAAAGGGGCATAGTCCTCGCCCTTGCCCTGTCCGCCCAGGATAACTACCTTGGGGCTAGGCAGAGATGCCAGCGCAGTTGCACTTGCGGCAACATTTGTCCCCTTCGAGTCGTCCACGTAGTCCACCCCGTTGACGGTAGCTACGAATTCACAGCGATGTGGCAGCCCCTTGAAGCCCTTGAAGAAATCCCCGCCTACGGTCCCGCATCCCGTCAGCAGGTGAACCGCCCCAGCCGCATAGGACGCATTCTCGATGTTGTGCCTTCCGATCATGGGGACTTCGTCGAAGGAGAAGAGCGTCATCGTTTCGCCGCCATCCTTCAACAGCGTGACTCTGCGGGACACATCGTCGGCGATTATCATGTTCCCCTTCGCCCCGGAGAGCGACCCCCAGGAAAAGGCGAACAGTTTAAGTCCAGGGTTCCGTTTGGTCACAAGCAGTCCCATCTCCGACTCCTGGACGATTGCGCAGCGTTCAGGCATCCCCGCCTGCAGAATTTTGGCCTTCGCCGCGATGTACTCCTCGTAACTGCCATGCCAGTCTATATGGTCCGGCGCCAGGTTTGTGACCATGGCCACGTCGCACGAGAAGATCGTGTTCCAATGGAGCTGGAAGCTGCTGAGCTCGACAACCACGTAATCACGCGGCTTGAAAGCCAAGTCGGCAAGGGATTTCCCGATATTGCCGGCTACTTCCGCGGAGTAGCCCATTTTTTGGAGCATATGACCTATCAACGCGGTCGTCGTGCTCTTTCCGTTGCTGCCAGTCACGCCCGCTATCTTGCCTCGAATAAACGGAGCGACGAAGTCCAGCTCTCCACGGACCGGGACTCCCCTCCGCACCGCCTCGAGCACGGGCTTGGCCCTAGGTGACACGCCGGATCCAACCAGAATAAGATCCGAGTCGAAGAGAGAATCCGAGTGCCCCCCCTCCTCCCACGTTATCCCGTGCCTGCGCAGGAGGTCGGTCACGGACGGGTCCTTGATAGCCCGTTCCTCCGAGACAAAGACTCGCCCTCCGAGCCTTCGAGCAAGAAGGGCCAACCCGACTCCGCTGACTCCAGCGCCTATGACCGTGATTTTTGTCCCGGCGAAATTCTCCTCCGCCTTCATAACGTCACACCGCCCTTGAGAAAAACACGTTTTCGATTAGCAGGGCAGTCATAACCAGCCCTACCCCGTGTGCTATCCAAAAACGAACGACAATCTGGGTCTCGCTCCATCCAGAGAGTTCGAAATGATGGTGAACCGGGCTCATTTTGAAGACCTTGCGTTTGAAACGATGAATAGCTGCGAGCTGAACGGCCACCGACAGAATCTCCAAGCCGAACAGGAAACCGAGCGAGAATATTGTTACCGAATATCTGCTGAGGACGCAGATTGATGTCAACATCCCGGCCAGAAAATGCGATCCTGAATCACCCATGAATACCTTCGCCGGATGAGCGTTATGCCAGAGGAATCCGGCGCAGAGAGCCGACCCGGCGACGGCGGGTATCTCTGCGACCTCGACGAGAGGAAGCCATACAAGCGCTGCGGTGAATGAGAGGAGAGAAGCGCCGGCGGCCAGCCCGTCAAGTCCGTCGGTGACGTTCACTGCATTCAGCATGCCGATGGAAACTACGGTGAGCAACGGGATCGCCGCCAGGGCCGGGACCTCGCACCCAGGCCAAAGGTACAGGCCTTTCACAGCGACGACCCAGGAGCTCCACGGCAGCGCTATGAATACCTGCGCGGCAAGCTTGTAAAGACTTGGAAAGCCCTCGCTGGACTTGTTCGTGAATTTTATCCAGTCGTCCGCAAAGCCGATGCAGGCACCGCCAAGCGGCAACAGCCAGAAC
>CAYWKH010000005.1:0-44184 GCA_964458805.1 uncultured Synergistaceae bacterium
GCGCTGACCGCCGGGCTGCAGGGCGCTGATTCCTGGGCCACCGACGCGCACAAGTGGCTGAACGTGCCCTACGACTCCGGGCTGGTGATCGTCAGGAACGCCGAGGCCCACAGGGGCGCCGTGAGGGTGAAGGCACCCCTGCTCGCGCCGGGCGAGAATCTGCGCGACCCTTCGGCCTGGGTGCCGGAGTCCTCCAGGAGGGGCAGGGTCTTCCCCCTGTACTGCGCCCTAAGGTCGCTCGGCAGGGGGGGACTGCGCGAGATGGTCGCGCGCAACTGCGCCCAGGCGCGCCTGTTCGCGCGGCTGCTCTCGGAGGACCCCGGAATCGAGATACTGAACGACGTGGTGCTGAACCAGGTGCTGGTCGCCTTCAGGCCGCCAAAGGGCTTCGGCGCCGACGAGTTCGCCAGGCGCGTCATAGCCGCCGTGCAGCGCGACGGGACCTGCTGGGCGGGCGGAAACGTCTGGAAGGGGCGCGCGGTTATGCGCATATCGGTCTCGAACTGGGCGACCGCGGAGGAGGACATACGCATCTCCGCGGCCGCGATAAGGCGCGTCCTCGGCGAGGAGCTGAACGACTGAAGCCGCGGAGCAGGCCCGCGGCTTCAGAAGAACCGACGCAACGGGGTGCGTCAAGGACTATCGCGCTGATTTATTCGCCCGGCTCGACTTCGCGACCGGCGGCAGCCGAGTCGGGCTGTTCCTCGTCCCGCTCTCGAGCTTGAAGAAGGACAGGGTCTGCTCCAGGCGCAGCGAGAGGGTGTTGAGCTCCTCCGCCTCGAGGGCGGTGCTCTCCGAGGCCTTCGAGGTCTCCTCCGCGCTGTCCTTTATCTCCATTGCATTGCGGGCGATCACTGAGCCCTCGAGGGTCGCCTTCTCCACGGCGCGGGCCATCTCGACGCAGGAAGTCGCCTGCTCTCCGGACGTGTGCGCTATGGACGTCATCAGCTCGTTGATGGTGACTATCGCCTTGAGGGCTTCGTTCAACAGGCTCCTGGCACGCTCGACCTCCGAGGCGGCGTCTTTGGCGAGATCGGCGGTCTCCTCGGCGGAGGCCACGGAATTGTCAGCGTTTTCGCCGAGCGTCCCGATGATATTTCGAATCTCCCCCGCTGCGCGAGACGAGTCCTCGGCCAGCTTGCGAACCTCGTCCGCGACCACCGCGAAGCCCCTCCCGGCCTCGCCCGCCCGCGCCGCCTCGATGGCCGCGTTCAGGGCCAGCAGGTTGGTCTGGTCCGCTATCTTCGTTATCGTGTCCACGAACTGTGTCACCCTGTTCACCGAATCGGACAGGGCGGCGATGTCCGTGCGGCTCCTGTCCGCGAGGCGGCGAACTTTCTCTATGCTCTCGACGGTCGAACCCATCGACTCCACGGTGGATTCCGACAGGGAGCGCACGTTCGAGGCGGCATTCGCCCCCTCGGACGCCGACGACGAGGAGGCTTCCGCTCCGTCCGCGATCCTTCCTACCCCCGTGTTCAGGCGTTCAAGGGCTTCCGCGTTCTCCTTGGACGAGGTGGCCAGATCGCGTATCATGTTCAGTATCTGATCCACCGTCGCGCTCGTCTCCTCCGCCAGCGCGGCCAGGTTTTCCGACCGCTTGTTCGTAGTAAGGGCGGCATCCATCGCGGAGAGCATCGCCTCGCGCTGCGCCTTCAGCATGGCGCCCAGGGCGTCGGCTGTCGTGCCGAGTTCATCCCGAGTATCGACGTCGAACTCGTCCCTGGTGATCGAGAGATCCCCCTCCCCAGCCCGTTCGGCCAGCGAAGCGATATTCAGTATGGGCTTGGATATCTTGCCCGATACCGGCCACAGCATGCCGCCCAGGACGAGCACTCCCGCCAGCGCCACGCCCAGGGCCGCCCACATCATGCGGTGAACGGGCGCGAACACCATGTTCAATGGAACCGCCACGAGGAAAGCCCAGTACTGGCCCGTGCCCGTTATGGATACCGGAACGTAGATTTGCAGGACGTCCGTGCCCGATACCTCGGACTTTTCCTCCAGGGAGAATACTCTGCCGTCGTTTATCGCGTTCAGAATATCCTCGGCGCGAGGAGACGCGTAGGGTTCTCCAAGAGCGGAGTCGTCGGGGTGGGCTATCACGACGCCGCTGCCGCTGATGACAGCCGCGAACCCGGTCTCGTACGGGCGGATGGCCTTTATCTCGTTCTGAAGGTCCGAGATTTCAACCTCCGCCGCCAGCACTCCGGAGAACGCCCCGTCCTCGATGATGGGGACGATGTAGTCCACGACCGTGACCGTGCCTCCCTGGAACTCCCAGGATGCCGGGTCGTAGGCCCTGTTGTGCATCGCCTTTTTCGTGCCGTGATACCAGTCGCTGTCGGGGTCGTTCTCGTCCAGGTAGTAGGTGCAAGGATCCACCGCCACGGCGTCGCCGGCCCTCGCGACCCAGGGGATGTAGCGCCCGGTGTCGTCGTGATCGGGTTTGTTCCTGTACTCCTCGTCCCTTCCGTCGAATGCGTTCGGCTCCCACGCCGTGTAGATGCCGAACAACGACGGGTCGTTGCGGACGAAGTCCTTGAGCAGCTCCGTGTAGCTCTCCCTCGAAATGCCCCTCTCGGTACCCCTAAGCGAGAGTATCGCATCCCGCGCGTGCGAGGCCACGAGACAGGCTCTGTCCATGCGGGCTGTCACATGCGCCGAACTGCGCCACGCCATCTCCTCCGCCTTGTCGCGCGCCTCGCGATACAGCATGGCGCGAGAGTAGTACGCCAGGACTCCCAATCCCGCCATGAAGACGACAAGCGAGGCCGGTAGTATGCGCAACATCATCTTGCTCCTGATTCTCATATCAAATCCTCTCTTTTCACGAATACGAGACGCGCCGTGTCAGCGATTCTTCTCGAGAGTCAGGAAGATGCTCGAGCCCTGGTCCTCGATGCTGTGTTCGCAGCCCGAGTAACTGCCCAGCCTCTCCAGCGCTGCGCGGTCGAAGGTGGTGGCGGTGAAGCCGTCCTTGCAGACGATAACGCCGCCGCCGGTCCTCTCCATGTCGATCTCGCCCAGCAGCCCCTTGTCCGCCTGCTCCTGGAACCAGGCCAGGCGGTAGTCCCAGAAGTCGGGGCTGTAGCTGCTGAAGTACGCCCTTCCCCCGGGAGCCAGCAGCCGCAGCGCCTGCCCCACCAGGTTGGCCGGGTCTCCCTTCATCGCGGAGAGGCCGTTCTGCAGGCAGAGCACCGCGTCGAACGTGCGGTCGAAGACCGGCGAGTGGGCGTCCATGGCCAGGATGGCGCAGTTGGGGAAGTCCTTCAGGTACTCCCTCCCGAGCTCCACCGAGCGCTCCGACAGGTCGATGCCGGTTATGCTCTTCAGCGAGGGAGCCAGCTCCCTCATGATCCTGCCGTAGCCGGCCCCCAGCTCCAGGGCGTCCTCGTCCCCATCGAGTCTCGAGCGGACGAACTCGATCTCCCCCTCCAGGTAGTCGCGCACCTGGGGTATCGCAGTGTCGTACGCCTGGAAGAGCAGATTCGCGTTGAGCTTCTCCGAGTAGTAGTCCTTGCTCATCATAAAACCTCCCCCGAGTATTGTACTCCCCCCGGAGACGACGCCTCCGGTTTGCGCCGCCATTATAGCCCTTTCGCTTAAGGCGCGAACGCGCTCTCAAGCTCCGGCGATACCGCCACTCGCTCGCGCTTCAGGGCCTCCAGTATCCTCTCAGCCCCCGGCAGGTTCGAGCAGAGAAACCTGACCGGCGCCTCGCCCCTGATCCCGAGCTCGATCCCCCAGTCGCTCCGGCTGGACACGAGCAGCGCCTGTCCCAGCATTCGCCAGCTCCCCAGCGAGGCGATGAAGAGCAGCGTCCTCAACCATCTCGGCGCCCGGTAGTCGGCGATGCCGGCCGACTCTATCGCGGCGTAGGGGATCATCCTCTCCCCGCCCAGGACGCGCAGCATCATCGCGCCCGGGAGCAGCTCCAGCGAGAAGGAGGCGTACCTTGCCGAGAAGTACAGGATCGAGGCCAGGATCGCCGCCATCAGCCAGAGGATCAGGGTGACGACTATCCAGCCGTCGGAGACGTTCAGCACGTCGCCGCCGCCGAAGATCGCGGGCACGAGGAAGAACGGGAGGCCGAAGAAGACGCAGGATGAGATGGATCCCACCAGGTCGGGCAGGATCCACGAGGACCACTTCGGGTAGACGAGCGCTCCCGCCGGGGCCCTCCTGCGAGGAGGAAAGACGGAGTAGACGACCAGAGCGAGCAGCAGCGGCGCGGCGGCGTAGCGCCGTAAGGGGCGGACTATCCAGGATGGCGCGCCGCTGTCGTCCGCGTCGTCCGGCCCCTGGACCGTCATCCCGGCGAAGCGCGGCCCGGAGGGGGAGGGGAGCTTCAGCAGGCGAAAGGACTGGTCCGCGCGCGTCATCCTGTCGAAAAGCTCCGGGAAGGGCGCCTCCTCCGGGGGGAAGAAGTAGAAGGGGCGATGCTGGTCCCTCCCCATCCTGTCGACAAGTGGAGACGACCCGGGCGTCGCGAAGACGCCGTCGAACAGATCCCCCCACCCCGAGCCTCCGACCGTCTCGACCCTGCCCTCAGTGAACGCGTCGATGAACTCGGGGATCGGGACCGGTCTTTTGAACGAGCGCGCCGCGCTCCGCATCGCGCTCGACGCGGTCAATACGCGAACGGGACGGTAGACCGAGCGGTACTCGTCGCCCATGTCCACCGCGTGAAGGCGTATCACCCGGTCTCGGGCCAGCGCGAAGGACGCCGCGGCCGCGAAAAGAAGCAGCAGCGCCCCGAACCTGCGATACAGCTCAAGGCATGCGCCGGTCATGGCAGCGAGACCTCCGTCCAGGAGCGCCCGCCGTCCTCGGACCGGAAGAACCCCCCGGACGTGCCCAGCAGCAGATGTCCGTCGGAGAGAGGCAGGAGCGCCAGCACCTCGACGTTGGACAGGGACGCCCCCTCCATCCTGTAGCCGCCGCCTCGCGGGACCAGCCGGTGCAGTGCGTTCCGCCTCGCCCCGATCAGGTCCCCGTCCGCTCCCCGGTACAGGTCGACGAAGTAGTCGAGCGGCGACCATCGGAACCCGTCGACCCTTCCCTCGTCGGCCTCCATGTTCGCGAGGTCGCAACGCCACACGCCGTTCTTCGAGGTCCCCCACAGGACCCCGTCGCGGTCGAAGACCACCGACAGCAGGCCGGAGTTGAAATACGAGTGCCTCCAGCTCTCCCCGCCGTCCACCGATGCCGACAGCCCCGCGTCGGTCGCGAGGGCCAGCCGCGCCCCGTCCGAGGCCAGCGAGTGGATGTAGGCAAAGCCCTCCTGGTCGTCGTCGCCTGCCCCTGCCGTGTCGACCCGCTCCCAGTTCCGCCCGCCGTCTAGCGAGCGCAGGAGCCCGTTGCGCCAGGTCGCGGCGTAGAGCGCGCCCCCGCTCTCGACCATCGCGATGACCGGGTCGAGCGATCCCGCGCCCCCGGACGGGAACGAGCTACGGGACCACTCCCCCCCTTCGCGGAGAAGGACCCCGCCCGGGCAGCCGACCAGCAGGGAGCCGCCGGATGTCCCCAGCAGGGCCGAGCACTCCGCGCCCCCGGTCGGTACCTCGCCGTGCCCGCGCCACTCGCGCCCCCCGTCCGACGAGTGGAAAAGCCTGCCCGAGCGCGACACCGCCAGGGCCCCGCCATCCAGCTCGACCAGCCCCGTGACCGGGTCCGACGGCAACAGCGCCCTCCAGACGGAGAGCCCGGCCCCGGCGAAGGACAGCCCCCCCGTCGACGTGCCTATCACGACTCCGTCGCCGAAGGGCTCTATCGCGTTCACCGATGCCTTCTCGCCGCCGGGGAGGGGGGACCAGCTCGCGCCCCCGTCCCGCGACACGAAGCATCCGTCCCGGCGCGTACCCGCCCATACCGAGCCGTCCTCGGCCACCGCGAGCGCCTGCACGGACGACCCCGCCGGCAGCCCCTCCGACGCGCTCCGCCACTCCTCGCCGCCCCTGCGCGCGAACACGCCCCCCTCGAAGCACCCGGCGAAGAGAGTATCCGTAGCGGCGCTCCAGGCCAGGGCCAGCGCCTGGGTGTTCTCCGGCCCGTCGAAGGGGCGCCAGCTCAACCCCCCGTCGTCCGAGAACAGGACCCCTCCGCCGAAGGTCGCCCCCCACAGGCGACCGTCCCCGGCCTCGACGACGTCCGTCACCAGCGAGTCGACGTTGCCGGCGGAGCGGGCCCATTTCTCCCCCTCCCTGGCCTTCACGCTCTGGAACCCCTCGTCCCAGTGGACCCTCAGCAGAGTGCCGGAGCGAGTGAGCAGGAAGTCCTTCATGAAGCCGTCGCCCTTCAGGGAGGCCCACGACGAGCCCCCGTCCCTGGAGACCAGGACCTCGTCGAAGGTGCACAGGATTATGTTTCCTCCCGGAAAGGCGCGCATCGAGATTAGGTTGGCAGAGGGGAGGGAGGCGCCGATATGTCGCCAGTGCCTCCCCCCGTCCGCGGAAGAGAAGAGGCCGCCCGGCTCCGCCGTGGCCACGAAGAGCGCATCCTCCACGGCGCGGATCGACAGGATCGGCCCCCATCCGCCCTCCGCGGCGGCCGGGCCGGGGGCAAACAGCAGCGGGGCGAGCAGGATCGCCAGCGCGAGCATGGCTCGAAGTCGGACACGCATCAAAAAACACCTCCCGCCGAACGGCATGAGATGAGTGCGCATGTCAGAATAATCGACGAGTGATGAATTGTCAAGTTGCATACCCGCGCCATCCGCCGCTTGCCCCGGGGCCGAAGTTGGAGTATCCTCGTCGCGGACAGGAGAGGCGGCCGGGCCGCCCGAAAAACGATTGGGAGGTAGTCGGAGGATGCTGAGGCACACCAGGATGTCCGATCCCGAGCTGTACGGTATCGTGGCCGAGGAGCTCGACCGGCAGGAGAAGAACATCGAGATGATAGCGTCGGAGAGCACGGAGAGCGCGGAGCTGCTCGAACTGTCGGGGTGCGTGTTCGCGAACAAGACCACCGAGGGGTACCCGGGGGCGCGCTTCCAGGCCGGGTCGCAGGTCGCGGACAAGATGGAGAGGCTCGGGGTGGAGCGGGCGAAGGCCCTGTACGGCGCGGACCACGCCAACCTCCAGCCGTACTCCGGCTCCACCGCCAACTACAGCGTGTACGCGGCCGTACTGAAGCCAGGCGACGGCGTGCTGGGGATGAGGCTCGACCACGGCGGCCACCTGACTCACGGCTCTCCCGCGAACTTCATGAGCAAGTTCTACAATTTTGCCTCCTACGGCCTGAGCGAGAAGACCGAGCAGATCGACTACGACGAGCTCGAGTCCCTCGCGAGGGAGCGCAGGCCCCGCCTGATCATCGCGGGCGGCAGCGCGTACCCGCGCCTGATCGACTACGAGCGGATCTCGGAGATCGCCCGCTCGGTCGGCGCCCTGTTCATGGTGGACATGGCCCACGTCGCCGGGCTCGTGGCGGCGAAGGTCATACCCAGCCCCGTGCCCCACGCGGACTTCGTTACCTCGTCCACCACCAAGACCCTGTGCGGCCCGCGCGGCGGCATGGTCCTGTGCAAGGCGGAGCACGCCAGGACCCTCGACAGGGGGGTCTTTCCCGGCGCGATCAGCTCCATCCACCTCAACATCATGGCGGCGAAGACCTGGCTGTTCAAGCACGCCGCGGGCGCCGAGTTCCGCGACGTCATGCTCCGCGTCGTGGACAACGCCAGGTTTTTGGCCGCCGAGCTCGCCGGCCGCGGCTTCCGCGTGATCAGCGGAGGCACGGACAACCACATAGTGCTGCTCGACCTGAGGTCGAGGGGGATCACCGGGAAGCTCTTCCAGGACGCGCTTGAGTACGTCGGCATAACCATCAACAAGAACATGATCCCGGCCGACCCGGAGAAGCCCTCGGTCACCAGCGGCGTCCGCATAGGGACGACCTCGGTCTCCCAGCGCGGGCTCGGCGCGCCGGAGATCGGGCGGATCGCGGCCATAATGGACCGGGTGGCGGGCGCCCCGGAGGACAGGGGAGTGCTGGACGCGTGCAGGTCGGAGGCGCTTGAGCTGATCGCGGCCTTCCCGCTCTACCCGAAGGGCCCGCTCGACTAGGAGGCCGCGCGGGCGAAAGGAGGAGACCGATGAGGAATTCGGAGAACGACGGATTCGTCGAGGACCCCAGGTACGCCGACTGCGACCGCGAGGCGTTGTACGGGGTCGCGCTCGGCGTCGTCAACCTGGCGGTCTGGGCCGTCGCGGGGTACGGCCTGGGCAGCGGCCCGGTGGAGGGGTACACCTACATAATGGGCTTCCCCGCATGGTTCTTCCTGGCCTGCCTCGCCAACTCCGCTCTGGCGATTGCGGGGGCGGCATACCTCGTTAAGAGGAAGATGCGCGACATGCCCCTCGGCCCCATGACGACGGAGGAGGCGGCGGAGTACGAGCGCGGGAGGGCCGGGTCGTGAGCGGGCTTCACTGGGCCACCCTGCTGCCCATCGCGGGCTACTTCGCCCTGATGTACGTCATAGGCTTCCACGCCATGAGGCTGACCAACAGGGCGAGCCTCGACAGGGGCGGCTGCGGCGAGGCCTACATGGAGGAGTACATGACCGGCGGCCGCGCATCGGGCGGCTTCGTGCTGGCGATGACGCTGGTGGCCACCTACCTCAGCGCGGGCAGCTTCATAGGAGGCCCCGGCACGGCCTACACCCGCGGGCTGGCGTGGGTCTTCCTGGCGATGGCCCAGATACCCACCGGCTACTACACCCTGATGGTCCTCGGGAAGAAGTTCGCCATCGTGTCGCGCAAGACGGGCGCCAACTCCATCAGCGACTTCCTGCGCGCCCGCTACCGGAGCAGCGCGGTGCTGATAATCGCGTCGCTCTCCATAATCTGCTTCCTGACGGCGGCCATGTCGGCGCAGCTCATCGGCGCGTCGCGCCTGCTGCAGGGCTCGACCGGACTGGACTACCGCAGCGCGCTGATCTTCTTCGCGGTGACGGTGGTGGTCCACACCGCGGTCGGCGGCTTCAGGGGGGTCGTGTTCAACGACACCCTGCAGGGGGTGGTCATGACCCTCTCCACCCTCGCCCTGTTCGCCGCCATACTCCTCGAGGGGGGCGGCGCGGCGGAGCTGGTCAGGCGGATGAAGGATCTTAACCCCGGCATGATCTCCCCCTACGGGGTGCAGGAGGGCTTCATGAGCGTGCCGTGGGTCTCCAGCTTCTGGGTGCTGGTCGGCTTCGCGGTGGTCGGCCTGCCCGCCGTGGCCCAGAGGGCGATGAGCTACAGGGACTCGAAGAGCCTGCACTCCGGGATACTGTGCGGCACCGTGGTGTCGATAGTGATGCTGCTGGGGATGCACCTGGCAGGCGCATTCGGGTCGGTGCTTGTCCCAGGCATCCAGTCCGGCGACCTCGTGATTCCCACCCTGATAACGACACTGTTCCACCCGGTCGTGGCGGGGCTGGTGCTGGCGGGTCCGCTGGCCGCGGTGATGTCCACGGTGGACTCGCAGCTTCTCGTGGTGGTGGCGGCCATCGTCAACGACCTGCTGGTGAACTATGTCAAGCCGGGATTGAAGACGCGCTTTCGCGCCCTTCGCCTGATCACCGTGGCCACCTGCCTGGCTACGGGCGCGATAACAGTGGCGCTCGCCTTCGACCCGCCGGAGCTTATGGTCTGGCTGAACCTGTTCGCCACCGCGGGGCTGCTGTCCACCTTCCTGTGGCCGACCGTGCTGGGGCTGTACTGGAGGGGCGCCAACGCCCCCGGAGCGCTCGCGGGGATGGCGGTCGGGACAGGGGCCTACCTGTGCTTCAACTACCTGCTGCCCAGGCCCCTGGGGCTGCACCCGATAGTGCCGTCCCTGGCCCTGTCGCTGGCGGCGTTCGTAGTCGTGGCCAGGATGACGAAAAAACCCTCGAACGAAGTCATCAAGCTCTTCTGGGGGCTTTGAGGGCGAGACAAGAGGGGCGTGGTGTTAAAAAGGCCTCGCCCCTTTTTTAATCTCTTTCGCGCCCCGTCACAGCCACATCCTCCTCTTGAACGCCAGTAGCCCAGCGGCCACTTGAGCTCGGGCATGCGCTCGAAGTTCATGCCGTAGATCCCCGAGATGAACGTCAGCGGGATGAAGATGGTGCCGATGATCGTCAGCACCTTCATGAGCTCGTTCATCCGAGTAGCGCAGCACGCGCACGCAGGTCGGGGCGCCGGGGATAGCGCCGATCGTCATCGCCCCTCCCCGCTCCGCTCGATGAAGGCCGCCAGCACAGAGGCGTGGTTGATCGCCCTGTCCCTCGCGGCGTACACAAGGGTCACGTCCCCGTCGCGCATACGCTCCCGTATCGTGTCCACCGCGCTGTTGGCCTCCAGCTCCTTCGTGTACAGGGAGCGGAACTCCTCCCACCGCTCCGGGTCGTGGTTGAAAAACTTGCGCAGGTCGGGGCTCGGAGCGACCTCCTTCAGCCACAGGTCGACCTTCGCGGCCTCCTTGGTTACGCCGCGGGGCCACAGCCGGTCGACCAGGACGCGGAAGCCGTCCTCCGGCCCGGGCGCGTCGTAAACCCGTTTCAGCATCAGTGCCATGCCTCGCCCTCCCTCTTCCCCGGCGACTTCGACTCGGCGGCTATCGTCCATCGCGCCGCCTGTCGGACGATTATAACACCCTATCGACCGGGGCGATGGACTTTCCCGCGCAGAGACGGTCTGCCGGCCAGGTCTTGTCCTTAGAGTCCGGATGGCATATCATATTGTCATTCTGTTCCGTTACGGGGGGGAGAGTCCGTGGAAGTTGAGAACAACGAGTGGCAGGTAGTCGTCTTTTTCCTGGGCGGCCAGGAGTTCGCGATAAGCGTGGACAAGACCAGGGAGATACTGCGCTGGCCGGGCAGCCGTCCGATTCCCGAGTCGCACCCGGCTATGACGGGCATCACGTCCGTCCGCGGCGAGGTAATGCCGCTCGTCGACCTGAGGACCTACTTCGGCATAGCCCCGAAGGTCGACCTAGAGTCCAGCAAGGTGATAATCGCCGAGTTCAACGAGAGCAAGCTGGGCTTCGTGGTGGACGCCGTCGAGCGAATCTACGGCATAAGCCCGGAGGAGCTGGACTCCACGCTGACCAACGCGGTCCTGGGCAAGTCCATACTCTACGTGATCAAGCGCAAGGACGTCAACGTGCTCATCCCCGACTACGAAGCCATCATCCAGTCCGCCGCCCCCGCGTTCGACATGACCCTCGCGGTGGACACCGCCAAGGTGGCGGAGCTGGCCGCGCCCCTGGGGGACCTCGGTCGCTACAGGATCCTCGTGGCGGAGGACTCCCCCCTGATACGCACGCAGATAACCGACGTGCTGACCAAGGGCGGTTTCGCAGGGATAACCCAGGTAGCCGACGGCAAGGAGGCGTGGGAGAGGCTGGCGATGAAGGGGGAGCGCTTCGACCTGCTGATAACCGACGTCGAGATGCCCCGGCTGGACGGCATCACCCTGGTGAAGCAGATCAGGGAGCACCAGGAGCTCAAGCGCATGCCGATAATCATCTACTCGTCGATCATGGCCCAGGACGTGCGCCTGAAGATCTCCGGCGCCGGCGCGGACGCTCACGTCACGAAGCCGGAGCTGCCCAGGATGGTGGAGAAGGTCTGCCGCCTGCTGATGGACAGCAGGCATAAGCAACCGGCTCAGAAGTAGGCCGGGCGTCGTTTCTCAAGGGTTCCGCCAACCAGAAAGGAGTGCGTTCGATGCGAAGATCCTCCCTTTTGCTTCTTGTCGTCCCCGTGCTTTTAGTCCTTTCAGACCCATGCTGTCATGCCGGCGCGGCCGAGACGGTCCTCCGCTTCGCCGGGCAGTTCCCGGAGGAGCACACCTCGACCAGGCTGATGATGCAGATAGCCGACGAGGTCAAGGAGAGGACCGGAGGTCGTATCGAGATCCAGGTCTTCCCCGACAACGAGCTGGGCGACTACACCCTGGTCTACGAGGAGCTGATACGCGGCTCGCTGGACCTGGCGGCCATCACCGTCCCCAGCCAGTTCGACCCGCGCCTTGAGCTGGCCAACGTAAACGGCGTCGTCCGGACCTTCGACGAGGCCAGGACCGCCTTCGCCCCCGACGGCTGGATATTCCGCAAGATGGACGAGATGCACTCCGCGCTCGGAGTCAAGCTGCTGGGCTTCCAGTTCGAGGGCTTCATCGGCATAGGCTCGGTCAAACCGGTGAACGAGCCGCTCGACCCGGAGGCGAAGAAGGGCATCCTGCTGCGTATCCCGAACATGGAGGTGTTCAAGCTCGGCGCCGAGGCGATGGGGTACAGGACCATAACCATACCCTGGGACGAGGTCAGGGCGTCGCTCCAGAACGGCTTCGCGGAGGGGGTGGACGGCATGACCCCGGCCGCGGCCTTCGCGATCCTCGGCGATGTGATCAAGCACTGGTACGACCTGCGCTACTCGGTCGAGAACCTGAACTTCATGATGAGCATGAAGACCTGGGACAAGCTGTCCGGGGAGGACCGGGCGATCATACGGGACGCGTGCGCCAAGGTCGCCGCGGTGAGCGTCTACCTCGCCGAGGAGGACCAGGAGAAGTGCCTGCAGGAGATGGCGGACACCGGGATAGAGGTCCACAGGTACACTGACTCGGAGCTTCGCCCCCTGTTCGTGAAGCTGGCCTCCACCTGGGACGGGCTTTCGGAGAGGTTCACCCCGGAGTTCATGGAGGAGTTCAAGAGGGAGTTCGCGCCGAAGTAGAGGTCGACCCAAGCGCGTGAAAAAAGGCCCGGGCGGCCGGTCTCCAGGGCCGCCCGGGCGCGGCGACGCGCAATCCGGTCGCCGCAACGTCCGAGTCAGCGCCCGCTCTTTTTGGACTGCGCCGCCTTGACCGGCTTGATCGCCTTCGCGCCGCCGTTCACCGGGACCAGCCCCTGCTGTTGCGAATCCTCGAACCGGAATGCGGCCACCAGCTTTCTCAGCTCGCCGGCCAGCCCGGCCAGCTGCTCCGAGCCCTGCGCCACCCGCTCGGACGACGTCCCTACCTCCATCATCTGGTTTCTGACGAGGTCGGACGAGGCCGCGGCGGAGCTCACCCTCGAGGCGATGTTCTGCACTGCCCCGGCTATCTCCTCGCTCGATGCCGCCTGCTCCTCCGACACCGCCGCCATGTCCTGGGTCGCCGACGATATCTTGGACAGGGCCTCCATCATGCGGTCTATCGTGTCGCGCGTCTCCTCCGCCAGCCTGCTGGTCGCCAGCGAGTCCCTGGCGTTGTCCTCGGAGGACGCCACCACACCGTCGAGGTCCTTCGTGATGATCGAGGCGAGCTCGGCGATCTTCTTGGCGGCCTCGTTGCTCTCCTCCGCCAGCTTGCGCACCTCCTCCGCGACCACGGCGAAGCCCCGCCCGGCCTCCCCCGCGCGCGCGGCCTCTATGGCGGCGTTGAGCGCCAGGAGGTTGGTCTGGTCCGCTATGCCGCCGATCCGAGCCACGAAGCTCTGAATCTCGCGGGCCCGGTCGCCCAGCTCCCTGACCTGCTTCGAGGCGGCCTCGGCGTCCGAGGCGACCTTCTTGATGCTGGTCACGGCCCTCTCGACCGCCCTGACCCCCTCCTCTCCCGCCGTCCTCGCCTGCTCCACGTCGCCCGCCATCTCCGTGCCCTTCTGGGCCGTGGACTGGGCGCCGCTTGCCACCTCCTCGACCGAGGCGTTTATCTCCTGCGACGCCGCGGCCAGGCTCTCCATCTGGGAGGACACGTCGTCAACTCCCGCGCGCGACTCCTCGACTCCCGCGTTGGACTCCTCGGCGAGCGCCGAGAACTCCTCCGCAGTCTCCCCCAGCCTGCCCGAGGCGTTGTTTATCGAGCGCATAGCGTCCCTGAGCTTGTCGCCCATGTCGGCCAGGGCCCGGGCCACCTGGGTCACCTCGTCCCTGCCGCCGACGTCGAACCGCGCGGTCAGGTCCCCCGTGGCGAACTCGCCCACGCTGTCGCGGAGCGAGTTCAGGGACCTGGTGATCGAGTAGATGAACCCGACCGAGAGAGCCGCGCCGGTCAGCAGCGAGACCAGGGCCAGGGTCAGCAGCACCCTCTTCGCCGCGGCGACGCTCGCGTCGTTCATGCCGTCCAGCCGCTCGGCGAGCTCAATGCAGTGGTCCGACAGCTCGTTGACCACGGCCCTGTACTTCTCGTTGGCCGGCCCCACCTGTTCGTCGTAGGCCCAGTAGGCCATGGCGTTCTTGTACTGCTCCGCCTGCTCGATCACCCTGTCGCACTTCTCGCGGAAGTCGAGCAGCAGCTCTCGCGCCTCCGCCAGCTTCTCCCTCTCGAAGTCGTCCAGCTCGATCTCGGCGTACCTGGTCAGGCAGGCGTCGTTCTCCTTGCGGCGAGCGGCGATGTCCTCCTTCAGCTTCTGGATCTCCGGCGCCTCGTCCGTCAGGATCATGTTCAGCACGTCCGTCGTGATCCCGTTCGTGTTGATCCTGGTGGTGTTCAACCACTCGACCGGCAGCACTCCCCTGTGGTACATGGTCGAGGAGGCGTCCCCGGCGGCGTCAAGCCGGTTGTACCCCACCCATGAGGCCATGGCGGTGAAGAAGCAGAGCAGCAGCGTAAGGACAAGCAGCCTTGCCCGTATCGTGACTCCCCGCAGGAATTTCATCATCCCGTATCACTCCCTCGCAATTCAATATAATTCCTCGGGCCCCGGCAGCAGCGGGTCCCGAGGCCGTTCTCAGCGTATGATCACCGACTCGATGTCCCTCGGGAACTTGTTGAGGGCCTCCCCGGTGCCGTCGGCGCGCACCGCGACCAGGTTCTCTATCCTGACCCCGAACTTGCCGGGCAGGTAGATGCCAGGCTCCACGCTGAACACATTCCCCGGCTCCAGGGGCGCGTCGTTCCCCTCGATTATGTAGGGGTGCTCGTGAACCGCTATCCCGATCCCGTGCCCCACGCGGTTGAAGAAGTACTCGCCGTACCCGGCGTCCACTATGACCTTGCGGGCCGCCCTGTCCACGTCCTGCCCGGTCGCGCCGGGGCGCACCGCCGCCTCGCCCGTCGCCTGCGCCTCGCGCACGATCTCGTAGACCTTCCTCTGCTCGGCGGTCGGCGCGCCGGTGAAGAAGGTGCGGGTGGTGTCCGAGCAGTAGCTCCTGTGGCGGCCGCCGAGGTCGATTATTATGACGTCGTTCTCCTCGATCGTCCTTAGCCCGCCGCCGTAGTGCGGCATCGATCCGTTGGGTCCGCTGGCCACTATCGGGCTGAACGACGGCGCATCGGCCCCGGCCTCCTCGAAGAACTCCGGTATCTGCTTGGCGACCTGCCGCTCGGTCATCCCGGGCCTGACGTAGCCGCGCAGCATCCGCACGACCTCGTCGACCAGGCGGGACGCCTCCCTCATGAAGCCGAGCTCCTCCTCGTCCTTGCGCGCCCTCAGGGGCCTCAGCAGGTCGCAGCCGTTCTCCATGCGCATCTCCATCGCGTCGCGGATAGTAAGCATGTCCACCGCCCGCACCCCGTCGTTGAAGGCTATACTGCCCCCGACGACCCCCAGGTGCTCGCACCCTCTTTTGAATGCCCCGGCGAACCCCTCGTGGTCGTTCCACTCCGAGTAGAAGGGCACGTCGCCGAAGGCGTTGACGATCTCCTCCCTGTAGAGCAGGGGAGTCATCGCGAAGCAGCGGCCGTCCCTGCCGATCACGAGCCCCCTCACCCTCTCGTCCGGGTGGGTGTCCAGCCCCGACATGTACTCGAGGTCGGCCGACGGGCCGATGAATATCGCGTCGAGCCCCTTCTTGTTCAGCTCGGCGGCCACCCCGGCGAGCCTCTTCTGATTGATCATGAACGCACCTCCGAAAGAATATGGTTCTATCATCAACCTATTCTACAGTTTCGGGCCCCCCTTGTCCAAAGGCCCGGCGAAAACCGGCGCGGAGCGTCGGACTCGACCTCGGACTTGACAAAGGCAGCGCGTAGCAGTATCTTTTCAAGGAATCGTGTCATCAAATTCAAGGAACGGAGGGTATTGAATGAAGAAGGCACTAGGTATACTGTTGGTTTTTGTCATGGGCGTCTGCCTGGTTTCGTCCGCGGTGCCGGCCTTGGCCGATTACAAGGTCGCCATAGTGACGAACACCGTGTCGCAGAACGAGGAGGAGTACCGCTCGGCTCAGCAGATGGTCGAGAAGTACGGCGACAGGGTCGTCCACGTGATGTGGCCGGACAACTTCATGGCCGAGCAGGAGCAGATGGTCAGCGTGCTGGCCAAGCTGGCCTACGACGTTGACGTCAAGGCCGTGGTGATCAACCAGGCGGTCCCGGGGACCAACCCGGCGGTCGACAAGCTGCTCGAGACGCGCGACGACGTCTTCATCGTCTACGCCACCCCGCAGGAGAACCCCCCCGATGTAGCCGAGAGGGCTCATCTGATAATGATGCCCAACGAGCTCGAGATGGGCAACACCATCCCGATACAGGCCCACAAGCTTGGCGCGAAGGTCTTCGTGCACTACTCGTTCCCCCGCCACATGTCCCAGGTTCTCCTGTCCGGACGCAGGGAGCTCATGAAGGTCAAGTGCGCGGAGCTCGGGGTCGAGTTCGTCGACGCGACCGCTCCGGACCCGACCGGCGACTCCGGCCTTCCGGGCGCGCAGCAGTTCATCCTCGAGGACGTGCCCAAGATGGTCGAGAAGTACGGCAAGGACACGGCTTTCTTCTCCACCAACTGCGCTATGCAGATCCCGCTGATCAAGGCGGTGGTTGACGCCGGCGCCATCTACCCGCAGCCCTGCTGCCCGTCGCCCTATCACGGCTTCCCGACCGCGCTCGGCATCGAGTCCGACATCTCGCAGAAGGGCGACCTTCAGCACGTGATCGACGAGACGCGCAGGATCCTCAAGGAGAAGGGCGTCGAGGGAAGACTGTCGACCTGGCCGGTGCCCGCCGCGATGATGTTCACGATCGCGGGCACGGAGTACGCGTTCAAGGTCATCAACGGCGAGGTGCCGTTCGACAAGCTTGACATCCCGGTGCTGGAGCAGTGCATGGCTGACTACGCCGGGGTCAAGGTCGATTCCTCCGCCTACACGGACGATGCGACGGGGAAGACCTACGACAACTTCCGCTTCGTCCTCATGGACTTCCTGACCTACTAGGCCGGAGTCCTTGCCGCACCAAGGAAAAGCCTGAACAGAAACACAGTCTGTCCGGGGACGAGTGGCGCCTCAACCCAAGCCGCCGTGCCGACGCGGGTTCCTGCGATCCGCGTCGGGCAGGGCGGGGGAGCGGGTCCATTCGTCCCCATTCTGTTGCGCTTTTTCATCTTTCGGAGTACAGGGGGTAGTGCGTTGAGCGAAAGCCTTCTCCAGTTCAGGAACGTGTCGAAGAGCTACTTCGGCAACAAGGTCCTGTCCGACGTGACCTTCGACGTAAAAAAAGGGGAGATACACGCTCTCATAGGAGAGAACGGCGCCGGCAAGTCCACTCTGATGAATATTCTCTTCGGCATGCCGGTGATCACGGGCACAGGCGGCTACGAGGGAGATGTGCTGATAGACGGGAAGGCGCTTTCATTCAAGTCCCCTCACGAGGCTATGGATGCCGGCATAGGCATGGTGCACCAGGAGTTCATGCTGATACCGGGCTTCACCATCACCGAGAACATCAAGATCAACAGGGAGATCACCTCCCCGAACATAGTCTCAAGGATACTGGGCCCCAGGCTCGAGACCCTCGACATGGTCAGGATGAACGCCGACGCCCGAAAGGCGCTCGACCAGCTTGACATGGGGATCGACGAATTCATACTCATCGCCGGCCTGCCGGTCGGACACATGCAGTTCGTGGAGATAGCCCGCGAGATCGACAAGACCGGGATAAAGATCCTCGTCTTCGACGAGCCCACCGCCGTGCTAACCGAGACCGAGGCCAAAAACCTGCTGGCTGCCATCCGACGGCTCGCGGCGAAGGGTATCGGCATAGTATTCATAAGCCACAGGCTGGACGAGATAGTCTCCGTCGCGGACAGGGTCACCGTGCTGCGCGACGGCGAGCTGGTGGCCACCAAGAACGTCTCCGATACGGACGTGGTGGAGATAGCCTCTCTGATGATCGGGCGCAAGATGACCATCGAGAGGGCGGGCGGGTCGAGGCGCAAGATATCGGACGAGGTCTTCATGAACGTTCGAGACCTTCACGTCGCGATGCCCGGCGAGATGGTCAGGGGGATCGACCTGAAGGTCAAAAAGGGAGAGATAGTCGGAATCGGCGGCCTGGCCGGGCAGGGAAAGCTCGGTATAGCCAACGGCATAATGGGGACGTATCCGTCCAAGGGGGAGATAACGTTCAAGGGCAGCCCCTTGAAGCTCGACGACCCCCACGGGGCGATAGCCTCCGGCATAGGCTTCGTCAGCGAGGACAGGAAGGGAGTCGGCCTGCTGCTGGACGAGTCCATCGAGCTGAACATCGCCTTCACCGCCATGCAGGTGGGCGGCAAGTTCCTGAGGCGCTGCGGCCCGTTCGGCCTCCAGGACGACGCCGAGATCCGCCGCCACTCCGCCAGAATGATAAAGGACCTCGACATACGCTGCGAGTCGCCCGAGCAGCACACGGGCAGCCTCAGCGGGGGCAACCAGCAGAAGGTGTGCCTGGCCCGCGCGCTGACGCAGGACCCCGAGCTTCTGTTCGTCTCCGAGCCGACCAGGGGCATCGACATAGGCGCGAAGAAGCTGATTCTGGACCTGCTCCTGGAGCTCAACGCGAAGATGGGGATGACCATCGTCATGACCTCGTCCGAGCTCGCCGAGCTCCGCAGCATCTGCGACAGGATACTGATAATCTGCGAGGGCAGGGTGGCCGGCGAGCTGGCGCCCGACGCGTCCGACGCGGATTTCGGCCTCATGATGTCCGGCAGCAGGCTGAAGAAGGCCAAAGAGACTGCGGAGGAGGTAGGTAGCCATGGCCGAGCCTAACGGAAGCGCGGTGAAGACCGAGAAGAAGCGGGGGAGCATCCTCGGCGCGATCGGCCTTCCCACGCTTATAATCGCCGTCTTCTGGATCCTCACCCTGGTCGCGGGCCGCATGGTGGGCATCTCGATGTCCATCCTGATCAGCGACACCCTGAAGCGCGCCGGCATGAACGGCATACTGGTGCTCGCGATGGTCCCGGCCATACAGTCCGGCACCGGGCCGAACTTCGCCCTCCCCATAGGCATAGTGTGCGGCCTGTTCGGCGTGGTCTGCGCAATCGAGCTGGACACCCTGGGAGTCGCCTGGCTGCTGACGTCGATCGGACTCGCGATCCCGCTGGCGATTGCCGCGGGCTACGGCTACGGCAGGCTGATGAACTCCGTCAAGGGCTCGGAGATGACGATCGCGACCTACACCGGCTTCTCAATCGTCGCCCTGATGTGCCTGGCGTGGCTTATGATCCCGTTCAAGAACCCGAAGATGGGGTGGTTCATAGGGCAGGGCCTCAGGGAGACCATCCAGCTCGACGCCGTCGAGGCCGCGCAGATACTCAACAACTTCCTGGCCTTCAAGATCGGCAACGTGATAGTCCCCACCGGCCTGCTGCTGACCTTCGCCCTGTTCGCCTTCCTCGTCTGGCTTTTCTTCCGCTCCAAGCGCGGCATAGCCATCTCCGCGGGCGGCGCCAACCCCAAGTTCGCGCAGGCCGCCGGGCTCGACATCGACGGCAACAGGGTCTACGCGAACGTGATCTCCACTCTGCTCGGCGCGATAGGCATAATAATCTACTCCCAGAGCTACGGCTACGCCCAGCTCTACTCGGCCCCCCTGATGATGGCCTTCCCGGCCGTCGCCGCGGTCCTGATAGGCGGCGCGACGGCGTCGCGCGCCAAGGTATCCCACGTGGTCATCGGGGTGTTCCTGTTCCAGGGGCTGCTCACCACCGCCCTTCCGGTGGCCAACGAGCTCTTCGCCGGCACCGACCTGTCGGAGATAATGAGGATGATCGTCCAGAACGGGATAATCCTCTACGCCCTTACCCAAGTCAAGAGAGGTGTGCAGTGATGGAGAGCCTCAGACAGCAGTCCAAAGGCCCCGGCGAGTGGATACTCGAGAACAGCGTGACGCTGATATTCATCGCGTTCACCCTGTTCGGATTCATGGTCTCGTCCGGCGTGTCGCTCGGCTTCTTCCTGTCCGAGCTTTCCACCAGGGTGTTCCGCAACACCTTCCTGGTCCTCTCCCTCATCATTCCGGTCCTCGCCGGGCTCGGCCTCAACTTCGGCATAGTCATAGGCGCCATGTCGGGTCAGGTCGCCGTGACGCTGGCGCGCTACTACGACATGGGCGGCGTGTCCGGCCTGCTCTTCTGCTTCGCCGTGGCAGGCCTGGTGGCGGCCCTGTGCGGCTACCTGACCGGGCTGCTGTACAACAAGACGCGCGGCCAGGAGATGATAGCCTCCCTGATAGTCGGCTACTTCGCCAACGGCATCTACCAGTTCCTGTTCCTGTTCGTAGTCGGAATGGTCCTCCCCGTCCCCGCCACTCACCCCCTGATCAAGCCCGACGGAGTGGGCATACGCATGACCGTCGACCTCATCCCGGTCAAGAAGGGCGGCATGAAGGACGCGCTCGACGCGATCTACCAGATCAACTTCGTTCACGCGCTGCTGATAATCGCCGTGGCGCTGCTGGTGATCCTCCTCATCAGGTACTACCTGAACAAGAGGAGGGGGTACGGCTACAGGAACAGCCCCTCCGCCCTCGCGGTCAACGCAGGGCTGTGCCTTGCGCTGGCCGGTCTGGCCATCCACGCGATGATGACCAAGTCGCCTCTGATGGTCGTGCGCAAGGTGCCCGTGGTCACGGGGATCATAATCATCGGACTGTGCGTCTTCACCGTGCTGATAATGAAGACCAAGCTGGGGCAGGACTTCCGCTCGGTCGGACAGAGCCAGCACACAGCGGAGGTCTCCGGCATAAACGTCGACCGGACCAGGATAATAGCCACGATGATCTCGACCGTGCTGGCCTCCTGGGGGCAGATAATCTACCTGCAGAACATGGGCACGCTCAACACCTACAACGCCCACACCCAGATAGGCATGTTCTCCGTGGCGGCGCTCCTGGTCGGAGGGGCCTCAACGTCGAAGGCCAGCGTCAGGCACGCCATATTCGGCACGATCCTGTTCAACGCGATGTTCATCATGTCGCCCGAGATAGGCCAGTCACTGTTCGGCCAGGCCATCCTCGGCGAGTACTTCAGGACCTTCATGGTCTACGGAGTAATAGGACTGGCCCTCGGCCTGCACGTCTGGAACAGCAACAAGAAGAGCAGGATAACGATAGAGTAGCGGGAATTCCCGCCCCTCGGCAGCCAGTATGACAAGCCCCCGCGCGTTTCGGCGGGGGCTTGTCTGTCATCCCGACGCCCCCTCTGTCATCCCGACGACCGAGGGGAGGAGGGATCTTCCCTCGAGCCATCGCCAACCTAGGTTCCTCCTCCCTTCGGTCGTCGGAACGACAGTCTGCTTTGCGCCATTCGGAACGACAGTCTGCTTTGCGCCATTCGGAACGACAGCCTGCTTTGCAGCATTCGGGAGGACAGCTGCGAACGCAGGTAGCTTGTTCAGGCTTGAAACTATGGCCGAATGCAGCTATAATTGCACATGACATGATGCACTCCATGCACGGGACGAGAGAGGGGCACGATTTATGGACGCTAGCGCCGTTCAGCACGAGAGGATGACCGCCACGCCGGTCGGCAGGCTGGTCGTCTCCCTGGCCATACCCACGATAATCAGCATGCTGGTGACGGCGATCTACAACATAGGAGATACGTTCTTCGTGTCCAAGCTCGGCACCAGCGCCTCGGGGGCGGTGGGGATAGTCTTCTCTCTCATGGCCATAATCCAGGCCGTGGGGTTCACCATCGGCATGGGCTCCGGCACCTGGATATCCCGCCTGCTGGGAGCACAGAAGGTGGAGGAGGCGAACACGGTCGCCTCCAGCGGATTCTTCGCGGTTTTCCTGTTCGGCATACTGCTCGCAGTCTTCGGCCTGAGCCGCATTGACGGCCTGATGAGGCTGCTGGGCGCGACCGAAACTATACTTCCCTACGCCCGCGACTACGCGAGCTACATACTCTACGCGGCGCCGATAATGGCCGCCTCCTTCCTGCTGAACAACATACTTCGCGCGGAGGGCAAGGCCCGCCTGGCCATGGTCGGCCTCACGACGGGCGGCCTGCTGAACCTCGTGCTGGACCCGATATTCATCTTCGTCCTCGACCTCGGCATAGCCGGGGCGGCGATAGCGACCGCCATCAGCCAGTGCGTCAGCTTCGGGATACTCGTCTCCTGGTTCATCAGGAAGCAGTCGATCACTCGCATCAGCCTGGGGAGGGTCGCCAGGAGCCTGCCCCTCTACGCCACCATACTCAAGAACGGCTTCCCGGCGTTCATCAGGCAGGCCCTGGCCAGCGTCGCCACCATCGCGCTCAACCTGGCGGCAGCGGTCCACGGGGACGCAGCGGTGGCCGCGATGGCCATCGTCAGCAGGCTGTTCATGTTCGTGTTCGCGGTCAACCTTGGAATAGGGCAGGGGTACATGCCCGTCGCGGGCTACAACTACGGGGCGGGGAAGTACGACAGGGTGAGGGGGGCGTTCTTCTTCACCCTCAAGGCAACCAGCGCCCTGATGACCGTCGGGGGAATCGCGGGGTTCGTGTTCGCCCCGGACCTGATAAGGGTCTTCATAAGGACGGACGCGGAGGTCGTCCGCATCGGAGTAGTGGCCCTCCGCGCGATGTGCCTGGTGATGCCGCTCGTCCCCATGGGGGTCGTCACCAACATGACCTACCAGTCGATAGGCAGGTACGGGGTCTCGACCCTCCTGTCGCTGGCCCGCCAGGGAATCTTCTTCCTGCCCCTGATACTCGTCCTGCCGAAGTTCGTCGGCCTGACGGGCGTGCAGATCACCCAGGCCCTGTCCGACGTGCTGACCTTCGTATCCTGCCTGCCGCTCGTCCACTGCCTGTTGAAGGACCTCGGCGACGGCGAAACGGCGAGAACCCCGTCGTAGCGGTCGCCCTAAGAGTCCCTGCCCCTGCCCCTTCGGTAGTAGCCCTTCACGGCAAGGTCCAGCATGACCGCGCCGACGAAGACGACCCCCTTCACCGACTGTTGCACGTAGCTGGAGACAGCCAGCATCCGCAGGCCGTTGTCCAGGAAGCCCATTATCGCGACCCCCGCCACGGTCCCGCCGACGCCCCCGACGCCGCCGAACAGGCTCGCGCCGCCCAGCACCACTGCGGCTATCACGTCCAGCTCGAGCCCCATCCCGATGTTCGGCTGGGCGCTCCACAGCCTTCCGACCATCAGCACGCCCGCCACCCCCGCCATCGCGCCGGATATGGCGTAGACGGACAGGGTCATGCGGGTCGCCGACAGGCCGGCCAGCCGCGCGGTCTCAGGGTTGTCCCCCATGGCGCGCAGGCGGACCCCGAAGGGGGCGCGCTGCAGCAGCACCCAGGCCGCGCAGGCCGCGCCGAGGAAGACCACACCCGACACCGGCACCCCCGCGACCGAGGCCCAGCCCGGTGTGTAGAACGCCTGCGGCAGGCCGGATATTGGGTAGCCGCGAGTCAGCAGCAGGGTGCAGCCGCGGGCGGCCGCCATCATCGCGAGCGTCGCCATGAAGGGCGGAATCCTCGCGAAGGCGACCAGGGAGCCGGAGGCCAGCCCGCATACCAGCCCGGCCAGTACCGCGACCCCCCACGAGGCGACCACCGGCAGCCCGAGCTCCTTGCAGGCCCAGGCGCCCACCGCGCCGGACAGGGCCAGCACCGCCCCCGCCGACAGGTCGATCCCCCCCGACAGCAGCACGAAGGTCATCCCGATCGCGCAGACCCCGACTATGGCCGACTGGGCGAGCACGTTCGCCAGGTTGCCCGGACTGACTATCGCCGGGTCCAGCGCCGCGAGCGTCCCGGCCACCGCCGCCAGCAGCAGCGCCCCGGCCCACCCCCTGTCGCGCAGCGCGATCAGAAGCCTTTTTCCGTCAGTCACGGGCGTCGCCTCCAGTCGCGGCGGTCATGATCCTCTCGCTCATCTCCCCCTGCGCGCCGCCGCGGGGGAAGCGGGCGACGCACCTCCCGTCGCGGAAGACCAGCACCGAGTCGCTCATCCCGATCACCTCGGGCAGGTCGGACGAGATCATCAGAATCCCCATCCCCTGCGCCGCGAGCTCGTCCATAATCCGGTGGATCTCCGCCTTCGCCCCGACGTCGACCCCGCGGGTCGGCTCGTCCAGCACCAGCACCCCGGGCGACACGGCCAGCCCCTTGGCTATCGCGACCTTCTGCTGGTTGCCCCCGCTGAGCGACAGCACCTGGTCCAGCACCCCCCTGCACCTCACTCCCAGCCTGCGGACGAAGGACTCCGACAGGGCCGTCGCGGCTCCCCGGTCCGTGAACGGCCCCCTGCGCAGGCCGTGGAGCAGGCGCATCGCGACGACGTTGTCGCGGATGGTTCGGTTCAGGAAGAGCCCCTGGCACTTGCGGTCCTCCGGGACCAGCACCAGGCCGCGCCTCAGCGCGTCCGCCGGGTTGCGCGGCCAGAACGGCGCCCCTCTGGCCAGGATCTCCCCGCCGTCGAACGGGTCCAGGCCGACCAGGCACCTGGCCATCTCCGTGCGGCCGCTGCCGACCAGCCCGGCCACCCCGAGTATCTCCCCCGCCCTCAGGGTGAAGGAGACGTCCCGGAGCGCCCCGCCCCTCGACAGCCCCCGGACCTCCAGCAGCACCTCCCCCGGCTCGCCGAAGCTGCGAGGGTAGAGCGCCTCCACGTGCCTGCCGACCATCATCGAGACCACCGTCTCCGGGGTCAGGTCCGCCGCGTCCCCCCCTCCGGCCATCTCGCCGTCGCGCATCACGGATATGCGGTCGGCCAGGGAGAACACCTCCTCCAGGTGGTGGGAGATGTAGATGATGCCGACCCCCGACCCGCGCAGCTCCGCGATGACGCGGAACAGCCTCTCCGTCTCGCGGGCCGACAGGCTCGACGTCGGCTCGTCCATCGCGAGGATGGAGACATCCTGCGAGATCGCCTTCGCAATCTCCGCGAGCTGCTGCTCGCCGGGGGAGAGGGAGCCTGCCCGCCGCCTGACGTCGATCCTCACCCCGAAGCCGTCGACCAGCCGAGTCGCGTCGTCGTAGAGCCTGCTTCGGTCCACGAAGGGGCCGCGCATCGGCTCGCGCCCCAGGTAGATGTTCTCCGCCACGGTCAGGTGGGGGGCGAGGCTCAACTCCTGGTGGATTATCCCCACGCCGGCGCGGATCGCGTCGCCGGGGCCGCTCCACCGGACCCTCCCGCCCCGGATCAGAATCTCACCCTCGTCGGGCGTCACCACCCCCGCCAGGGTCTTCACCAGGGTGGACTTCCCAGCGCCGTTCTCGCCGACGAGCGCGTGGACCTCGCCCTCCGACAGCGCGAAGGAGATCCCCTTCAGCGCGTGGACGCCGGGGTAGCGCTTGTGAACATCTCTCATCTCGAGCAGGGGGGCCATCTCCGTCACCGCCGTTCGGGGGCGCGCCGCCCAGAGCCTGAGCGGCGCGCCGCGTTCAACAGGTCTACTCGGTCACCAGCTGGAGGGGCACCGGGATGAACTCCGGCAGCTCCTCGCCCGCCAGCAGCGCCGCCGCCTTCTCGACGCCCATGGCCCCTATGACCGCGGGCTGCTGCGCTACGGTGGCGGCCAGCTTGCCCTCCTTGACCGCGGCCACGGCGTCGTCCACCGCGTCGAAGCCCACGAACACGATACCGGTGCGACCGGCCGCCTCGGCAGCCGCCACCGCCCCGAGGATCATCTCGTCGTTGTGCGCGAACACGCCGTCGATCTCCGGCTGGGCCTGCAGGATGTTCTCGAACACCTTGAGCCCCTTGTCGCGGCTGAAGTCAGCCGCCTGGGAGGCCACTATCTCGATGCCCGGATACGCCTTCACCGCGTCGTTGAACCCCTGGCCGCGGTCCCTGGCGGCCGAGGTGCCGGGTATGCCGACCAGCTCCACGACCTTGCCCTTGCCGCCCAGCTTGCCAGCCAGGAACTCTCCGGCCATCGCCCCGCCCGCGACGTTGTCGCTGGCCACGTGGCAGGCCACCTTGCCGCCCGACGCGCCGCGGTCGATCGTCAGCACCGGGATCCCCGCCTCGTTGGCCTTCATGATCGACGGGGTGACCGCGTCGGAGTCGGTCGGGTTGACCAGAATCGCGTCGACCTTCTGCTGCACCAGGTCCTCCATGGCCGCCGTCATCTTGGCGGAGTCGTCCTGGGCGTCCAGGATCACCAGGTTGACCCCCGCCTTCGCCGCCGCCTCCTCGGCCCCCTCCTTGAGGGTGACGAAGAACGGGTTGTTGAGGGTCGATATTACGAGACCCAGGGTCTTCTCCGCCGCCGCGGCGGGCGCCGCGAACAGCATGACCACCAACAGAACCGCAAGCAACTTCCTCATGAGACACGCACCTCCTTGGATTATGGCGCGGCCCGCTCCCGCGTCCGAGCCTTTGAAACCTGCAAAAACCGGCAAATCGCCGCGCGACGCTACCCCTCGACCCGCCCCCTCCTGCCCAGGCCGCCGTGGGCCGCCAGTGCCGCGGCTATGACCAGCCCCTTGACCAGCTGCTCCGACAGGGGGTTGACGTTGAGCAGGTTCATACCGTTCTCCAGCACCCCCATGATGAGCACGCCGAGCAGGGTCCCGGACAGGGTACCAGTCCCGCCGGAGAAGCTGGTCCCCCCGAGGACCACCGCCGCGATCGCGCCGAACTCGTACCCAGCGCCCGCGCCCGGCTGCGCCGAGTCCAGCCTGCCGGTCAGCATCAGCCCCGCGAGGGATGCCATCAGACCGCTGAGCAGGTAGGCCCTCGCCACCGTGCCCGGCACGTCCAGCCCGGATCCCCAGGCCGCCGTCGGGTTCGACCCGGTGTTGCGGACGTACTCCCCCCACGGGCAGCGCTCCAGCAGGGCGTAGACGGCGACGAACGCCGCGCCGAAGATGATCGCCGGGACAGGCAGCCCCGCGACCACCCCCGCGCCGGGCAGGCGGAAGGCGGGGGGGAATCCCGTGATAGGGGCCCCTCCCGTGTAGATGAAGGACAGCCCCCGCGCCAGCCCCATCATGCCCAGGGTCGCGATGAACGGGGGCAGCCGCAGCCTGGCGGTGAACAGCCCGTTGACCCACCCAAGCGCGGCCCCGGCAGCCAGGGCGCAGCCCCACGCGAGCGGGGCCGGGAGCCCCGACTTCGCCGCGGAGGCCGCCACCAGCGAGGAGAGCGCCAGCACGCTCCCCACCGACAGGTCGATCCCGCCGGTCAGGATGACCACCGTCATGCCGAGCGAGATTACCCCGATGATCGACGACTGCCGCAGCACGTTCAGCAGGTTGGCGCCGGTGAAGAAGCGCCCCTCCAGCGACCCCGCGAGCAACATCAGCCCCGCCAGGAGCAGGAGCAGCAGGGCCCTCTGGTCGAGCCGGCGCAGGAAGGACAATCCGCCCTCCGCCCCTAGAAGGGGACCCCGCAGCGCAGGATCACGTTGGCGTAGGGGGTGAACTCGCCGGTCCGGATCACGAACCGAGCGTCCAGCAGCAGGTCCTTGAACTCCTCGTGGGGGATCGCCGATCCCATGCCCTCGAACAGCTCCTCGAGCCGCCCGCTCACCTCCGGGCTCCTCGCGGCCGCCTCGCTCGCCCAGACCGCCCCCTCAACGCAGATCTCCGGCAGCAGCGCGTCCAGCACCTCGAAGAAGCCCGGCCTGCCCTGCGCGAACCCCAGGTCCACCCTCGGTGTCTCGGGCGGTATCGGCAGCCCCGCGTCCGCTATGCAGACCAGGTCGCCGTGCCCGCACGAGGCCAGTTGAAACATCAGCTCGGGGTGAATAATCCCGCCCTTTTTCATGCTATCGTCGCACCTCCCCTGTCACGTCCGTATCTCCCGGTTGAACGGCTTGCCCAGCGCCGTCGGCCCGAGCAGCAGGTTCTCCCGGCTGAAGGCCAGCACCACTATGACCAGCACGTAGGGGAGCATCACCGCGAACTCGTAGGGGAAGTTGATCCCCCGCCCCTGTATCGCGAGCTGCAGCGCCTGCGCCAGGCTGAACAGCAGCGCTCCCCCCGTTATCTTAAGCGGCCTCCAGTGGCCGAAGTAGACCAGCGCGACCGCTATGAACCCCCGCCCCGCTATGATCTCGTCGCTGAACATCTTCGCCTGGCACAGGCTCAGGTAGGCCCCCGCCAGCCCCGCGAGCGCCCCTCCGACCGCCAGAGCCTGGAAGCGCACCAGGTTGACCTTGACCCCGATCGAGTCCGCCGCCCTCGGGTTCGCCCCGGAAGCGCGGACGCGAAGCCCCCACGGAGTCTTGAAAAGCACGTACCACGCCGCCGGGGCCAGCAGGAAGGCCGCGTAGACCAGCGGGTTGTGCGAGAAGAGCACCGGCCCCAGCACGGGAATTTTGGACAGCAGCGGGATCGGCATGGCCGGGATCCCCGGGATGCTCTGGGTCCCCCCCACGAAGTGCCGGAAGAAGGTCCCCGCGACCCCGACGCCGAACATCTGGAGCCCTATCCCCGCGATCCCCTGCGGGGCGCGGAAGGTCACCACCGCTAGCCCGAAGAAGAGCCCCATCAGCGCCCCTCCCGCCATCGCCATCAGTATTCCCGCGTAGTTCCAGATCTCCGCCGTCGGGCCCCCCCTGCCGACCAGGAAGGGCGCGAGGAAGCCGAGGAACGCCCCCATCGCCATTATCCCCTCGCAGCCGAGGTTGAAGACCCCCGCCCTCTGGTTGAACATCTCGCCCAGCGACGCGATCAGCAGGGCCACGCTGAACGGGACCCCAAGCGCCAGGATGTTTACCGCGAAGTCCATGAGATCACGCCTCCCCGCCCCCTCCGGCCGAGCCGAACAGCCTGATCCTGACCCGCTCCGCCAGGTAGGGGTTCTCCAGCACCATCCGCGTGGCCACGATCACCAGTATGATCACGCCCTGCAGCGCGGTCACCACGTTGGCAGGCACCCCAGCCATCCTCTGGGTCATGTCCGCCCCGACCAGGAGCATCCCGAAGAACAGGGACGCGGGTATGATCCCCGCCGGGTGCAGCCCCCCGAACAGGGCCACGACTATCGCGCTGAAGCCGTAGCCGCTGGTGACCCCCTCTATGGCCCTGCGGTGCACCCCCGATATCTCGACCGCGCCCGCCAGCCCGGCGAACGCCCCGCTGATCACCATCGCAGCGACCAGGTAGCGCTCCACGCCGATGCCGCCGTACTTCGCCGCCCGCTCCCCCGCGCCCGACGCCCTCATCCGGTACCCCCACGACGTGCGGAAGAGCAGCAGCCATGTGAGGAAGGCCAGGGCCAGGGCTATGTAGACCCCCGCGTGGATGCGCGTCCCGGGCACCAGGCGGTCCAGCCAGATCCCCCTGGTCAGCCTCATCGACTGGGGCGTGCCGCTCCCCATCGTGATCTCCGCCGGGTCCAGCATAGGCCCCCTGAGGCAGAAGGTGTAGAACTGCGCGGCTATGTAGTTCAGCATCACCGTGGAGAGCAGCTCGCTGACGTGAAGCCTCGCCTTGAGCATCCCCGGTATGAACCCCCAGGCCGCCCCGCCCAGCGCCCCCGCCGCCAGGGCCAGGGGCAGCAGGGCGAACCTCGGCGCGTCCGGCATGGCTAGCGCGACCGCGGTGGCCGCGAGGATTCCCATCGACATCTGCCCCTCCGCGCCGATGTTTATTATGCCGCACCTGTAGGCCACGGAGATGCCGAGAGCTATGATCGTGAGCGGTATCGCCCTTATCATCACCTCGCCGATCTGCATGGCGTTCTTGAGCGGCTCGAAGGCTATCACGGAGTAGGTCCTGGTCACGTCCGCCCCGATCGTCCACAGGATCAGGGCCCCGGCCAAAGCCGCCGTAAGAGCCGCCAGCAGGATCACGACGGCCGTGTACAGGGTCTTAAACCGCCTCATCCCCGCGCTCCTTTACCCCCGCCATCAGGACCCCCAGTTTCCTGCTGTCCGCGGAATCCCTGTCCAGCGTGTCGATGATCCGCCCCTTGAAGATGACCGCGATCCTGTCCGACAGGTCCAGTATCTCCTCCAGCTCCTCGCTCACCAGCAGTATCCCCATCCCCTCCGCTCGCTTCTCGAGCAGCCTCTTGTGGATGAACTCCGCCGCCCCCATGTCGAGCCCGCGGGTCGGGTAGACCGCCACCAGGAAGCGCGGCTCCCGCGACAGCTCGCGCGCCAGGATCACCTTCTGGATGTTTCCACCCGACAGCGACCCGGCCGCCACCCTGGTGTCCGGGCTGCGGATGTCGAACTCCTCGCGGAGCCTGTCCGCGTTGCGGTCGATCTCCTTCAGTTTGAGGAAGGAGCGCGAGGCGTAGTGCGGGTCGCCCGAGTCCTTCAGTATGAAGTTCTCCTTCATCGAGAAGGGGGGTACTATCCCCTCGGTGTTGCGCTCCTCCGGTATGTAGCCCATCCCCTCCGCTATGACCTCCCCCGGCTTGAGGTTGGCTATGTCGCGGCCGAAGAACAGGATCTCCCCCTCCTCGGCGCGCCTCAGGCCGTTGATCGCCTCGGCCAGCTCCCTCTGCCCGTTGCCGGACACGCCTGCCAGGCCGACTATCTCTCCCGAGCAGATCGACAGGTCCAGCCCGTCCACCGCCAGGAACCCCCTGTCGCTCCTGACCTTCAGCCCCCTGACCGCAAGCGCCTCGCACCCCTCGCAGCAGGGCGCCTCGTTCTTCGGCAGGACGACCTCGCGCCCGGTCATCAGGGCCGCGATCTCGGCGGGCGAGTGCTCTGAGGTGCTCCCCTCGAACGCCACCGCGCCGCGCCGCAGGATAACCACCCTGTCGGACAGGTTCTTCACCTCGTGCAGCTTGTGGCTGATGAAGATTATCGACAGCTCGCTGCGCATCCTCTTGAGCAGGTCGATCAGCTCGTCGGTCTCCTGGGGGGTGAGGGCGCTGGTCGGCTCGTCAAGGATCAGGAAGCGCGCTCCGAGGCACAGGGTCTTCACCAGCTCCACCCTCTGCTGCTCCCCGACGGAGAGCTGCCATACGAACGCGTCCGGGTCGACCGACAGCCCGTACCTGTCCGCCACCTCGCGTATGCGGGCCCGGACCATCTCCAGGTCCACCCTGAGCGGCGACCAGGCCCGCTTGTATCCCAGGGCTATGTTCTCCAGCACAGTCATGTTCGCCACCAGCATGTACTGCTGGTGGACCATCCCCAGCCCGGCGGCGAAGGCGTCGTTGGGGGAGCGGAACACCGCCTCCGAGCCGTTGATGAGTATGCGCCCCTCGTCCGGGCGATAGAGCCCCATAAGGATGTTCATCAGGGTGGTCTTGCCGGCCCCGTTCTCCCCGACCAGAGCGAGTATCTCCCCCTCCCCGACGGACAGGGAGATGTCGTCGCAGGCCAAAGTGCCCGGGAAGCGCTTGGTTATGCCCTCCATCCGGAGGCTTGAAATTCTGTTTACGATGTCTCGTGGCATGAGGCGGACCTCCGTGCGGCGGTGTCTAGATTGAAAAGCGGGTCCCGCGGGACAGAGCCCGCGGAGCCCGGACAAAAGACTAAAGTTTCGAGTAGTCCACCTTGCTCCAGTCGATGGAGCCGGGCGTGGAGCGGAACTTCTCGAGGGTCTCGGCGATCTTCCGCTCGATCGGCCCCTCCCACATCGCCTTGAGGTCGTCGTTGAACCTGAAGTTGAACCCGCCGTTGGCGAAGTTCAGCGCGATGCACTCCCCGCCCTTCACGCCCGCGTCCAGCTTCTTGACCAGGTCGACTATGACCGCGGCGTAGTTGTACTCGGAGGCGCCGATGCACTTGTACCCCTCGGGGATGCCGAGCTGCGCGGTCTCCTGCCCGACCCACCAGATCGGCTCGTCCCTGTGGTCGGCCACCGCCCGCAGCGCGCCGAGCGCCTGCTGGGAGGAGCCGGTCAGCACGTCGGCCCCGGCCTTGATCTGGGTCTCCGCCACCTCGCCGGCCTTCACGAAGTCGCCGAACGAGCCGGAGTGCGCCACCATAACCTTGACGTCGGGGTTGACCGCCTGCGCGCCGAGCACGTACCCCCGGTTGTAGCGCGCGGCGTCCCCGCCGTCGACCGGCCCCACGACCCCGACGATGTTGGCCTTGGTAGTCATCCCGGCTATGATCCCGGACAGGTAGCCGGTCTCCTCGCTCTCCGGCATGTAGGTGAACACGTTCGCCGGCCCGACCTCGGCGCTGGTGCCGAACACGAAGGTCACCTCCGGGTACTCCTCCGCCATCTCCAGCATCAGGTTCTTGTACTGGGCCCCGTGCCCGATGATGACGCCGTACCCCTGCGACACGTACTGCAGGACCGCCGACCCCGCGTCCACGGGCTTCATCTTCTCGCTGTAGCTGTACTCGATGCGCCCCGGGAGCTCCTTCTGCGCCGCCGTGATGCCGTCGTGCATCGACTGGCACCACCCCTTGTCGTCGACCGTGCTCTCGACGATCATCGCCATCTTGACGACCCCGTCCGCGCGGGCCGCCCCGGCCATGACGGCCAGGAACGCTACTGCAAGCAGAAATCTCCTCATGCAAACCCCTCCCTGTCGGAATGCTTACGAACCATAAATATTATACAGTCAGGGGGGCGCGGGAGTAAAGCCGCGCCCCGCGGTCCACAGGTCTCACGCCCTCGGCGCGGGCAGGGCGCGCGCGTCGGCGCGCAGATCCTCCTCCTCGTCCACCCTGAACCTGTCGGTCATCTGCTTCAGCTCCTCGGCTGTCTCGCTGACCTCCTGGGACCCGGTGGCCACGTTCTCCATCGCCGCCGCGGTCTCCTCCATAGATGCCGCCAGGTTCTGAACGTGGTCGTCCGTGTTCTCCATCACGCTCGACGTCGCGTCGATAAGCTCGATCACCTTCTCTGACTTCGCCACCTCCTCGTCGGTGGTCTGGATGATCCTGCGCACGTCGTGGACGGAGCTGTCCACCGCGGTCTTGATGCGGTTCAGAGCCTCGCCGGCGACGTGGGCGATCTTGACCCCCTCCTCGACCTCCTCGCGGCTCTTCCTCATCGACGCGACCGCGGAGTTGGTGCCCGCCAGGATCTTCTCGACCAGGTCGGCCACCTCGCGCGCGCCGTCCTGCGACTGCTCGGCCAGCTTCCTGACCTCCTCGGCGACCACCGCGAAGCCGCGCCCGGCCTCCCCGGCGCGGGCCGCCTCAATCGCGGCGTTCAGCGCCAGCAGGTTGGTCTGGTCGGCCAGCCCCGTGATCGTGTCGCCCACCACCCCGATGCGCTGGGAGTAGGTGTCCAGCTGCTTCAGCAGCTCCTCCGTCTCGCGCACGGAATCCTTGATGCTCTCCATCGTGTCTATCGTCTTCACCACCGTCTCGCTCCCCTCGGACGCGGCGGAGGACATGCCGGTGGAGTTCTTGTCGGCGTTGGCCGCCAGGCTCTGGGCTATCTGGATCAGGCTGCTCATCTCGAGCATCACCTTGGAGGACTCGACAGCGTTGGCCCGCCCGCTGCGGGTCTGCTCGGCCAGCCTGGCGTTGCTCTCCGCCACCTCGGAGGTGGTGGTGGTGACCTCCTCCGTGGAGGCCGCGGTCTCCTCGGAGATGGCCGACAGGTGGACGGACTTCTTCTTGAGGTCAGTGATCATGTCTCGCTGAACCGCGATCATCTCGGCCAGGGCGTCCGCCATCGCCCCCAGCTCGTCCCGGTTGACTATGTGGAAGTCGTCCCGGTCGAAGGTGAAGTCCCCGTCGCGCGCCCTCCCCGCCAGCTCCTGCACCCTGCGCAGGGGCTTGGTGATGCTGCGCGTCATGGCGAAGGCCACGATCATGCCGAAGAGCACCGCGAAGGCTATGGCTATCGTGATGACCAGTATCGTGGTCCCCAGGCTGCTCACCGTGTCGCCCGCAATACCGACCGTGGCCTCGGTCGCCGCCTGCTGCACATTCAGCGCGACCCCGGCGACCTCTATCCCGGCCCTGTCGCGCCTGTCGCCCAGCTCCTCGAGTGCTTTCCAGGCGGCGAGCATCTTCTCCATCGAAGCCCTGTAGTCATGGGCCGCCTTCTGTATCTTGTCGAGCTGGTCGAGGTTGACCTTCTGGACCGTGACCTTGCGTACCTCCTCGACCGTCTTGCTCATCCCCTTGAGCCGCTCGATCGCCCTCTCGATCAGCGACATGTCGCGCAGAGCCTGCCCCCTGAAGTTGTCCATGCGGGCGGAGTTGCCACCCTCGGTGAGCGCGTCGATCATCTTCAGCTTGTTCAGCCGCTCCGCAAGGGCATCCGGCCCCTTTTCCGCGGCGATCTCCTCCTGCATCAGCTTGAACTGCGACTCGTAGTAGGCTCCCGTGTTCTCGACGAAGGTCCGGGCCGCCGCGTCGGCCGCCCCCCGAAGCTCGAAGATCCCGTCGACGGCGTCCTCCGTCTGCTTCATCATGCCGGCGAAATCGTCCAGACTGGCCTCGACCTTCGGGATGTCCTCCCTCAGCCTGACCAGCCTCGGGTACTTCGCAGCGTGCTCCGCCGCAACCCCGAGGTACTTCCTCGCGTTGGCCGCGAAGGTGTGCCCGGCATCGTTGTATTTCTTGTCGTAGGTGTCCCCGAAGCTCCGGATCTCGAATACCATGTCCTTGATCGAGTCGAGCACGTCGCCCGCCATGTTGGACTCCGGCACGTACTGCTCGGCCAGGGCGTCCGCCTCGGTCCTGACGGAGTTCATGTTAACCCAGCTCAGGCCCCCGACAGCGGCGAATATAAACAGCAGCGCGCCGAACGACAGCGCCAGCTTCACACCAATCTTCATCCTGCGAAACATGACAATCTCTCCTCTCCCAGGTGAAAAAGAAAGCCTCCCGCCGGGTCCCCGGCCCCTTGCCGCACTATAAGTACAGTATATAGCAACTGCGACAAAATAAAAGGCCCGCGCCCGTCTGTCGAAAGAGGGTCGTTCGACCGCGCCCTCTCCTCCGGCTTTGCCTCGGTCGACGACAGCGCTGTTTCCGCCCTCGTCAAGCCCCCCCTCGCTCCCTCCGTCGCGCCGGCGGCACCGTCACCTCCACCCGGCACCCCTCTCCCGGGCGCGACACCAGCCTCAACTCCCCCCCCAGCAGCCTTGAGCGCTCGAACATGTTCGACAGTCCGCGCCTGCCGGCGGCCCTCAGCCCCTCGTACCCGTCGACGAGCCCGTCCGCGTCGAAGCCCGACCCGTCGTCCTGCACGGAGAGGCACAGGAGGTCTCCATCCCTGCGCAGCTCCACCTGGATGAGGCCCGCGCCCCCGTGCCGGACGGAGTTCGATGCCGCCTCCTGCAGGATGCGCGCCAGGGCCGTCACCCTGTCCTCGCCGAAGTCCGCCGTCTCGCGCTCCAGCCCCGGCTCGGCGTCCACGTCGATCTGCACCCCCTCGTGGGCGCGGGTCAGCCTCCCGGCGGTCTCCTCCAGCGCCCCGACCAGGCCGAGCCTCGCCCAGGAGGGGGACAGGGCCTCGCAGTAGTCGCGGATCTCGGCCGCCGCCGACTGGGCCGCCTCCTCCGCGGTCGCGAGGTGCGACGCGGCGGGGCCGCCGGCGTCCGGGGCGTCGCGCCGAGCCAGCTGTATCCGCTTGATCGCCGCCACCGAGGACTGAAGCGCGCCGTCGTGCAGCTCGCGCGCCAGCTGCCTGCGGGTGTTCTCCTGCGCCTCCACCAGGTCCGTCACGTAGCGGGCCTTCAGCTCCTCCTTCTCGAAGGACTCCGCCGCCAGCCTGCCGATCACCCCCGACAGGGCGGACAGCTCCGCCAGCGGGCCGTCGTACAGCCTGACCTCCCGCTCCCTCCCCCACCTGACCACGCCCAGCCGCTCGACGAACCCCCGCAGCGGGAAGGCCAGCAGCCGCCAGAGCAGGAACATCCCGATCAGCACAGCGGCGGAGGTCGCCGCGGCCGACCAGGCCCAGCTCCTCCAGACCCCCGCCAGGGGCGCCAGCAGGCGCGTCCTCGACACCGCGGCGAGGATGAAGTTCCCCCCCTCCAGCGCTCGCACCGCCACGTAGAAGCTGTCCCCCCGCTCGTCCTCTACCCGCCGGGGCTCGTCGTCCGGCGTCGCCCCCTCCCACAGCGGCAGCAGCTCCTCCGCGCCCGGCGTGCCGGTCAGCACCCTGCCGTCGCCCGCGACCAGCAGCAGCCCCCCCGCCTCCGGCGACTGCAGAGCCGGGTCCACCGACAGCATTCGGAAGCGCATCATCCGCGCCATCCTGCCCCTGTGCGACTGCTCCTGCGGCCCCGGGGCGCTCGAGAAGTTCTCCGCCAGGTCCAGCACGTAGGAGCGCATCATCGCGTCCATCGCGTCCTCCTGCGCCCTCAGCGCGTGCAGCGAGACCAGCAGGTTCGCGACCGTGAACAGGGTGACCGCCGCCATCAGCATCTGAAGCAGCCGCCTCCTCAATCCGCGTCCCCCCCGACTTCGCCGATCTGGTCCAGCATTATGATCCCGCGCTTCAGCGCCGCAAGCACCGCCTCGGTCTTGTTCCTCGCCCCCAGCTTGCCGTAGATCGACGTCAGGTGCGCCGCTACGGTGCGCTTGGTGATGAACAGCAGGCGCGCCGTCTCCGACGACGGCAGTCCGCGAGCCGCCAGCAGCAGCACCTCCAGCTCGCGCTCGGTCAGCTCAGGCCCCTCGTCGGGCGCGTCCAGCGACAGCGACGGGTCCAGGAAGAACCCCCCCTGCGACGCCTCGAAGATCGCGCGGCGAAGCAGGTCGAACGGCGCCGACTTGAGCACGAACCCCCTGGCCCCGGCGCGGATCGCCGCCATCACGTACTGCTGGGCGCTGTAGGCGGTGAGCATCAGCACCCTGGTCGGCAGGCCGCTTCGAGCGATGCGGGACGTGATCTCCAGCCCGCCCCCGTTCGGCATCTCGATGTCGAGCAGCGCGAGGTCCGGCCGGAGCTCCCGGGCAGCCCTCCAGGCGGACTCCCCGTCCTCCGCCACCCCCGCCAGCTCCAGCCCCTCCTCGTCCCGGAGCCATGCCGCTACCCCCGAGCGCGTGGAGGGGTGGTCGTCCGCCAGCAGAATCCTGATCATGAAGCCGCCCCCTTTCGGCGCGTTCGCGCCGCCGTCCCCTGTATAACCCGCCGCCGCGCCGAATGTCAAGGCGATTCGACCTCATCGTCCGCCTGTCCCCGTACGTGTTATAATTTCGAACAGGTTCCGGTCACAACAATCCGGCGAGGAGGCTTTTTACCGTGGAAAAAAAGTTCACCGCGCTCATCTGCGACGACTCCGCGGTCGTCAGGAAGGTGCTGTGCAGGCACATCTCCGACGGACCGTTCAAGGCTGTCCACGAGGCGGTCGACGGCGAGCAGGCGGTCGAGATGTACCGCCTGCACCGCCCCGACATCGTCTTCATGGACATAGTCATGCCCAGGAAGACCGGCATCGAGGCCCTGTGCGAGATCCGCGAGCACGACCCCGCGGCCCGGGTGGTGATGGCGTCGTCCACCGGCACCACCAAGAACCTCAAGGCCGCCATCGACGCGGGCGCGACGGACTTCATCCAGAAGCCCTTCGAGAGGGACGCGGTGCTCGCCCTGGTGCGCCGCATACTGGAAGGGGAGTGGGAGTAGTGTTCTCCAGGCTTTTCGGGCAGTTCCTGCTGCAGGAGGGGGTCGTCTCCGCCAGCGCCCTGTCGAGCGCGATGGGGCGGCTCGGCGAGGTGCGCCCGCTCATAGGCATGCTCGCGCTGGCCCAGGGCTTCATGGCCCCCGCCCAGGTGGTCGAGGTCTCCGCGGCCCAGAAGAAGGTCGACCGGCGCTTCGGCGAACTCGCGATAGAGAGGGGCTACCTGACGGTCCAGCAGCTCGAGTCCATCATCTCCGCGCAGAAGAGCGAGCACGTGCTGCTCGGGCAGATACTGGTGCAGGACGGCATCCTGTCGCACGAGGGCTTCCTTCGGGTGCTCGACTCGTACCGCAGGCAGTCCGGCCTGACCGACGAGGGGTTCGAGGCGGTGAAGGCCAACGACGTGGACGCGGTGGTCCGCTCGGTCCTGTCGGGGCGGCGCGGCCCGGGCAGGGCGCTGGCCGTGGAGTGGGGGGTCGTCTTCATGAAGAGCCTCGTCCGCTTCGTCGACCCGGGCGTCGCGATCGACCCGCTCGTCGAGGCCGATTACAAGGGGCTTTGCGGCTTCGTCCAGCGCATCCAGGGCGACCAGCGCATGACCGCCTTCATGGCCGCCGACGACGATGTGCTGACCGATATCGCGGCCCGCTCGTCCGGCCTTGACGAGGAGACCGCGCGGGAGCTCGGCCCCGACGCCGCCGGCGAGTTCCTGAACCTGGCCAACGGCCTGTTCACCGTGAACTGCTCGGACGAGGGGATAGAGCTCGACATGCTGCCGCAGGAGACGGGCCCGAGCATGGAGGCCTTCGGGATCGGAGAGCCCGACGCGCTGCTCCCCTTCCTGCTGCCGAAGGGGATCCTGTGGGCCGGCTGCATGGTGGAGCGCCGCTGAGACGCGCATGGAGTCGTGGGATGACTGCGCCTACACGGCGCTGATAGTCTTCGGGTACCTGGTCAGGGACGGCAGGGTGCTGATCGTCCGCAGGGCCAACGAGCCATACAGGGGGCAGCGCACGATCCCCGGAGGGCGCAAGAAGCGCGGCGAGACCCTGCGCGAGGCCCTCGCGCGCGAGATACTGGAGGAGACCGGCTGCACCGTCCGTTCGCTGGAGTACGCCGGGATGCTGCACGGGATCGTCGACGGGGAGAAGATGGAGTACCTCTCCGTCTACTTCGTGTCCCGCGACTTCGACGGCGAGCCGCGCGGCAGCGACGAGGGGACGGTCGAGTGGATGGACGTCGAGGAGAGCCTGACCGCGGCGGACATGCATCCGATATACAGGCGGCTGGTCCCTCACATACTGAGCGGCGACTACCCGGTGGAGGGATCCATGAGGATACCGGCGGGCGCCGAGCCCGAGTACGTCTTCCTCGGCCCCGGCGTCCACCCCGCTATCGCCGCCCCTTGAGGGCCAGGATCAGCTCCTCTATAACCCGGTCGGCGTCGTCGTAGGGCACCTGGCAGGTCCCCACCATCCTGTGCCCTCCGCCGCCGCGCCTCAGCATCAGCGCGCCTATGTCCGCGTCGCAGGTGCGGTTGAGGATGCTGTAGCCGCAGGCGATGGCGACGTTCTGCTTCTGCTTGCCGTCCACCACCCACAGCGAGACGTTCTGCTCCGGGTACAGGCTGTAGACCAGGAAGCGGTTGCCCGTGTAGATGGGCGCGACCCCCCGCAGGTCGGTGACTATCACGTTGCCGTCGGTCCTGGTGTGCTCCCCGATCATCTCCGTGAACAGCCTCGTCTGCTCGGAGTACATCTCCACCCGCTCCTTGACGTCCGGCTGCTCCAGGATCTCCTCTATGCTCATGTTCCTGCAGTGGTTGATCAGCTCCTCCATCAGCTGGTAGTTGCTGATGCGGAAGTCGCGGAACCGCCCGAGACCGGTGCGCGGGTCCGACAGGAAGCCCAGCAGCACCCACCCGGTCGGGTTGAGGATCTCCTCCCGCGTCAACTGGCCGGAGTCGACCCTGTCCACCCCCTCTATCATGCTCTCGTAGCCGGGGAAGCGCTCCGCTCCGCCGTAGTACTCGTAGATGATCCGGGCCGCCGACGGAGCGGGGCGGCTCTCGCCCCCGACCCCCTCGGGGCGGCCGACCCGGTCCTCCTCCGAGGAGTGGTGGTCGAACCACATTCCGCAGCCCGGCACGTAGGGCACGTTGGCCAGCACGTCGTCCTTCGTCGGCTTGAACAGCCCGTCCTGGAGGTCCTTGGGGTGGACGAACTGCCAGGAGTCGATGACACCGGCCTCCTTCAGCAGCATGCCGCAGATCAGGCCGTCGAAATCGGAGCGCGTGATTAGTCGCATGTACGGATCAACCCCCCGGTAAGATATTCTTGTCCGACATTATACCATCGGCCGTCGCTCAATTGCTGCGCCGGGTGGTATCATTCCCCGCAGAGCACGAAGGAGGGACGCCCATGCCGGAGACGAAGTTCAAGACGACCGCCTGCCCCTGCGCCTGCCCCGAGGGGCGCACAATCCTGTCGCGGGGGGATGCGCAGTGAGGACGGCCCTGGTCGTCGCCGTCGCCTACGCCGTCGTCGTCCTGCTGGCCTGCGCCCTCCAGGACAGGCTGATCTTTTTCCCCGGCCGCGAGCTGTGGGCGACCCCGGAGTCGAGGGGGCTGGAGTACGAGGATGTGGACTTCGCCGCCTCGGACGGGACGAGGCTGCACGGGTGGCACGTCCCCGCGCGGGGCGATGCCCCGACGGTGCTCTTCTGCCACGGCAACGCCGGGAACATATCGCACAGGCTCGACTCCATCGAGATCTTCCACCGGATCGGCGCGTCGGTGTTCATATTCGACTACCGCGGATACGGCAGGAGCGAGGGCTCCCCCACGGAGCAGGGGGTGTACAGCGACGTGGACGGGGCGTGGAGGTGGCTGACCGTCGAGCGCGGGGTCGACCCGGCGCGTATAATGCTCTTCGGCAGGTCCCTGGGCGGGGCGGTCGCGGCCTTCGCGGCGGAGAGGCACGCCCCCGCGGGGCTGATACTCGAGTCGACCTTCACCAGCCTGGCAGACGTCGGCAGGGCGCACTACTTCTTCCTGCCGGTGAAACTGATGGTGGGGGACGCGTTCGACACTCTCGGCAGGCTGGAGCGTATCGCCTGCCCGGTGCTGGTGGCGGCCAGTCCGGAGGACGAGGTGGTGCCCGGCAGGCACGGGACGGCCCTGTACGAGGCCGCGCGGGGGCCGAAGATGTTCCTGCCCCTGGTCGGCGACCACAACCACGGATTCCTGGACACCGGCCGGCCGTACATGGACGGGCTGGAGGCGTTCTTCAGGATGGTGTTCGAGGATAATTCAGCGAGGAGATGCGACTGATGCAGATACTGGCCCCCCTGATGAAGAACAGCATTTTCATTATGAGCCTCGTCGTGGGGCTCGGCATACTTGTCGGCAGGATCAGCATACGAGGGGTGAGCATGGGGATATCCGGCGCGCTCTTCGTCGGCCTGTTCATGGGCGCGGCGGGGTGGTCCGTGCCGAGCGAGTACTTCAACTGGAACCTGATGTTCTTCGTCGTGTCGGTCGGCCTGCTCGCCGCCGAGGACACCGCGCGCGTGCTGAAAAAGTACGGACTGCGCTTCGTGCTGCTGTCGATAGTCGTGACCGGCGCGGGCGCGCTGGCCACCCTCGCCGCGGGGCTGGCCTTCTCCGGCACGGCCTCCCCCTGCATGATAGCGGGCACCTACACCGGCGCGCTGACCAGCTCCCCCGGTCTCGGGGCCGCGCTCGAGGCCACCGCCGGTAACCCGGACGTCGCCCTCGGCTACTCGATCACCTACCCGTTCGGCGTGATGGCCGTGGTGCTGTTCGTGCAGCTCGCGCCGGCGATCTTCCGGATAGACGTGGCGGCCGAGAGGGAGATGCTGGCGCTTGAGCGGGCCGGGCGGAGCGCGCAGACCAGCGACGCCGCGCTGGGACAGCCTTCGGCCTCGACCGGGGAGTCGGCGGTCGCGCCCGACAGCGCCTCGGCCGCGACAAAAGAGGCAGCCGCCGCGGCCAGGCCGCCGTCCGCGCCGTTCTCCCTGCTCGGCTTCCTGGTCTGCATAATCGGCGGGACCATGCTCGGCGAGCTCTCCCTGCCGCTCGGCCCCCTTGGCTCGGTCGGCCTCGGCACCACCGGCGGGGCGCTGCTGTTCGCCCTGTTCGCGGGCGGGTTCGACCGGTTGGGGCCGCTGCCCATGCGGATGGACAGGGCGGTGCTTTCGGCGCTGCGGACCATATCGCTCGGCTTCTTCCTGGCCGTGGTGGGGCTGAACGCAGGGGGCGGCGCGCTCAAGGCCCTCCTCGAGCACGGCGCTCTGCTGATAGCGGTGGGCATCGGCTCGGCCCTGGCCGCGGAGCTCGCCGGGTTCGTCCTCGGGCGCTACGTTTTCAGGGTGAACTGGATCATCCTGGCGGGCGCGATCTGCGGGGCGATGACCAGCACCCCCGGCCTGGCCGCCGCGATAGACGCCACCGGCACGGACGAGTGCAGCGCCGGCTACGGGGCGGCCTACCCGGTCGCGATAGTCTGCATGGTGGTCTTCACCACGATGCTGGCCACCTTCTTCAGGGCTGGGTAGAGGAGGCGTCGCGCTCGAACAGCATCTGGTTCGCCCTGTGGTACGACTCGAACGTCCCCGTGTCCATCCAGATGCCCTGCACGAAGTCGTACTCCAGCTCCCCCCGCGCGATGTAGGCGTTGTTGACGTCCGTGATCTCGTACTCCCCCCGCCTGGAGGGCGAGAGCCCGTCGATGATCCCCCATACCCTGTCGTCGTACAGGTAGGCCCCCACCACGGCGTAGTCGCTCTTCGGCTTCTCGGGCTTCTCCTGGATCTCGACCACCTTGCGCTCGTCCAGCGCCGCGACCCCGAAGGCCGACGGGTTCCCGACCTTCACCAGCATCACGCGCGCCCCCCTCTCCCCCTGGGCGGAGCGGAAGTTCTCCACGAAGTGCGTCAGGGGGCGCTCGAAGATGTTGTCCCCCAGCAGCACGAACACCGGCTCGTCCCCGGCGAAGCGCCTGCCGAGGCGCAGGGCGTCTGCTATCCCCCGGGCCTCCTCCTGCACCTTGTAGGTGAAGTCCGCCCCGAACTCCGCGCCGCTGCCCAGGCACGCGACTATGTCCCCCATGTGCAGGCTGCTCGTGACCACCAGGATCTCGTCCACCCCGCACGTCACCAGGTTCTTCACCGGGTTGTAGATCATGGGCTCGCGCCCGACCGGAAGCAGGTGCTTGTTCGTGTGCCTCGTCAGGGGGTGCAGGCGCGTCCCCTTGCCCCCCGCCAGTATGATCCCCTTCATCTCGATGCCCCTCCCAATCCAAGGCGCTCCATCCGGTAGTCGCCGTCGAGTATCGACCTCACCCACGCCGCGTTGTCCAGGTACCATCGGACGGTCGTCCTGAGGCCGTCGTCGAACGACACTTGCGGCCGCCACCCCAGCTCTGACGCGATCTTGCCCGCGTCGATCGCGTACCTGCGGTCGTGCCCCGGCCTGTCCGGCACGAAGGTCACCTGCTTTTCGTACGGCGCGCCGTCCGCTCGGGGGGACATCTCGTCGAGCAGGGAGCATATCCCCCTCACCACCTGGAGGTTCGTCCGCTCCGAGTCCCCGCCGATCGCGTAGGTCTCCCCCGGCCTCCCCCCGTCCATCACCGCCAGCAGGGCGCGGCAGTGGTCCCCGACGAACAGCCAGTCGCGCACGTTGCCGCCGTCGCCGTAGACCGGCAGCGGCCTCCCCGCCAGCGCGGACTGGATCATGTGCGGGATCAGCTTCTCCGGGAACTGGTACGGCCCGTAGTTGTTGGAGCAGTTGGTGATCAGCACGGGCAGGGCGTAGGTGTGGCCGTAGGCGCGCACCAGGTGGTCCGACGCGGCCTTGGAGGCGGAGTAGGGCGAGCGCGGGTCGTAGGCCGTGTCCTCCGTGAAGCGCCCCTCCTGGCCCAGCGAGCCGAAGACCTCGTCGGTCGACACGTGCAGGAAGCGGAAGGCGTTCCTCCCCGCCCCGGAGAGCCCGGACCAGAAGGAGCGCGCCGCCTCCAGCAGGCGGAAGGTGCCGGTTATGTTCGTCTGGATGAACTCCTCCGGCCCGTCGATGGAGCGGTCCACGTGGCTCTCAGCCGCGAGGTGGAGCACCGCCCGCGGCCTGTGCTCCTCGAAGAGCCGCCTGAGCAGCGCCCCGTCCAGGATGTCGCCGTGGACGAAAGTGTAGGCCGGGTCGCCGTCGAGGTCCGCCAGCGAGGCCCGGTTGCCGGCGTAGGTGAGGGCGTCCAGGTTGACCACCCGCAGGCCGGAGGATACCGCCGCGCGGACCAGGTTCGAGCCGATGAACCCGCACCCGCCCGTGACAAGTATTGCGCCGTCATTCTTCATCTGCATCACGCTCCGCGGAGATGTTGGATGGAACCGACCGCGACAATGGTATAGTCACGCAGGGGAAAAGGCAACAGGCGGATGCGGCAATGCAATGCCGGGGTCAAAACCCTCCTTGTGCCTGCAATCGGGTATAATAATCACGGATAGCTTCATGATGAAAGGAGGAAGGGCGGAAATGCCGGGCGCAAAAACCGAGGAACTTAAGGAGATAAACCGCGTGCTTCGGCGCCTGTCGCCGCGAAATGTCG